>CAYTJG010000367.1:0-5685 GCA_964437865.1 uncultured Bifidobacteriaceae bacterium | reverse complement strand
TGGGTGCATTTGGCGGGCACCTATGACGGGACCAATTGGAACATCTATCGCAACGGTGTCCTGGAGGGTTCGCAACCGGGCACCGGTTCGATTTCGATCAGCAACACCTGGTGGGCCATCGGCGCGCGCGGGCGTTGGAAACATCAAGCGGGATATCCCACCAGCGGCTTGGAGGAACAATTCGCGGGCGGCATCGGCGGCGCAGCCATTTACAATTACGGCCTCTCCGCGTCCCAAATCGCGGCTCACTACTCGGCCGGCGTCTATGGCAGTGCTTCGCTGACCGCCTCGCGCTCCGGGTCCAACCTCATCCTGACCTGGCCCCTGGGCACACTTCAGGCCGCACCCGCCGTGACCGGTCCCTACACCGATCTCGGCACCGCCACCTCGCCCTACTCCGTTCCGTTGAACAGCGCTGCGCAAATGTTCTACCGGTTAAGATTCTAACGTGCGCATCGGGCGCCGCCAGCCCATGGTACGGTCGTAACCCCGTCAAAGCCCATTTCGGAAGAATGGAATTCGTTTCCCGGGTCATTATCCTGGGTCTTCTATGATTATGCTCAGATCAGGCATTGCACCCTCGCATACAGCGACTTGCAAAACGCCATCCCAGCGCCGTAGGCGCGGCCTATTGGTAACAATGAAACGAAACTGGTTTCACGCTCCAGAGGAGCGACCTAGCTGTTGAAACAAACGCCCGGTGAGGGCACCGGGCCTACAAAGGTCGCGATTTCCCGGGAAATCATGCAGGCCGCGTGCCCTCACGCGGCGTTCCCTTGTTAATTCCGCAGGCTGCCAGGGCGCGCTTGCTCCCAGCCGACAGCCCCGGTCGGGCGTCTTGGGATTCATCCGGGAAGCGTGACGTGCGGAGCCAGCTTGGCCCGCAGCTCGTCGATCAGTTCGGCTTGCATGAATTCGAAATCATCCGGGATGTGCAGACAGATGACCTGCTTACCGGCTAACGCCTCGGGGAATTTTTGTCGCAATCGATTCAAATGGGACTTCTCCATGCAGAAAATGACGTCAGCCCAGCCCAGGTGACCTTCCGTCACGACAATGCGCGCCCCCGGTTGCGTGCCGGCCGAACGCACCTGATACAACGGAAAACCGGCGAAGAGCTTCTCCGCGGTGAGACTGCGCTGCTTGTTGCGACTGCAAACAAACAACAGCTTTTGAATGGGGGCATCCTGCATTCGATCGTTCGCCCTATTAATTAGCACCCGGGTTTGACCGTCGCGACAAAAAAACAGAACTCCGCACCGGCCGGACAGAGGGCGCCCAACGCCGGGCTAATGAAAAAATCCATGGCTTGCGGGCCGAGCGATGCTCGGCGCTCCGGGGAGAGGTGCTCCTCCGCGGCGCCCTACCGGAATCCTGACCCTCGACACCACCGCCGGATCTGGTAAATTAAATGCGTGAAACTGCCGCCGCTAATACTGGCATCGGCTTCTCCCCGACGCGCGGAACTGCTCAAGTTATTGCGCTTGAACTTCCGAGTCATGCCGGGAAAAGTCACTGAAGTAGCCCACGAGCATCTCTCGCCGCTCGAGGTTTGCCAGCTCAATGCCCACCGCAAGGCTTTTGCCGTGGCCAAACAAATTCCCGACGCCCTGGTGCTGGGCGCGGACACGCTTGTTTTTCTGGACAATGAAATCCTGGGCAAGCCGCGCGACCTGCCCGAGGCGCGCTGGATGCTTTCCCGGCTGCAAGGCCGCGCCCACCAGGTAGTCACGGGGGTCAGCCTCATCCACCTGCGCAAGCACCGGGAACGGATCTTTGCTGTCAGCACGGACGTGCTCTTTCATCCGTTGGCCCCCGGTTTGATTCGCGAATACACCACCCGGGTGCATACGCTGGACAAGGCGGGCAGCTACGCCATTCAGGAAGCCGGCGAAATGCTCATCTCGGAAATCTCCGGCTCGTATAGCAACGTGGTGGGGCTGCCGCTGGAAGTGCTCCGCGAGGAATTGGCGGCGTGGGGCAAAGCCCGCCCCCGGAAACGTGCTGCTCGAACCGCCAAGCGCTAGCCGGAGCGCCGAGAGTTGCTCGGCCCGCGTGCCCACAGCCCCTTCGCCAACTTGCCACGCTCCGCCAACCCGCAACGCCGCCACCTCCGTTCCAGGACCGTCAAACTGGGGTTCGCGCCATTAAGCCACCAAGCGCTCCTCGTAGGCCCCGAGGTGACGAGTGCTCTTCGGGGGGGGGTTCCCCCGTTTGCCATCCTCCTTTTGAACAGCGTCCCTTTTGGACTTTGCGACCTTTGCACCTTCTTGCGGCAATCCAATCCGTTTCGGGGTTCTCGGTCAGGTCGCTCCGCTGGAGTTTGAACTCATTTCCGCTTCGTTTGTCGCGCCGACGGCGCTGGGGAGGCGGCCGTTCGTTTCGCGGCGTGGTTGACAGAGAATGCCGGGTTCAAAATCACGCCGTAGCGGCCGAGGACGGCCGCGCTCCGGGCCGCGGACCGCAGCCACGGCTCAGCGTACTTCCGGATGGGCCGTCAGCAGCCGGTCAAGATTGGTCTTGGCCGGCAACAATTTCGGATCCAGTCGCAAGGCTTCGCGCAAATGTGCCGCCGCACCCGCGGCCTGCCCTAAATTCGCCAAGGTGCTGCCCATGGCCAGTTGCGTCGGCGCATAGTCCGGGCGCACGGAGAGGGAATTGCTGAAGCAGCCCAGCGCATTGATCCAACTGTTGTGCTGGGAGAAATATATGCCCAGATCGTACTGAATATCCGGGTCGCGCGGCTCCAGCCGGGCGGCCACTTCCAGGTGTGCCAGCGCTTCAGGGGTGTGGCCCCGCTCCAGGAGCGCCATGGCCAGGTTGAACTGGCTGTAAGGGAAACGAGCTTCCGTCTTCACGGAGAGTTCGTAGCAGGCCAGGGCATGGTCGGTATCGCCCGTCAATTCATACGCCTTGCCCAGACAGTTTTCCGCCACGTAATTATCCGTGGTTACCTCAATGGCATGGCGGAACAAGGGAATGCTGTCGCGCCAAAAGGCGATCTGGTACACGGCGGCGCCCAGGCACCCCACCAAGGCCGCCCCGGCCAGGACCGGCAGGATAATTCGCCGGCTCTCGCGGGCCGCGAAATACTCCGCCACCCCCCAGACCACCACCAGAAACAGCCCGATGCTGGGAATGTATGTGTAACGGTCCGCCATGGATTGGGCGCCAACCTGAATCAAGCCGATGGTGGGCACCAGCGTGCCCAGAAACCAGAACCAGCCCACCGCCAGAAACGGTACCTGGCGCCAGTGGTACACGCACAGAAACGTCCACACCAGCAGCAGTGCCACGGCGCAGAGCGCCAGCCAAACCGGCCAGTGACTTGGATGCGGATAAACGATGGCCAGATCAGTCGGCCAGAACAATTTGGCGGTGTACCGCGCATACGCCAGGACGGCATTGGCCAGGCGTTCCCCGAGCGGCAATCCGGCCACCGCCCCGGCGCCGGATTGCACCAGATACGTTGCCAGGCTGCCCGCCACTACCAAGGCAAAAAAGGGGGTTTTCTCCACCACCAACCGCACCACGGACACCGGTTGGCAAGCCACCGCTTCACCGGCCTCATACCCGGATTGGAAACCGGCCATCCGGTTGAGCGGCCACAGATCCAGCAGCAGCAACACGCAGGGCAGCGTCACCACCATCGGCTTGCTCATGAGGCCGCAGGCGCAAGCGGCCAGGGCGGCCAGATAGAAAGCCGCGGCCCGTCCCCTGCCCCGGGCCGCCGCCGGCGCGGCGCCGGGCACGCTCCGCGCGTAATGCAAATACGCCAGCATGGCCAAGAGCCAGAAAAAGGTGCTCAGCACATCCTTGCGTTCGGAGGCCCACGCGACCGATTCCACGTGCATGGGATGCCAGGCAAACAGCGCCGCCACCAGCGCGCTGCGCCAGATCGCCCCCGTAGCACGCCGGAAAAAGACAAACAGCAGGAGCGTGTTGGCCACGTGATATAACAAGTTCACCAGATGATGCGCGCCGGGGTTCACGCCAAAAAGCGTGCAATCCGTTTGATGCGAAAGCCAGGTGAGCGGATGCCAGTTGGCCTGATCGCTGGTGGTGAAGGCCCATACGAAATTGGTGGCGCTTAGCCCCGAGGTCACATGGACGTTGCCCACGATGTAGTCGTCATCGTCAAAGTGAATGAACGGATGATGCGTGATGGGCCAATAGAGGGCGGCGGTGCCCAACGCCAGCAGCACGCACACCAGGGCAAAAAGCCTGGCGCCGGACCGCGAAGCGCTGCTGGGAGACTCAGAACTGGACGGACTCATACTGACGTTGCTGGAAGCGGCGGGTTTCCGAATACCCCACCTGATGCGCCAAGGCGGTGGCCTCGGCAAAATTCAGTCCCACTTCCCCGGGCGCGTGGGCATCCGAGCCGAACGTGATGGGCACGTTCCGGGCGCGGGCGATGGCGAGCAATTCGGGACAGGGATAGATTTCGCGGCAATCCTTGCGCAAGCCGGCGGTGTTCAACTCGATGGCGCAGCCAGCAGTGGCGGCAGCATCGAGAAATTTTTCATACAACGGCCGGCAATCCTGCACCGGCCGGATGCCAAATTTCTTGGGCAGATCGGCGTGGCCGATGATATCGAACAAACCGGAGCCGGCCGCCTGCGTTAGCCGGTCGAAATACGCGGACCAGACTTCAAAGGCGTCCCGTTTCTTCCATTCCGAGAGCTTGGCCGGGTTGTCGATATCCCATGAATCCGCGACGTAATGGACGGAGCCAATGAAATAATCCCACGGATGCCGTTCCGCTAATCGGCGGATCCAAAGTTCTTGGCCGGGCAAAAAATCGACCTCCAGGCCGAGCCGGATGGTGAGTTGGGGAAAGGTCTGCTGGGTCAGCCGCACCTTGGCCACGTATTCATCGAGCTGGCGGTCGAGCATCCGCCAATTGTCAAAGTCGTCGCGCTCCATGGGCGAATGATCGCTGAAGCCGATTTCCGTAAGGCCGATT
This sequence comes from uncultured Bifidobacteriaceae bacterium, assembly GCA_964437865.1. Lineage (GTDB taxonomy): Bacteria > Verrucomicrobiota > Verrucomicrobiia > Limisphaerales > UBA11358 > UBA11358. The sequence goes on along the minus strand of CAYTJG010000367.1, from coordinate 716 downwards.
TCGAGGGCGCGGCGGGCATAATCCACGGGCTCGCCTTGGGCATGGCGGCACAGGGGCGTGTGCATGTGATAATCGGCAGGCAACGACATGGCCGCCAGTATCGCGATTCAAGCCCCGACTTTCAACCGTTGAAATCGGCCCAACCGGAAACGGGATTGTAGGCGACGACGTAAGGAGTCGAGGGCGCAAGGGTCGTCCTTGGTAGGGCGCGTCTCTCCGAGCGCGCCGCGCCTGCCAACCGCCGCGCTCAAGCCAAACCAAAACACCGTCCAGAAATCACTCTCTGCCCGCTCCGCTGCGCGTCATACACGCCGCTGTTCTGTCGTGATCGTCAAGGTCTGCAAACCGCCACGCTACGCTCGCGGCGCGCACGGAGTGCTGTGCCCCACCCAAAACACATCCGCTGTGCGGTTGAACAAAGAAGAATTTTCGTTCATCCCCCCCCGCGCAGCGCAGGATTTCCAAAAATATTCGGTTGACCGCCATCGATTAACCATGTAATCTCTTAAAGATTACAAAATTAATCGTTAGTTTACCTTTATGAGTGAAGTGCCGCGAATTTCGGAAACCGAGTGGGAAGTCATGAAAATTGTCTGGTCACAAGGCCCCTGTTCGGCGGGGGAGATCATCGCGGTCCTGCAACAAAGCGACCCCTCCTGGCACCCCCGCACGGCCAAAGCCTTTCTCAACCGGCTGGTCAAAAAGCAAGTCCTGGG
>CAYTJG010000366.1:0-5711 GCA_964437865.1 uncultured Bifidobacteriaceae bacterium | reverse complement strand
ATCCAGCCAACCGCCGGCGCGGACCAACGCCGTGGTGACGGCGGCGCTGGCCCGGCAATCGCCGAAGGCCAGCAGGTGCAACGGCGTGGCGGACGCGGCCCTCAACTGAACCACCAGCCGCTCGCAAAGACTCGGCAGGGACTCGCCCGCCTGCGGCTCAACGGTGCAGGCAACCAAGCGGCCCCGATTGGCGCCGGCGGCCATCCGCTCCGGCGTCTGAATAGGTGTGGCAACAAGTAACGACATCACCCCATACGACGCGCCATCTCCACAAATAGTTACAAGCCCCGCTTTTGATGTAAGTCGTTGCTACGGCATGTTACTAATCATATTTTGCCCTATGTATGACAAGAAATGTATTGGATTTTCTGAAGCTTTTGGAATGGAATCTGCGTCTGAGAGAGTAATGAAGTCGTGCGCAGGCAGTCTTGAGGTCCGTGGCCGAAAAGGTGGGCATTCGAATGATTTTGCCTCCGCCCGCCGGCTGATCGTTGGCGCGCTGCTGCTGTGCCTGGGGTGGCTGCCGGGGAATTTGCGGGCCGCCACGCCGTTCGAGAATCCGGGCGCCGTCACTCCGACCAGCAAGCTGGACGAACTGGTGTTCGCGCGGCTGCAGGAACTGAACCTGACCCCGGCCCAACTCTGCTCCGACCCCGTTTTCATCCGGCGCGTCTACCTGGACGTGATCGGCACCCTGCCCTCCGCCCTCGAGGCGCGGCGGTTCATCCTGGACCGCGATCCGGCCAAGCGGGGCAAATTGATTGAGCAACTGCTCGCACGCGACGAATACGCCGATTACCTGGCGCTCCGCTGGGGCGACATCCTGCGTATCAAGGCGGAATTTCCCATCAATCTCTGGCCGAATGCCGCGCAAAGCTACCATCGCTGGCTGCGCGACGCCTTCCGCACCAACCAGCCCAGCGACCAGTTTGCCCGCGACCTGCTCACGAGCAGCGGCAGCAATTTCGAGGTGCCCCCGGTGAATTTCTATCGCGCCATGCAGACGCGCACGCCCGCCGGCATTGCGCGCACGGTGGCGCTCACGCTGCTGGGCGAGCGGGCGGACCATTGGCCGTCCAACGACGTGGCCGCACTGGCCGCCTTCTTTTCCAACGTCGGCTACAAATCCACCTCCGAATGGAAAGAGGAAATTGTTTTCTTCAACCCCGTTTCCACCAATGCCGGCGCGTTGAACGGCTCGCCGCGGCCGGCGGTGCTGCCGGACGGCACGCGCGTGACGCTCTCGCCGGACACCGACCCGCGGGTGGTTTTTGCCGACTGGCTGGTGAAGAGTCCGCAATTCGCGCAGGTGGTCGTAAACCGCGCCTGGTACTGGCTGCTGGGCCGCGGGATCGTGCAGGAACCGGATGATTTCCGCACGGATAATCCGCCCTCCAACCCGGCCCTGCTCAACTATCTGGCCGGACAGTTTCAAACCTCGGGCTACGATTTCAAGGCGCTCTACCGGTTGATTCTCAATTCCAAGACCTACCAACTGGCCTCCTTGCCCAAGAGCGGCACTCCGGAAGCGGCGGCCAATTTCGCCTCCTACCCGCTGCAGCGGCTGGATGCCGAAGTGCTCATCGATGCACTGGACCAGATCACGGGAACCAACGAACTCTATTCCAGCGCCATTCCCGAGCCGTACACGTTCATTCCAGACGACTTGCGCTCCATCGCGCTGCCGGATGGCAGCATCACCAGCTCGTTTCTGGAGCTGTTCGGCCGGCCGCCCCGGGACACCGGGTTGGCATCCGAACGCAACAACCACCTGACGGCCGCGCAAAAGCAATGGTTACTGAACTCGAGCGTGATGCAGCGCAAAATCGAGTCGTCCCGCATGATTGCGTTTCAGACCTCCACCAACCGCCCCCCGGCCGACGTGGTGACTGGCATGTATCTGGGCATTCTGTCCCGTTTCCCCACAGCGGCAGAGACGAGCGCGGCCGAAAATTATTTTCAATCCGGCATTCCCCGCAAGCAGGCCACCGTGGACCTGGCCTGGGCATTGATGAACACCACCGAATTTCTCTACCGGCATTAAATCCAATCCTGTTATGAGCGAATACTATCTGGACTTCGAAAAGCAACGGCCGCGCCTCAGCCGGCGGGAAGCCATCCGCCGCGCCTTGTTTGCCACCAGCGGGTTGGTCCTGGCCAATCACCTTTCTTTCCGCGCGCTCGGCGCCACCCCCACGCCCAACGCCCGCGCCAAGGCCGTCATTCAAATCTGGATGTGGGGCGGACCGCCGCACACCGATATCTTTGATCCCAAACCCGAGGCCGGCGCGGATTATTGCGGCCCGCTGAAGGCGCCGATCGAAACGAACGTCCCGGGCATGCGCATCGGCGAGCTGATGCCGCTGCTGGCCAAACAGGCGGACAAGTACTCGATCATCCGCAGCATGACGCATGGCAACAACGGGCATGAAACCGCCTCGTATCTGGTGCAAACGGGTCGCCAACCGGGCGGGCGCATTGTGTTCCCCTGCGTGGGGGCGGTCGTCGCGCTCACGCGCGGCTACGATGCCGGCTACAAGGGGCTCATCCCTCCGTACGTGGTGCTCACGGAGCCGCAGGGACGGTTCGACGAAGCCGGTTTTCTGGGGCCGCGTTACAAGCCCTTTGCCACCGGCGGCAACCCGGCGCAAACCCCCTTTGCCGTGGAAGGCGTCATCCAGCCCGGCGTGACCGATCAACGACAGAAGAACCGCCGCGAACTGATGCATCATCTGGATGCGCTGGCGCAGGACCTGCCGGAAGATCCGCAGGTGACCGCCAACACCCAGGCGGAAAACACGGCCTACGACATGATCCTGGGCGACGGAGCCAAAGTGTTTGATCTCTCGCAGGAGAAACCCGAATTGCGGGACCGCTATGGCCGCACCAAGTTTGGCCAGTCGTGCCTGGTGGCGCGGCGGCTGGTGGAGCGCGGCATTCCGTACGTGACAATCAACTATCCCGGCTGGGACACGCACAAGGAGAATTTCCAGGCGATGCGCCGGCAGTTGCCCGAGATGGACAAGGGCATGGCGACACTGTTCCAGGACTTGGCCGAGCGCGGCCTGCTGGCCAGCACGGTGGTGTGGTGGGGCGGCGAATTCGGCCGCACGCCCAAGGTCATGTGGGAGGCGCCCTGGAACGGCGGCCGCAACCATTGGGGCAAGGTGTTTTCCGCCGTGCTCGCCGGCGGCGGCTTCAAGGGCGGCCAGGTCATCGGCGCCTCGGATGCCAAGGGCGAGGAGGTCAAGGACCGCCCGGTGTATCCCATCGATCTCATCGGCAGCATCTATGCCCAACTCGGCATCCCGGCCACCACCAAGTTGCCCAACCCGGAAGGCTCGCCCACCTTTGTGATGCCCCAGGAAACCGACGGCATCAAATCGGCGGGTCTGCTCAAGGAGATCATGTCCGCGTGAAGCTGTTGCGCCTGAAACAACTCCTGCGGGGCGCCCTGATGGTGGCAATGTGCAGCCTGGCCTGGAATGCTCTGGGCCAAGCCGGCCCCCATCTCGCCTATGTCTACCCGGCCGGCGGACGCACCGGTTCCACGTTTCTAATCACCGTGGGCGGACAGGCGCTGACCTCCGCGTCCACCGCCTTGGTGAGCGGCAGCGGCATCACCACCACGATCCTGGACCATAGCCGCCCGATGCCACAGAAGGAATTCAACGATCTGCGTGACCAGTTGAAGGCCTTGCTCGATAAGTTCCAGACGGCGCGCCGCAACCATTTTCCCACCACCGGCACCAACGTCTGGACCGAGGAGGATGCCCGCGAGCGCGACGCCCTCCGCGCCAAGATCCTGCGCAATCCGCCCAACCGCACCGCCAACCCGGCGATGATCGACACCGTGACGTTCAAGGTGGCCATCGCCGCGGACGCCGAGCCGGGCGACCGGGAAATCCGGCTGGTGAGTTCCAACGCCATCTCCAATCCGCTGCGCTTTTGCGTGGGCTCGCTGCCCGAGGTGAGCCGGGCCGCCGCCAAACCGGCCAATCCCGATCTCGACAAATACTTGGAACGCATCGGCGGCGCGCCCGCCCTCACCGGCACGCCCAAACACGAGGCGCAGGTCCAACTGCCCGTCACCATCAACGGCCAGATCATGCCCGGCGGCGTGGATCGCTATCACTTCTTTGCCCTGGCCGGACAGCAATTGATCATCTCCGTCAGCGCGCGCGTGCTGATTCCGTACCTGGCCGACGCCGTGCCCGGCTGGTTCGAGGCCACCGTGACCCTGCTCGATGCCAAGGGAGAAGAGGTGGCCAGCGCCGAACGCTACCGCTTCAAGCCCGACCCGGTGCTGCACTTTGCCGTGCCGCATGATGGTCAATACACGGTGGAAATTCATGACTCCGTTTTCCGCGGGCGGGAGGACTTTGTTTACCGGGTCACGCTCGGCGAGTTACCCTTCATCACCAGCATTTTCCCGCTGGGCGGACGGGTGGGCGAAAAGACCGGCGTGGCGCTCACGGGCTGGAATCTCACGGAAACGAATCTGACGATGGACAACACGGCGGCCCGGCCCGACGTGATCACGCTGCCGGCCAAGGCCTTCAATTCCGTCCCCTTTGCAGTGGACGATCTGCCGGAATGCGTGGCGACCTCGGGCAATCACTCCGCGGAAACCGCGCAAAGCGTGGCGCTGCCGGTCATCATCAACGGCCGCATCAGCCACGCAGGCGAGGCGGAGGTGTTCAAGTTTGAGGGGCACGCCGGACAGCGGATTGTGGCGGAAGTCTCGGCGCGGCGGCTCGATTCGCCGCTCGATTCCTACCTATGGCTCACCGACGCCACGGGCCAACAACTGGCGTTCAACGACGACTACGAGGACAAGGGCACCGGCTTGAATACGTTCCACGCGGACTCGTATCTCACGAACACGCTGCCGGCGAACGGCACTTATTTCCTCCATATCCGCGACACGGAAGGCCAGGGCGGTCCGGATTTTACGTATCGCCTGCGGCTGAGCGAGCCGCGCCCGGATTTTGCCCTGCGGGTCGTCCCCTCGAGCGTCAGCCTGCGCACCGGCATGAGCGCATCGCTGACGGTTTACGCCCTGCGACGCGACGGGTTCACCAATGCCATCACGCTCGATTTAAAGAACGCGCCGCCCGGATTTGCCCTCAGCGGCGCCACCATCGGCACCAACCAGGACAAGGCCCAGTTCACCTTGAAAGCGCCCCCGGAACCCACAACCGCCCCGGTGATCCTCTCCCTCGAGGGCCACGCCTGGCTTGATGGCCACAAGGTCACCAACAACGCCGCCCCCGCCGATGACCTGATGCAAGCCTTCTTCTACCGTCACTTGGTGCCGGCCCAGGCACTCGCCGTGGTGGTCAACGGTCAGGAGCGGCCATTCCTGCGCGATGCCTTCAAGATCATCAGCGCCACGCCGGTGAAAATACCCGCCGGCGGCCTGGCGCACATCCGCGTGAGCACGCCCAGAAATTTCTCCAACCGGTTCCAGTTGGAATTGGATAACCCGCCCGAGGGTCTCACGCTGACCAACGTGTCCGAGATCCCTGCGGGATTGGATCTGGCCATCAGTTGTGATGCGGAAAAGATCAAACCCGGTTCCATGGGCAACCTGATCTGCAATGTGGTGCCGCGGAACACGGGGGCGGCGAATCCGGCCAAGAAGCCCGGTGCCCAGGCGCGCAAGGCGGCGGCCGTGGCCACGCTGCCAGCCATGCCCTTCACGGTTT
>CAYTJG010000365.1:0-5735 GCA_964437865.1 uncultured Bifidobacteriaceae bacterium | reverse complement strand
GGCGAGTATGTGGCCGCCTGCCTGGCCGAGGTTTTCACCTTGGAGGATGCCTTGCGGATCGTGGCCAAGCGGGCGGAATTGGTCCAAGCTCAACCCAGAGGTGCCATGTTGGCAGTGCGATTGGGCGCCGACAAGATCCAACCGTTCGTGAAGGATCGTTTGTCCCTCGCCGCGGTTAACTCGCCTACCCTCTGCGTCGTCTCCGGCCCTTTTGAAGCCATCGATGAACTTGAAGCACGCCTCCAGAGCCAAGGTGTGCCGGCGCGCCGACTCCATACCTCACACGCCTTTCACTCCGCCATGATGGATCCGGTCGTTGAGCCGTTAACGGCCCTATTACGAGGCATCACGCTGCACCAACCAACCAAACCGTTCGTTTCGAACGTGACTGGCCGGTGGATCACCGATCAGGAAGCAACCGACCCGAAGTACTGGGCCAGCCAACTGCGCCAAACGGTCCGGTTTGCCGATGGCGTGGGCGAATTGCTGCGGAATTCGGAGTATGTCCTGCTGGAAGTGGGTCCGGGCCAGACCTTGAGCCCGATGGCAAGACAACAGGCCGGAAAAGCCTCCAACGAGACCATTCTCTCTTCGTTTTCAGCATCTCAAGGCGATGAGACAGCCGCCCTGCTGGAGGCGTTGGGCCAACTCTGGCTGGCCGGACAAACGGTTGATTGGTGGGCCTTCCATCGTCATGAAAAGCGCCAGCGCATCACTCTGCCGACTTATCCTTTCGAGAGAAAACGGTATTGGGTTGAACCGCGGCCACCCGCAGCGGCGGCAAGCAATCTGGCCGCCGCACTGGCGGGCACGCAAACAGCGACCCGTCTGGATTCAGAAACCACCAGGCATAGCAGCTCATTCGCAGCGCCTGCCAGCGAGGAAATGAAGTCGGGCGCCCACGTCAATATCCTGCGTACACCGACAACTCTACAAGCAATTACGGATCTTTTTCATCAATTGTCGGGTGCCAATTTGACGGCCACCGAGACTACCGTAAGTTTCTTTGAACTGGGCTTTGATTCGTTACTACTGGCTCAGGCCAGCCAGCTCATCACCAACCGATTTGGCGTCCAAGTTCCCTTCCGTCAATTGCTTGAAGATACTACGACTTTGGAGCGCTTGGCGCGTTTTCTAGAAAAAAACCAGCGGGCCAATTCCGTGCCGCAGCCGGAAACATCAGTTTCCTTCAGGGCATCCGAAATGGCCGGCCTCACTGTGACCGCCAGACCGCAATCAGCCCCGGCTCTGGCACACCAGCCTACGCAACCAGCAGAATTGGCTTTAGTGCCCCCCAAGCCCCCTGCTTTCACGCCCGTGGCGGCAAAAGCCCAGCCAACTCTTCCGGCGATCCAGCGGACTGCTGATCTCTCACCGGCGGAACGTTCCGTTTCTGGCAGTCCGGTCACCGCGACCGAAGCAGCGACTAGTGAAATTTTGCCCTTGAACGAGGCGCAGATGGAACTTTGGCTTGCCGCCAGTTCGGATCCGGAGGCCTCCTCGGCTTATAACCAAATTCTGGCAATCCACGTTCGCAGCCCACTCCGCCTCGATACCTTGTCCGAAGTGCTTCAGGAACTGGTGAACCGACATGACGCTCTCCGGACCACCTTTCTTCCCGATGGCTCCGGCCAAGAGATTCACGCCAGCATGCGATTGCAGGTTGCCCGCCATGATTTGGCCGCGGAGAGCACCGCGAAAGCCGAAGCCAGCCTGGCGGGGGCCATCGCGCATGAGGATTCTTTCGTATTTGATCTCACACGCGGCCCCTTGCTGCGCGCGCAGGTGTTTGGAATGCCCGAAGGCCGCCACGTGCTGCTCTTAAATGCCCACCACATCGTGCTCGATGGCTGGTCGATCGGTGTTCTGCTCCGCGAGTTGAGTCTGCTTTATATTGCCTCGGTCCAGAAGGTTCCCGCCGACGTTGGTCTTCCCCTGCAGTACCGCGACTACCTTGGCTGGCAACAATCGCCAGAGAATCGTGCGGCAGTCGCCCAAGCGGAGGCCTATTGGCTCCGCCAATTTGCACCCCCACCACAACCGATTGAACTCCCGGCTGACCGGCCGCGACCTGGGCGGAAGACTTATCGGGCCGAGAATCAGCAGCGGGTGATCGCCTCACGGCTTTATCGTCGCCTCAAGCAAGCCGCCGCCAGCCAACATTGCACCTTTTTCACCTATCTGGTGGCCAGTTTGAACGTCTGGCTTCATCGTCTCACGGGCCAGTCCGATTTGGTTGTGGCCTTCCCCTCCGCAGGCCAGATCAACGATGGCGGCCAGCGGAGCGCCAACAGCCGTTCCCTGGTAGGGCACTGTGCCAACCTGCTGCCGCTGCGGAGCCAATGTGAGGACGAGAAACCCTTTGCGGACTATTTGCGGGAGGTCGGCGGTCTCATTGTGGATGCGCACGACCACCAGAGCTACACCTTTGGCTCATTAGTCAGAAAGCTGAAGCTGCCGCGCGACGCCGACCGGGTGCCCCTGATACCGGTGGTCTTCAACCTGAGCAATTTGCCCCGGAATTTACGGTTACCCGACTCGGACGTGGTCTTTCCAGCGAAGCATTTCAATTACTTCGACCTGAACCTCGAGGCCACCGATTCCGGCGAAGACCTGCAAATCAACTGCCGTTTCAACGCCGATTTGTTCGATGCGACCACGATTCAACGCTGGCTGGGACATTGGGAAACATTGCTGGAGGGCATGGTGGCCGAGCCTGGGCGGCAGATCGCGGCGCTACCGGTGATGACCGCGTCCGAACGCCAACAAGTGCTGGTCGATTGGAACCAAACGGAAATGTTTTATCCCAAGGACCGCTGTTTACATGAATTATTTGAAAGGCAGGCAGCCCGCACGCCGGCGGCGACCGCCTTGGTTTTCGAGGCTAAACGCCTGACCTATCAGGAACTCAACCGCCAGGCCAATCAACTGGCACACTACCTCCAAACGGCTGGCGTGCGCCCTGGGGCGCTGGTAGCAATATGTGTCGAACGCTCGCTGGAAATGGTCGTCGGTCTGCTCGGCATTCTCAAGGCTGGCGGCGCTTATGTGCCCTTGGACCCGGATTACCCGAAAGATCGTCTGGCCTTCATGTTGGAAGATTCCGAAGCAATGATGTTGCTGACGCGCCGGTCGCTAGATAAAGCCTTGCCCTCATTCCGAAACCGGACGGTACGTTTGGATGCCGACGGGCTCGAAATTGGCGCCCAAGACACCTCCAATGTTTCCAGCGGCGCCGCTCCGGAACAGCCAGCTTATGTCATTTATACGTCCGGTTCCACCGGCCGGCCGAAGGGAGTGACCATTTCCCATCGTAGCGCAGTGGCTTTTGCCCACTGGGCGCCCACGGTGTTTACGCGAGCAGAGCTCGCCGGGGTGTTGTTTTCAACTTCGATTTGTTTTGATCTGTCGATCTTTGAGCTATTTGTCACCCTGGCTCACGGAGGCAAGGTGGTCCTGGCCAGGAATGCCTTGGAATTGCCAACTCTTAAAGCGGCCAAGGAAGTGACCCTAATCAACACGGTGCCCTCAGCCATGGCCGAGCTGATACGGTTGCACGGCGTGCCCGCGTCGGTCATAACGGTAAACTTGGCCGGCGAACCTCTGCCGCAATCCCTGGTGGAAGACCTCTACCACCAAGGTTCAATTCGCAAAGTATATGACCTGTATGGTCCGACGGAAACCACGACCTATTCGACCTGCGCCTTGCGCCAATCAGGGGGAATGGTAACGATTGGTCGGCCCATCGCCAATACACTCATTTACCTGCTGGATCGCTTCCGGCAACCGGTGCCGGTGGGCATCACCGGAGAACTGTATATCGGCGGAGCAGGCCTCGCTTTGGGCTATCACCACCGACCGGAACTGACGGCCGAAAAATTCGTTCCGGACCCATTTAGGACCGGACCTGACGCCCGGCTCTACAAAACCGGTGACTTGGCCCGTTATCTGCCGGACGGCAACCTCCAATATGTGGGCCGAGCCGACGGCCAGGTAAAGATTCGTGGTTTTCGAATCGAGTTGGGCGAGATTGAGTCGGCCTTGAGGGAGCAGCCCGCAGTGCGGGAGGTGGTGGTCTTGGCCCGCGAAGACACACCGGGCGACAAGCGGCTGGTAGCCTACCTTATCCCCAAAGAAGCCCTTCAGCCGAACGCCGCGGAATTGCGCCAAGCGCTCAAGGCCAAGCTACCCGATTACATGGTGCCGGCGGCCTTTGTCACCTTGGAGCGCTTGCCCTTGACGCCCAACGGCAAAATCAATCGCCGGGCCTTGCCCAAGCCTGAATTCGCCTCGGCCAAACGCGACGACGCCCCGCCTCGCACGCCCACCGAGCTCACTCTCGCCAAGATCTGGGCAGAGGTTCTGGGCTTGAAACAGGTGAGTATCGACGATAATTTCTTCGAGATCGGCGGCCATTCCCTGCTCGCCATACGCTTAACCGGCGAAATTCAGCGGCAGTTTCAATTCGATTTGCCGGTCCGGGCCTTCTTTCAGCATCCGACCATCCGCGATTTGGCCACGGAATTGGCCCGGCCGCGCCCCCAGGAAAAGAAACCAGAATTCATTCAGCTACACGGAGCGACTCCGGGCGTGCAATTGGTCCTCCTGATTGACGAAGGCAGCTTGGGTCTATTTAAACTCAGCCATTTTATCAAGTCTGACTTGGCCTTGTACGCCTCGGTGGTGCCGTTGCCAGAAGCGGCGCTGAAGGCCTCGGCGGAGAAACGTCTGGCCGCCCTGCCGACCATGGAGGAATTAGCTGCCTGGCACGTGGCTCAGATCCGTAGCCATCAACTGCCGGGTCCCCTGGTTTTGGCCGGCCACTGTTTTGGCGGGCGTTTGGCGTTTGAAGTGGCTCACCAATTACAGCGCGGCGGCCAGAAGGTGGAGGCGGTGCTGATGCTGGACACTTGGATGGCCCAGCCCTCGTCAAGATGGCTGCGGACGGCCTGGCTGCAGGCGCATTTACGCCGGTTGTGCCAACAGGGTTTGGGCTATTTGTGGCGCAAGAGCCGGCGCCGGGTCCATTTGGAACGACAAGAACTGGCTTCCCAGCTCAAATTCAAGGCCAATGCAGATTTCAGCATGCATGTGCCTTGGGCCATTATCGAGCGAATTTATCATCAGGCCACCATAGGCCACCGACTGCAAGTGTTGGCCAGTCGCGGCATCCTCTTGGTTTCCCAGGATGACTGGCAATCCAATGCGTATCGCCGCTTGGATAACACCTTGGGCACTAGCCAATGGTTTGCCGAGGGGGTCAAAGTCCTCAACGTGCCGGGTGATCACGTGACGGTATTGGACGAGGCGCGTTTGGGCCAGTTGGCGCAATCCTTCGAACACAGCTTGGAATTACTCAAAGGTCCCCTCCCGGCACCGGTCCCCACGGTTCCCAGTCGCTGGGCACATCCGCCAACCCAGCCACAACGTTGATCAACCGCAGTGGGTTTGTCTACAACAGTGCGCAACGTCAATCGCATGCTTTTCGCATCGTTAAATACCCGAAGCCCCCTCCATCGTTTTGGTTAAACAGGACGGCATAATCCCGCAGCGATTTCTGTTGCTGTAATGATGCAAAGCACACCATATTATGGCACGTTGTCTGGGTGGGATTGAGCCCACGAGTGACGCAGGCCCATGGCGGAACCAGAATTTGGCGGTTTCAGATCACGAAGGAAAGCGGAAGATGAACAACCATCCATTGACGATTAGAGAACTGATCGATCAACAGGCGG
>CAYTJG010000364.1:0-5742 GCA_964437865.1 uncultured Bifidobacteriaceae bacterium | reverse complement strand
CAGGATCGTCACGCTCAACGTGATGGCGAATTGCCGGAACAACCGGCCGACAACGTCGCCCATGAACAACAGCGGGATCAAACCGGCGATTAGCGAGATGGTCAACGATATGATCGTGAACCCGATCTGTTCCGCACCCTTCAAGGCCGCCGCCAGTGGTTTTTCGCCCTGCTCTAGGTAGCGGAAAATATTCTCGATCATCACAATGGCGTCATCCACCACGAAGCCCGTGGAAATTGTCAGCGCCATCAGGGTGAGGTTGTTGAGGCTGAAGCCCAGCAGATACATGATGCCCAGCGTGCCGATGAGCGACAAAGGCACCGCCACGCTCGGAATAAAAGTGGCCGCCGCGCTCCGCAGAAACAGGAAGATGACCATCACCACCAACGCCACCGTCAAGATCAGCGAAAATTGCACGTCGCGCACCGAGGCCCGGATGGTGGTGGTGCGGTCCGTGAGCACGGAGACATCCATGGAGGCCGGCAGGTTGGCCCGCAGTTGCGGCAGCAATTTCTTCACGCGATCGACCACCTGGATGATGTTGGCGCCGGGCTGGCGCTGGATGTTCACGATGACCGCCGGGGTGTCATTGTGCCAGGCGGCCAACTTGGTGTTCTCCACGTCGTCCACCACCTGCGCCACATCCGCGAGCATCACCGGCGCCCCGTTGCGGTAGGCCACCACCAGCGATTGATAATCCTTGCTGCTCAGGAGCTGGTCGTTGGCATTGATCTCGTACGCCTGATGGGGCCCGTCAAAATTGCCCTTGGCCTGATTGACGCTCGCCGATTGCAGGGTGGCGCGGAGACTGTCCAGGCTGATGCCGTAAGCCAGCAACTGGGTGGGATTCACCTGCACGCGCACGGCCGGCTTCTGGCCGCCGCTGATGGTCACCAAGCCCACGCCCGTCACTTGGGAAATCTTCTGGGCCAGCCGGGTGTCGGTGTAATCCTCCACCTGCGGCAGCGGCAATTCCCTGGAGCTGACGGCCAAAGTCATGATCGGCGCGTCGGCGGGATTGGATTTGCTGTAAATGGGCGGAGCCGGCAGATCGGCGGGCAAATAGGATTGCGCCGCATTGATGGCAGCCTGCACCTCCTGCTCCGCCACATCAATATTCAGGTTCAGCTCGAACTGCAGCGTAATGATGGAACTGCCGCCGGAACTGATGGAGGTCATCTGGTTCAGCCCGGGCAACTGGCCAAACTGCCGTTCCAACGGGGCCGTGATCGCCGAAGCCGACACGTCCGGACTGGCGCCCGGATAAAAGGTGACCACCTGGATCGTGGGATAATCCACCTCGGGCAACGCCGAGACCGGGAGCAGGAAATAAGCCAGGGTGCCCGTCAGGACCACGGCCAACATGATCAGCACGGTGGCCACCGGCCGCATGATGAATGGACGGGAGGGACTCACTGCGCGGAATTGGTTTGGTCTTTATGCCAGTGGCCGCTGCCGCTGCCGTTCGTGCCCCCCGTCTGGCCGTCACCGGCGCCGTGCCGCCTGCCCTGCCCTGTCCCGATGCCATTTCCCCGATCAGCACCGGCGCCAGCCGGCCGCACCGTGACTTGGGCGCCGTCAGCCAGTTTGTTGAAATTGTTCGCCACCACCACGGTGCCCGGTTCAATCCCCTCCACGGCATACACGTTGCCATCGGTGGTGGTGATGGTGACGGGCTGCATGGCCACGGTTCCCGTCAAACCGTTGGTACGGGCGCCGCCAGCACTGCCGCCAGCACTGCCGCCAGCATCGCTGCCGCCGGCCGGTGGGTCCACGGCCGCGCCGGCCGCCGGCACCGCGGGCTGGTCGGGCTTGAACAAATACACAAAAGCGCCGTCCGTGTTGCGCTGGACGACTGCATTGGGCAGCAACGTCGCGTGCTCGAGGGTCCGCACGAGCAGCCGGGCGTTGACAAACTGATTGGGAAAGAGTGACTCGTCCTCATTGGTGAAAATGGCCCGGAGCTTCACGGTGCCACTGGAGGTATCCACCTGGTTGTCCAAGGCCTCTAACTGACCCGTGGCGAGCTTGTTGGTTTGGGAGCGATCAAAGGCATCCACCACCATGGTCTTGCCGGCGCGCCATTGGGCGAGAATGTCTGGCAAGGCGTCTTCCGCCACAGGGAATACCACCGTGATGGGTTGCACTTTGGTGATCACCACCAAAGCCGTGCTGCCGCTGGACTGCACCATGTTGCCTTCATCCACCAACCGCAAACCCACCCGCCCGGAAACGGGCGCGGTAATGTGACAATAGCCCAGTTGCACCCGCGCGTTATCCAAGTTGCCATGGTCCAGCTCCACCGTGCCTTCATCCTGCTCCACCATGGCCACCTGCGTGTCCAGTTGCTGCTTGGGAATGGCGTTGCTCGCATAGGCTTCAGTGTACCGTTCCAAATCCAGCCGGGCATCTTTCAAGATCGCCGTATCGCGCTTGAGCTGGCCCTCGGCCTGCGTCACCGCCGCCTGGCTGGGACCCGGATCGATTTCGATCAGTGGATCGCCCGCTTTCACCTCCTGGCCTTCATGGTATTTCACTGCCACGATCTGCCCCTGCACCCGGCTGTTGATCGACACCGTTTCAAGGGGCGTCACCAAGCCCAGCCCAGTGACGTAAATGCCGATGCTCCCCTCGGTCGCCTTGGTCGTGCCCACCACGGTCGGACCAAAACCGCCTGCGCCCCGCCCGCTTTTGGCGGACGACGCCGTCTGCTTCTTGGCCGAACACCCCATCAGCGAGGCGGCCAGGATGACAGCCATCAGGGCGGCCCAGCCCCCGGTTCTTTGGGACCAGATCCGCGGCAACACAAAACGCGACAGTTTGGAATTCAAGGCGTTATTGGACGTATTCGACTTCATTCGATGACAATAAAATCTGGCTTTTTTCTGAGATGGCAGGTGCACTGATCACCCTCAGCCTGCGGTGCCGTAAAACTAATCAACTTTCGCACCATGTCGAGTATTTAGGGGCGGCGCAAGGCCGGGAAACCGCGGTGGAATCAACGGCGGCGCCTGCGGATATTGTCGATGGTATACTGATCATCATGGCCAGTCGCGTTTGATCAGCGAGGATCATGCCAAGGCCCCAGCCACCCTGTATTGCCTTCAAAATTAGGAGTTTTCCAAGGATTCCCGCCCCCGGGAAGTGGGCCAATAAGGAAAGTAACTTTGCTACTCTGCAAACCGTCTTTACCCCAAGAAAACAATGCCGCTCGCTCATTATCAAAACCATTGCTTGCACACCCGGGTGCGGTTTTGAAGAATAACCCGACGCTCAACCCAGCCAATGAATCAGTCAACCCTGTCCTCCAATCCCTCCAACCCGCATTTTAGCAAGGCCTGTCTCCGGTTCGTGTCCATCCTCACCCTCCTTTGCTGGGGGCCGCTCGCCCACGCCTTTACCGCCGCCGATGCCGCCGAGAGCTTCAACGCCCACCAGCGGGCCTTCTATTTCACCAATGAGACCGGCGGCTTCTTCCGCGCCACCAACGGCGCGCCCGCGAACCACAAGACGGATTTCTGGACCTGTGCGGAGCAGTTGGAAATGACGCTGGATGTCTATCAGCGATCCAGCAACGCCGCGTGTCTCACGCTCTTCAGCAACGCTTTCAACGGCTTCCTGGCCGACCACGGCACCAACTGGGAAAAGAACCCATTCAACGACGACATCTGCTGGATGGTGATTGCGTGTGCGCGGGCGTACCAGTTCACGGGCAACCCCCAGTTTCGCGACGCGGCCAAGCGCAATTTCGACCTCTGCTTTGCCCGCGCCTGGGACACCAACACCGGCGGGGGACTCTGGTGGAAGACGGACCGGGCCTCGAAAAACGCCTGTGTCAACGGGCCGGGAGCCATTGCGGCTTACTTGTTGTTCGAGATTTGCCACGACCCGCTCTATCGCTCCAAAAGCCGGGCCATTTTCCTGTGGGAGCGCAAGGTCCTGTTTGACCACACCAGCGGGCGCGTCCGCGACAACATCAACAGCCATGGCCAGTATAGTTTCCATGCGTTCACCTACAACGAGGGCACCTTCATCGGCGCCGCCAATTTTCTGGGGGCCGTGAAGGAGGCCAAACTCGCCGCCCAGTTCACCCGGGAGAATCTGTGCCACGACGGCATTCTGCCGGCTTACGGCCGGGAGGGCGATGTCGCCGGCTTCAATGGCATTTTCGTGCGCTGGCTGGCCCGGTTCATGACCGACCACCAGTTGCAGTCGGATTACCAGGGCTGGCTGCAAGCCAACGCCGACGCTGCCTGGCGTTGCCGCCGCTCCAGCGATAATCTCGCCTGGTCCGACTGGTCCACCCCCACCCCGGACGGTCCGCTGAATTCCTGGGCCTGCAGCAGTTCGGTGGTGATGCTTCAAGTGGTGCCGCCCACAACTCCGGCCGCCGGCCAGTAGCGGCTTAAAGAAATTCCCCGGCCCCTTACACTCCTGCGTATTCCGACCTGGGTGGAAAAACGCCAGGGGGAGCAAGGCAGAGGTCAAGGTTGAGTGCAGCATGGGCCACCACCCGAATGGCCGCTCTCCCAAGCCGCGGAGCCGCGCCCGATAAGCCCGCATTTTTAAACGCGGGTTTCGCCCACCCACACCCTCCGCCCCGCGCCGCTCCGGCCATCCTGAAAGGATGGAATCATCCAGCCCAGCAATCGGCCAATTCGATTGGCCTACCCTGGGTAAAGGTCCGAATTGAATCCACAACTCTGCAAGAGTTGAATCGCCGGTCAGTCGTTCCCTATTTTCAGGACGGCCTCCATCCGCCATCCGCGCCCCGCTCCAGTCATCCTGAAGCGATTCCAAGACCCAGTGAACGAAAATAAGCCTTGAACCCAGTCCATCCGAGTGGTTGACTCCGCCTTGAGAGTGTTGGGACAATTCATGCCGGGTGCGTTCATGCGCTTTTGGGAGCCAGGGGTGCAAGTGCGGCAGCTTGTGCTTTCATCAGCGGTCCCCGCGACCAGAGCCTTCCACCCAAGACCGACTCCATCGGATCACTCCCGCTCAACCTTCCCGCAGACAGGTAAAGGCGCAGCCAATCGGCGAACGAGGCTTCGATGTCGGTGCTCTTATGCAGACGGCGCAGCCCGTCCCCCAGTCGCGGAGCGACGCTGGAAATTAGTTGACCGGGATCCATTCTACTTCGACGCCCCTTCTGCCGAGGAAGAGAAAAATGGATGGTCACCTAATGAGCCGATTCGCGCAGGGACAAATTTAACGCCACCGGCGGCTGGCTCCCGCCGCTAAACTCCTTGCGTTAGGCGGCGGAGCCACGACATGCGACGAAGACACTACAAAATTCTGTCAGCAGTTGCGATAGCATCCTTGATTTACTCGGACTGTTATTCGCAAGTGTATTCACCGCATATTTATTCCGGTGGCCGCACGTATTTGCACCAGTGGTTAGTTGGGTTTCCGACCCATCCTTACGGATTCACAGAGTATATGGAATATCAGGACGCCAACGGCATGGTTCTACTTACAAGTGAGCAGTGGCGGACGGTTAGTCGTCCAGTTTATACGCGCATTGACTTTGGGTCACATAATTTTAGAGTGAGGATGCCAGCTTGGTTGCTTGGGACTATGGCGGTTGCCGGTCTGGCGACGATGCTTGCGTTACCCGCTATGATTTGGCAAAAGACACGCAAGAAATCCTGAGATGATGTTCACGCCGCTGAACAGCTCGCCCCAGTCGTCGCCGGATGGACATCTGAGTTTATCGAGATGATGCAGGTTGGCCTGAGC
>CAYTJG010000363.1:0-5742 GCA_964437865.1 uncultured Bifidobacteriaceae bacterium | reverse complement strand
TACTTGGCCTCCGCTTTGGCTGTGTGGGCGCCGTGCTTCTTGAACGTGCGCGTCAACGCAAATTCGCCCAGCTTGTGGCCCACCATGTTCTCCGTCACAAACACCGGGCTGAACACCTTCCCGTTATGCACGGTGAACGTTAGACCAACAAACTCCGGGGTGACCGTCGAGCGGCGCGACCAGGTCTTGATCGGCGTCTTCTGGTTGGCGGCCTTCGCCTTCTGGATCTTCACCAGCAGGTGTTCTTCAACGTACGGACCTTTTTTAATCGAACGTCCCATAATTTTTTACTTGGTCTTGATCGGCAGTCCGTTGCGGCGAACCACGATGAAACGGTTGGAGTATTTGTACTTGACGCGGGTCTTGCCACCCTTGGCCACCTTGCCCCAGGGCGACATCAACTGCTGCCAGCCGCCGCCGGACTTGGATTTGCCCTGACCGCCACCGTTCGGGTGATCCACCGGGTTCTTGGTGACACCGCGGTTGATCGGCCGGATACCCCGATGACGGGAACGGCCGGCCTTGCCCAAAATCACGTTTTCGTGCTCCGGATTGCCCACCTGACCGATGGTGGCGTAGCACTCCTCGTTCACGCGGCGGATTTCGCCCGAAGGCAACCGCAACTGCGCATACCCCGCATCGCGGGACATCAGCGTGGCCGAACCGCCCGCCGAACGCACCATCTGGCCGCCACGACCGGGCGTCAACTCAATGTTGTGAATGGCGATACCCACCGGAATGGACTTCAACGGCAGGGCGTTGCCAATTTCCGGAGGAGCCGCGGGGCCGCTCGAAATGGTGACGCCCACCTTGATGCCTACCGGCGCCAAAATGTAACGCTTCTCGCCATCCGTGTATTGCAGCAACGCCAGCCGGGCCGAGCGCAGCGGATCATATTCGATCGCCGCCACCGTGGCCTCCACTCCGTGCTTGTTGCGCTTGAAATCCACCAGCCGGATCTTTTGCTTGTGGCCGCCACCAATACCACGAGAGGTCATGCGACCGTAGCAATTACGGCCGCCGGTCTTCTTGCGAATCTCAACCAGCGACTTCTCCGGCTTTGTCTTCGTTATATCGCTGTAGTCCGCAATCGTAATATATCGCGTGGACGGCGTCAGCGGTCTAAATGTTTTAACGGGCATAATAGCTAAAGTTTTTAATCAGCAACTTTTCGAAGTCGGCAGGCCATCAATCCTGTCCCTCGTCGGGAAAATCAGTTATCGGTCTGCAAACAATGCTGTCCTTTCGGCCTTACGGACGAAGAGGAGCGAGAAAATTATCATAGGGCAGATGAAACGCAATACCTTTTTTCATTTATTTTGAACTCTCCAGCAGCCCAAGTATCCCCCCGCCGCCAAACCCGGTTTAATTCTCATTCAGATAACCAGCGGCGGCCCAGGAGAATGGGCTTGACAAATCCAAATTGAGTGAGAAAAGAGGTCCAGCTTCTATAAAAGAGGCAACACCATAAACCACTCAAACTTTCCCGGCTGGCACGGTGGATTTGAACGCCAAGTGAGGTCGGCGGACCGGCCGGCGCGGGGCCGGCAACCGATGGAGCGGCCGGACGGGACGGGAAGATAACATTATGATTCTCTGGCACATTCCCCTGCTCGCTCATTTATCGCCCTTCAAGACAGCACAAGTCACGCGACCTGACAGAGCCCGTAGGCGGACGCTGCGCGAAAGCCTGATGATACCGGGCCTCAGGGCCGGCCGCTGCCGACCGCTCGCGCCAGTGCGCGGGGTCGCAGCCCTGGCCGGACTCGGACTGGCGCTCAGCGCCGCCCCGCTCCCCGCCCAGTCTTGGCTGACACTCCACTCCTTCCCGGCACTCACCGCCGAAACCAATGCGGAGGGGGCCGTTCCTTACGCGAGTTTGACGCCGGCGGGCGACCTGCTTTACGGCGTGGCCACGGTCGGTGGCAAGTATGGTGAAGGCACCCTCTTCGCCGTGAACACCCGCAGCAACACTCTTGCGATCCTCCACAGCTTTGCCAATGTGACCACCGATGGCTGCGAACCGTTCGGCGGGCTGCTCTTGAGCGGGGGCACCCTCTACGGCACCACCACGGTGGGCGGCGCCAACGGGGCCGGCACCGTGTTTTCCATCGCCACCAACGGCACCCATTTCACGCTGTTGCACTCTTTCGCCGCCGTCACCTACAGCAGTGGTTTGGCCACGTACACCAATCAGGAAGGCGATGAGCCTTTCAGTAATCTACGGCTCGCCGGCAACACCTTGTACGGGTCGGCCGGTTACGCCGGCGTCAATGGCAACGGCACCCTCTTCGCCCTGGGCACCAATGGCCAGAATTTCCGGGTGCTGCATACGTTCAGCGCCATCGATGCCGCCACGCTGAGCAACGCCGACGGCGCTGATCCGGGAGGCCTCGTGGAGACCAACGGCATGGTGTATGGCGTGGCCTGGGAAGGCGGCACCAACGGGACCGGCACGGTCTGGGCCCTGAATCCCGCCAACTCCAACTTCGTGACCCTGCACTCCTTTGCGGCCGAGGCGGAGGACACCACCCGGGGCGGCTACACCAATTGGGATGGCATGAACCCCAACGGCGGCCTGGTGTTATCCGGCAGCACGCTCTTTGGCACCGCCGTGCAAGGCGGCACCAATGGCAATGCCGGGGCCTACAATGCCGGCGCGGGCACCCTCTTCGCCCTGCAAACCAACGGCGGAAACTTCCACGTGCTCCACCACTTCACGGAAATCGACACCAGCACCCTGGCCAATCAAGATGGCGGCAGCCCTTACAGCCCGTTGTGTCTGGGCGGCAACCTGCTCTATGGTTCCACCACCGCGGGCGGCACAGGCACCAACGGCACCGTGTTTGTCGTGAGCACCAACGGCGGCACCCTGACCGTGCTGCATACCTTCGCCGCCACCCCCGCGCAAACCAACCAGGACGGCGCCATGGTCTACGCCGGCTTGCTGCTGGTCGGCAACCGCCTGTACGGCACCGCCTCCCTGGGCGGACTCTATGGCAGCGGCACCCTTTTTGAATTGGCCATTCAGCCCCGCCTGACCGGCCTCGTCCCGGCCGGCGCCAATCTCACGCTCCACGCCATCAACGGCGTCGCCAACGAATCCTATTGCGTCCTCGCCAGTTCGTCCCTCACCAACCCCCTTAGCCAATGGACGCCCATGACCACCAATATGCTTGCGGCCGGCGGCAACTTTACCCTCACCCTCACCAACGCCGTGAACCCCACGGTCCCCGCCCAGTTTTATCTCCTGCAAGCGCAATAAGGACCGGATGCCAGACCGGACGCCCTGCGGGTGTGATGCTGCGAGATAGCGCGG
Source organism: uncultured Bifidobacteriaceae bacterium (assembly GCA_964437865.1). Classification (GTDB taxonomy): domain Bacteria; phylum Verrucomicrobiota; class Verrucomicrobiia; order Limisphaerales; family UBA11358; genus UBA11358. Next base: position 2,423 of record CAYTJG010000363.1, on the reverse strand, counting down.
CCACGGTTGAGCATAACCCCGCTTGGGTTTCCGCAACGTTGTGAGCCGGCAAAGTCTTCAAGGTGCCTTTCGGCGGTCGCGAAGCGATGCTGGAAATAAGACACTAGCGTGTCTGGCTTATCTCCCCAGTCGCTCTGCGAGACCTCCCTCTTACCCATTACAAACCGCGAAGACGCCCCCCTTCAAACGCGGGGTCGGGCGACGTGCGCTGTCGCCGCTCACTTCGCTGGGGCGGCCAATGTCAAGGCAGCCAGCACGCGTGCGGCAGACACCCCCTCCAGACAGCTCCGGTTCATATCCACCGGGGCGGCAGTCGACGAGCCGCCCGACGGGGAATCCTCGTTCTTCACCATCTGGCTTTCCTGGTAAATGGGCGCCGCCCGCAGGAGGGAATCCTCCGCGCCAAACAGCCCGACCAACGGCACCCCCAATCCCGCCGCAAAATGCAGCGGACCGGTATCGCCGGCCACCACCGCCCGCGCCCGCCGCAGGACCGCCAGGAACAACTTCAGACTGGCCATCGGTGGCAGGGCGAATAGGTCCGGCTCCATTGTCTTCAGTTTCGCCAGCAAGGCACGCTCGCGTTCGCTGGTGCCGCTCGAAAAAGCCAGCCGAAAACCGGCCGCCCGCGCGAGCCGGTAAAATTCCCGCCACCGGTCCAGCGGCCATTCCTTGCGCGGCTGCGAGGTGCCGAGGTGGCAAACGACCATGCCGGCGGGCAGCAGTTGGGCCGCTTCCTCCCGCAGCGCCGGATCCGCGGCGATCTCCAACCGGGTGGATTGGGGCGGCGGGATCTGCCAGGCGGACAGCAGTTGCAAATGGCGCTGCACCCAGGCCAGCGGCAGCGTGCTGGAGTTGACTTCCCGCGAATAGCAGATTTTGTACAGCAGACTGGCCCGGTCCACCGCCCCGAGCCGCTCCCGGGCACCGCTCAAAAAGCTCATAATCGCCCCTCGGTCATTGCCGCCAAAATCCACGGACCGGTCAAACCGCTCCCGGCGCAACGCCCGGATGATGGGCCAGGAATCGCTAATCCGCGCGCGGCCACGCGTGCGCGGCAGGGACCAAACCTTGGTGATCCAGGGCAGATTTTCCATCAGCGGCGCAATCTCCGCAGCCAGCAGCACATGCAGATCGCCCTTGGGCTGGGACTCCTTCAAGGCCCGCAGCGCCGGGGTAATGAACACTGCGTCCCCCAGGTATTTAAACTGGATGGCGAGTGTCTTTGGGGCCATGTCACCGCTGATTTTACGATCCATTGCAGGTCTTCCGTTGATTTTGCCATGCAGGCGGCGGTAGTCAAACCATCGTCGTCAGCCAGCAGCGGATCGGAACCGCGAACCCGAAATGCTTCCGGGTCAGGTGGACGCGAATGGATGCGAATTCAGGCAAATGAAAAGCGTGATGCAGCCCCCTGGATTCTACCGATTCGCGCTTATTGGCTTCCAACACCCTAACGGTTGACGCTTATCCTGTTCGTAGTTGAGCTCCAATATACCTTAGCCCGCGCGTCTGACGAATTGAGATTGGCCACAGCGTTCGTGACACCTTTTGCCGTCGTTTTTGCGCCGTGCTCGATCAGCATTTTTACTATCTGTACCGAATCTGAGTCATTTGGATCTAGAAATGGCGACGCCTGTAGAGCATAATATAATGCCGAAAAGTCATCCACATCGCCTTTGTTTGGATCTGCTCCGTGATCCAAAAGTATCCCCACTACATCAAAATAGCCCAATTTTACTGCTTCAATTAAAGGTGTTAGCTTACTTAAATTATCTGACGTCCCGTTCAGATCCACGCTTGAACACAAATCTGCAACCGCATTTGTATCATCCCTACCAATTGCGGAAAAAAAATCCCTCTGCCGAATCGGCGCACCTCCGAAGCAGCCCAGTCGATATGACACCACTCCGAGGAATAATGCGAAAATCAGAATAAAAATAATTGCCAAAGTGCGTACCGACTTCATTGAATTTTCACACTTTTCTTGAAGCGGGCAGGCCTTTGTTCGTTTCGTCTTCACTGCCTGATTTTATCGAAAAAGTGTTCCGAAAAACTGACCCTGTCCGCTTTTCCCCACTCCAGCCGCAGCTTCGGCCGTGTCCAAAACCACTGCCAGCCGGGGCAAGTCCGACACCCTGGCTGTTATCCCGTCCGTCATGCTTCCGAGCTTAGACCGCCGTTTCCGCCGTAGTAAAGCAGGATTCCCAGTTTTCAATTTGGCTTACCGGGCACAAACTCAACGCCGGCAGCGGCCCGCCAGGACAACACCCCGCTACGCCCACGTCCCCCATCCCTTGGAAAGTGGCTGACCATGGCTCTTCATTGTTGGGCTGGTTCCGTCAGTCACAGCGCCGCATGTGTCCGTCCTCCGTCGCTAAATGATTGAAAATATTGTATTCCCAACGTCGCCACGATAAAGT
>CAYTJG010000362.1:0-5765 GCA_964437865.1 uncultured Bifidobacteriaceae bacterium | reverse complement strand
CCTTGGCCACGCTGGCCAGCCGCTTCTGCACCGCCTCCAGGTCGGCCAGCACCAGCTCGGTGGTGACCACCTCGATGTCGCGCACGGGATCCACGCTGCCGGTCACATGATGAATATCGGGATCCTCGAAACAGCGGACCACCTGCACGATGGCATCCACCTCGCGGATGTGGGACAGGAACTTGTTGCCGAGGCCTTCGCCCTGGGCGGCGCCCTTGACCAGGCCGGCAATGTCCACGAACTCAATCGCGGCCGGGATGAGCACCTGCGTCTTGGCGATCGGCTGGAGCACGGCCAGGCGCGGGTCGGGCACCGTCACGATGCCCACGTTGGGGTCGATGGTGCAAAAGGGGTAGTTGGCGGCCATGGCTTTGCGCGTGCGCGTGACGGCGTTGAACAGGGTGGATTTGCCCACGTTGGGGAGTCCGACGATACCAGCTTTAAGCATAAATTAAATTCTGTGACGGGCCAGGTGCCAGGCGATGTCCGCGCCTTCAATGAAGGCGGTGGCAATCAGGCAGATGCCCGAAATGTGCTGCAACCGCAGCAGGGTTTGCTCGCCGAATTTACCATGTCCGCGCGAGACGCCAAAGCTCAAGATTAAAAACCACAGCGTGGTGCCGCAGCAGACGCCCACCACGCAGGCCGCCCGCGGCACGAAACCTTCGGCGACGACGTTCTGGGCCATCAAATTGGCGGAGAGCACCACCCAGGCCACGAGCACGCCCAGGTTGGCCAGCACGCGGATGAACCCGGTGGCAAACGCCGAGTGCGGCTGGATCCGCTGTTCGATCCGCGCCTCCAGTTTTTCCGAGGCCGCGTCCAGCTTGGTGGGCACCTTGACGCTCTGGGCCAGGAGGAACTTGGAGCCCAGGAACATCAAAAACACAAAACTCATCACTTTCATGAAGGCCTGCACAAAGCCGTGATCGAAGAATTGCGACAAGCCCGTGAATGAAATTGCGCAATACACGGCATCCATCACCGCCGCGCCGGCCCCCACGCAAAAGGCCCAGAGAAATCCCCGCTGCGCGCCTTCGTTGAGGATGGTCAGGTTGATCGGCCCCACGGGAATGGAGGCGAAAATCAGGGCGCAAAAGAAACCTCCCAAGGTGGCCAGCAAGATGGGGTGGTTGCCGGCGACCTCGTCCAGCAACGCGATCGCCTGCGGCATCAAGTCGGCCAACCACATGTGCGGCAAGCCAGTCATGTCAGTGCTCGTCCTCCGGCTCGTCCTCGTCCTCTTCCTCGATTTCCTTTCGCCAGGCGCGCGACAAACGCGGTCGCACGAAGCCGTAGACCAGGTACGCGGTGAAGAATATCGGCAACACGTAGTACAGGATCTTCTCGCGCAAAATCAGCAGCAACCCGAGGAACATGGTGGCGATGATCACTTTCGAGAAGGTGGTGGTGGACCGCAACCCGAGGGCCTTGAAGCTCGGGTAGCGCACCTCACTCACCATCATGGCCGAGAGAAAGATCAGCACCACGGGCAGCAGATAACCCCAGGCGCCCAGATCCTTCTCCTTTTCGTTCAGCTTGATGATGAACAACGTCAGGGAAGCCACCAAACCGGCCGCCGAGGGAATGGGGAAGCCGAGAAAATCCTTGCCCGCGCCCGGCAGGTTCATGGACGAAAGGCAATTAAACCGGGCGAGACGGAAGGCGCCGCAGAGCAGGTAAATGGAGGCAATGAACCAGCCCAATTCGGCGTATTGATCCGGCAGCGCATGGCGCAACACCACGCGATGCACCAGAAACGCCGGCGCCACGCCAAAGGAAATCAAATCGGCCAGGGAGTCGAATTCGCGGCCAAACGGACTCTCATGCCCGCCCATGCGCGCCACCCGGCCATCGAACAGGTCAAAAATGCACGCCATGAGAATGCACGCCAAGGCGAACTTGATCGAATACCAGTCGACCCAGCCGGTCACCGGATCCGGGGTGAGGTTGGCCTCCACGATCTTGGTGAGCGCCACGAAACCGCAAAAGAGATTGCCGGCGGTCAGGAAATTGGGCAGGAAATAAATCTTGAGCCGCTGCTCCGGGGGCGGCGGGACGGGTTGAACGGAGGGTTGCGTTTCCATGGTAATCAGGCCAGTTCCGCCAGAATGGTCTGGCCGCCCACCACGCGATCGCCCAATTGCACCTTGATCCGGGCATCCTTGGGCAGGTAAATGTCGGCGCGCGAGCCGAATTGGATGAGGCTGATGCGTTCGCCGCGCTCGACCCGGTCATTTTGCGCCACCCACGGCACGATGCGGCGGGCGATCAAGCCGGCGATCAGGCGCACGCCCAGGCGGAGCCCGGCGGGTTCGGCGGCCTCGAAACCGATCAGCACGTTTTCATTGAACTGGCCGCAATCGGTGCGCATGGCATTTAGATACTGGCCGGGGGAGTGTTTGAAGAAGGCGATGCGGCCGGTCAGCGGCGCGTTTTGCACGTGCACGTCGAACACGGAGAGGAAGATGGAGACGCGCCGGCATTCCCCGCCCATGAAGTCCGCCTCCGTGGTGAAATCAATGGTGTCCACCTTGCCGTGCCCGGGGGCCAGTACCAGGTTGCGGCCGGCGGGCACCACCGGCTCGGGATCGCGAAAGAAATAAACGGTGAACAGGGCAAACAACAGCCACAAGCCGATGAGCGCGCCGGCGAGTGCCACGAGGACCGCGGCCATGGTGGGGGAGCTGGCGGTCCGCGCGAGGAACGCGATGGACAGCAGCACCAGCGTGGCGAGGCCCGACAAACCGACGAGCTTGAGCGCGGCAGCGGAGGCTTTTCCCGAGTGTTTCACCACGTCAAAATAAATTCTTTGGGCCACACTTGCAATTCGGCATTTTAGGTGCAGTTTGGCTTTTATTGCCGCCCGACGGCGGCAAGCCTCAAAAAAACAAACGAAGATTATGTCATTGCATACACCAGACCTCACCAAGTTCCCGCCGCGCAGTCCGCGCATTCGGCTGGGCGGCTACGCAATTCTCCCGCGCATGCTCGATAAAGGCCGCGCCACGCTGGCCGGCAAACAGGGCGAATACCATTATGCCTGCCCGCTGGACCAGCAATTCCTCACTTTCGCGGGCATCGACCCGGAGGCGCTAAAGTCAGAGTTGTCCAAGAGCGATACCGAGGTGCTCGCCTGGATCCAGCAGCATGCCACGAACAAGCGGGCCGGCTGGGAAATTGCCGCCTGGACCCATTGGCAGGAAAACCGCGCCCCGGACAATGCCGACGGCCGGGAATACCTCAACGAGCTGCACAAGAAAGGCGCGCCCGCCCGGGAAGACATCGTCACCTGGTTCGACGTGCTGGATATGGACGATTACGTGAGTTTTGGCGGCAAGGCCTGACGCCGTCGCCGCCCGCCCGCGGGCCACATGTTCAAGATATGAGCAGGCGATCAACTAAGCGTGGTCGCCTGTTTTTTTACGCCGTCGCCAGATCATCCTCGAGGGCGGCGGATTTTTCCGACGGCACCGGGACGTCCGGCAGCACTTTGATGGGCTCGTAAAACGTGTTGCGCTGCACCGGCACGCAGCCCGCCTCGCGAATGGCCGTGATCATGGAGGCTTCGGTTTGCAATTGCGGCGACGTGGCGCCCGCCATGTGGAAGATGTGCTCCTCGATGATCGTGCCGTGCAGGTCATCGGCCCCGTAACTCAGCGCCACCTGCGCCAGCTTCATGCCGAGTCCGATCCAGTAGGCCGTGAGATGATCGAAGTTGTCCAGGTAGATGCGGCTGATGGCCAGGGTGCGCAGCGAATCAAAGCCCGTGGGCGGATGTTTCACGGGAATGTCGTTGTTTTCCGGATGATAGGCCAGCGGCACGAAGCCCACAAAACCGTGCGTCTCATCCTGCAACGCCCGCAACTGCCGCAAATGGTCCACCCGATCCTCCAGGCTTTCCACGTGTCCGTAGAGCATGGTGCAGGTGCTCCGGCCCCCCAGCCGGTGCCAGGTGCGGTGCACGTCCAGATATTCCGCGGCCGATTCCTTGCCCTTGGCAATGGCGCTACGCACTTCCTTGCGGAAAATCTCCGCCCCGCCACCCGTTAGCGAATCCAAGCCGGCGGCTTTGAGCTCCACCAGGGTTTGTTCCACCGATTTTTTTGCCAGCCAGGCCAGATGCAGGATTTCGATAGCCGTGAAGCATTTTAATTGCAGCCGGGCATCCAATTGCCGCAACGCCCGGAGCATGTCCGTGTAATAACTGAAGGGCAGCGACGGGTGCAGCCCGCCCACGATATGCAATTCCGTGATGCCCACCTGGAGCGCTTCCCGCGCTTTTTCCACAATCTCCTCGATGGACAATTGGAAGCCATCGGCATCGCGCTTCTTGCGCGCAAAGGAGCAGAACTGGCAGGAGAGGATGCAGTAATTCGAATAGTTGATGTAGCGGTTGACGATGAAACTGGCGCGATTGCCCACTTTCTTCCGCCGCGCGAAATCGGCGATGGCGCCCAGGGCGTTGATGTCCCGCGATTCAAATAAGCGCATGGCGTCGGCGTCCGAAATGCGTTCGCCGGCCACCACCTGGTCGTAAATATCACCTAAGCCGCTTCGTTGAATGAAAGACGTCACGGGGATAAATTAGCAGCAATCCCGGCGCGGAAAAGCGGAAGTTTGCCGGGCAGGTTTCCGCCGGCCCCATCCGGCCGGCATCGGTCCCCGCGGCTCCTCGTGGAAATCTTTCCGGTTCGTGCCACAGTAGAGACATGAAACTGTTTTTCACGGGGCAGGTCGTCAAAACGGAATTGCTCGTGGTGATGCTCGAAAAGCACGGCATCGCTGCCACCCAGGAATTTGTGGACCCTTCCCAACCGGACGATGGCGACCTGGACCGGCCCGCCCAGGTTCTTGTTCCCGAGGCCGACTATGAACGGGCGCGCGAACTTTTTTTTACTGAACGCGAAGATGAGCTGTGATTAACTGTGGTTGGGGCGCGTGAATTTCACGCCAAACGCGTGAATCTCACGCAAGGAACGGTGGGGTGGGTGGTTAACCCGAGGTATTTATGAATGTTTTAATGGTTGGCGTCAAAAATGCTGATGGACGAGGCGTGGAGTCCGTGAATTTCAACCGGCGGACCTACGGTTTCACCTTGGTGGAGATGCTGGTGGTGATCAGCATCATAGGTCTGTTGGCGGCCTTGTTGCTGCCGGCCCTGGCGCAGGGGAAAGCCCGCGCCAAGCGGATTGTTTGCGTCAATGACCTTCACCAAATGGGGCTGGCCTACCACCTGTTTGCCAACGACCACAGCGGAAAGTATCCCACCCAGGTCTCCACCAATGACAGTGGTGTCTCGGAATACGTCCGGGCGGCTTACCAGGTGCCCGGCACGTTCTATTTCACCTATAAAATGGTGCTCCCCCTCACCGCCACGCTGGCCACACCCCGGATCTTTGCGTGTCCGGCCGACATGGACCGTCTGACAGCCAGCAATTTCAATCATTTTAGCAATTCGAACCTCAGCTACGACATCGGCTTGGTCGAGGACGCGAACGATCCCCGGCTGATTCTGGCCGCCGACCGCGGTCTGCCGGCGCTGTTCACCAACGGCTACACCCTGCGCCATTTGCCCACGTTGAATTTGCCATTATGGTCCGGTGCGCACGGTCGGAGCGGCGATATCCTGTTTGCCGATGGCCATGTCAACGTGTCCTACAACGCCAGCGTGGTGGCGGAGGAAACTGTTTCCGAAGATATTGCTTACCCGTCGGTCAAGGATTCCATCCTGTACGTCTCGGGCGGCGGCGGCGGCGGTGGCG
>CAYTJG010000361.1:0-5823 GCA_964437865.1 uncultured Bifidobacteriaceae bacterium | reverse complement strand
TTGTTATTGCTCATAGTCAATATCCTCTACGGTTTTTGTATACGTTTTGCATCAGACCGAGCGCGATCAAGGAGCATAACACTGAAGACCCGCCGTAACTTAACAGCGGCAGTGGAATACCCGTCACCGGGACGATGCGAATGTTCATGCCGATATTGATGAAAACGTGACTGAACAGGAGCGTAACGACGCCCACAGCCAGCAGTTTTCCCAGGCGATCGCGCGCCTGGCCGGCAATTCTCAAACCTGTGAAGAGAATCACCGCATACAGCGTCAGCACCACGACAGAGCCGACGAATCCTTCCTCCTCGGCAATTACGGAGAAAATGAAATCATTGTGCGCCGCGCCGGGCGGCAAAAAATTCAACTCGGTTTGCTGGCCCTGGCGCCAGCCCTTGCCCGAAAGGGCGCCCGAGCCCACGGCGATGAGCGCCTGTTTGCCTTGGTAGGAGCGGGCGCTCTGCAACTGCCGGGCCGTCTCCCGCTCCGCCGGACTTGCGTTGGGATCGGCAAAATCCCGGCCGAAATACACCAGCAGCCGCTGCCGCTGATAGTCCTGCATGGGGATGCGCCAGTGCGGCGGGGCGAACAGGACGTCCGCCAGGCAGAGCACGGCGAGCAGGCCCACCACCCCCAACAGCCGCACCAGATATTGGGTGGGCGTGCCGGCCACCAGCATCATGACCAGCCCGGTCGGCAGCAACACCAGCGCCGAACCCAGGTCCGGCTCCTTTAAAATCAGCAGGAACGGCAGCGCCAGCATGCCCATGCCCTGCCAGAAGACCTCCGTCTGCCGCAGTTCCTCCGGCGGCCGGCTGAGGAAATTCGCCCCCGCCAGGATGAACGCCAGCTTGGCAAATTCGCTGGGCTGAAACTGGAAGAACGGCAGGTCGATCCACCGGCGAGCGCCCCATCCATGTGTCTGGCCGATAAACGGAACGAGCACCGCCAACAGGCAGAGGATCATGGCCCAATAAATCACGACTGACCAGCGGGCCAGCGTGTGGTAGTCCACCACCCAGACCAACGCTGCCGCGCCGATTCCCAGCGCATACCAGGTGACCTGTCGGAACCAAATCTGCGCGTACCAGGCCTTGTCCGCCTCGAACAGATTCCGGGTGGTGGCGCTGCACACAAACGCCGCGCCAATAAACATGAGCCCCGCCAGGGCCAGCATTTGCAGCCGGTCCAGCTTGTCGTACTTCTCGATGAGACCTGTGGTGGTCATGGACTTCAGTCTTCTTCCGGTTCGTCGGCCGGGCTCGCGGGGTTTAAATCCGCCGCGGACCGGACCGTTCATTTTTTCAAATTCAACGTGCGTTGACGGTGCCCAACACTTGGGGCTGGGCCAGTCTTTTGTTTTCTTTGTTCACAATGGTTTCGTAAATGTCATGGGCGATGGGCGCACAAATCAGGCCGCCGGAACCGGGGGTTTTGCCGGGCATTTGCACCATGGCCACCACGGCATACCGCGGGCTTTCGTACGGTGCCAACGACGCGAACCAGTAGTTGTGCCCGATCAGTTCATTGGAGGCATCCTGCACCTGGGCCGTGCCGGTCTTGCCGCAGATGCGCAGGCCGGGCACCCGGGCGCCCTTGCCTGTCCCCTCCTCATCCTCGGTTTCACCCAGCATGGCGCTGCGGAGGATGTCGAGGCTGCGGGCGCTCACGCCGAGATGATCCCGCACCACGCCGGCGGGGAAATTCGTGGCCACTTCGCCGTCGCCGACATCCTGCGGCTCCACGCGCGAGACCAGGCGCGGCCAGAACACCGTGCCTCCGTTGGCGATGGCCGCATAGGCCGTGGCGATCTGCAACGGCGTCACCGCCACTGCGCCCTGGCCAATGCTCATGTTGGCCGTATCCGCGGGATACCAGTCATGACTGATCCGCGCGAGCGTGGGCATGTCGCCGGCGGTTTCCTGGTGGGTGGGCAAATGCTCCGTCTGGCCAAAGTGGAATTTGGCCGCCAGGGCCACGATGCGTTCGGCGCCGGTTTGCTGGCCAATCTGGATGAAGTAGGAATTGCTCGAGCGCTCGATGGCCCGCTTGAAGTTATACTGGCCGGGCGGCGCGGTATCTTTCTTTTTATACCCCTCGCCAAAGTACATGCCGTGCGCCGGGTCCTCCGGGTTCGCTTCCACCGTGTAGGTGCGTTCCGGATTCAGCCCGTTTTCGAGGGCCGCCAGCCCAATAACCACCTTGAAGATGGAACCCGGCGCGTATTTTTCCTGCGTGGCACGGTTCCTTTCCCCGGTCAATTCCTGCACCCGGGCGTACTCGTCCTTGGAGATGCCCCCGGCAAATTGGTTGGGATCGAAGGCGGGCGAGGAGGCCAGGGCCAGCACGTCGCCGTTGCGCACATCCATCACCACGACGGCCGCATGGGCATCCACGCCTTGGTGACTGGCAATGGCCTTTTCCGCGGCGCGTTGCAGGTCCAGGTCCAGCGTGAGGATCACGTTGTCACCGGGGCGCGGCTTGGTGGCCACGTCGTCCCCCGGATCATGGTTGTAGCGGTATCCCATGTTGTTCACCAACACCGAGAGTTCGCCGGGCGAGCCGCGCAAGGGTACTTCAAAGCCCGCCTCAATGCCCACCTGGCCGAGGTAATCCGGCAGATAATAGTCAAAGGCGCGCGCCTCCTCGCCCTCCTTGGAGGAATCGTCGCGGTGCACGTAGCCGAGCAGATGCGCGGCCAGTGTGCCGTTGGGATAACTGCGCATCGTTTGTGGTTCCAAGCCCACCCCCAGGCCGCCCGTGTAATTTTCCTCAAACCGCGCGATTTCTTCCGGATTGAGATCTTCCTTGATCGGGAAGGGCATCGCCCGTTCTTCGTTGTAATGGCGGGTGAACTTGACGGGGTCAAAGGTCAGCGGCTGGCCCAGGTTGCGGCTGACCTGCGCGACGACGTCGGCAGCCACGCGGGCATGGGCGCGGTTGTTCATGAACTGAATCTGCTCGGCGGTGTAGGCAAACTTCTTTCGTTCCGCCTTGGACAGGGAGCGGCCGAGCCGGGTGGCGGCGGCGGCCAGGGTCAGCTTTTGTTGGGCCAGGGCCTGCTTGTGTTCCTCATCTTCGGCGAGCTTGAATTGTTTGCGCAATTCGTCCAGGTAGAGGCTCAGGTTGTAGCGCGGCCGGTTCTCGGCCAGCACGCGGCCCTCACGATCCAGGATCTTGCCGCGCACGGCCGGCACGCGCACCGTGCGGTAGGCCTGCGTGTCCAAGTGGGCCTGGTATTCGCGGGCGGAAACCACCTGCACCCACCACAGGCCGGCCAACAACACCAAAAGCCCGCCCGCCAGCAGCAGCGCCACCAGGCGCAGGTGCGGATCGTTCTTTTTAAGTTCGTCGATGACGAGCATGTGGTTATTTCAAAAGTCTGCCGTGGCGGATTTCGCGGTCGGGGCGGAAACCCATCTCGGGTTCCTCTTTGTAGCCGAGGGCGCCGCCGCACCAGTCGAACAGTCCAAACAAGAGCGGGGTGGCCGCCGCGCCGCCCGCCGTGACCACTGCTACTTGCCAGAGCGTGTCCCAGCCGACCATGGGCTGCCAGCCGAGGTTCAGCATCAGGAGCAGCACCATGGTGGGCACCGCGGCGCTGGCCGCCGCCCCCAATACCAGTTGGGCGAAGGGCGCGGTGCGCAGGATCAGCTCGCGGCGCAAATAAATGGGAAAACCCGCCAAAAATAGCGGTAAGATGGTGATACCCAGCGGGTTGGCGGACAGCGAATCGAACCACAGACCACCCAGTACCGCCAACAGTGAAAGCGTGATAATGTCCGCATTCAGGGCGGCATAGACCATGAGGGCGGGCAGAAGGTCGATCTGCGCACCCAGCCAGTCGCGCGGCCCGGTCAGCGTGGCCTCGGCGAAGACCACGAAGAACGCGAAGCCCAGGATCAGGATGGGTTGAAAGAGATTCATTTGAATAAAACCCAAACCTGTTCCAGTGCGCCCAGGTTGGCGTTTAGTTTTATATTGGCCACGGTGATCTGGCCGTAGCCCAGGGACTGCACATCCATGATTTTGCCGATGGGGATGCCCCGTGGGAAAATGCCGCCCAGACCGCTGGTGATCACGTCCTGGCCGGGCTTCAAGCTGGCACTGTTGGGCAGGTAGTTTAACTGGATGGAGGGCGCATCCGGCGGGCCGGCGGCGGTGATCACCCCCATGTCGCGGGTTGGGTTCTCCACCAACGCCGAAATCCGGCAGTTGGGGTCGCCAATGATCGCCACCTGCGCGCTGGCAAAGTTGACGGCGGAGACGCGGCCGACCAGTTCGCCTTCGGCGCTCAGCACCGGCTGGTTGGTCGTCACGCCGTCCCGGCTGCCGAGGTCGATCTGGATGGTGCGCCACCAGTTGGCCGGGTCGCGCAGGACGACGTTGGCCAGCTTGACTTTCCAAGGGGAGAGGTGTTGCCAGCCCAGCTCGTTGCGCAACTGGTCGTTTTCGCGGGCGATGGCGGCGGTCTGGATTTGCTGTTCCCGTAGCTGCAGGTTTTCCTTGCGCAGGTTATCGATTTCGTGAAGCAGTTCGCGGCGCGGGAGCACGCTATCGGCCAATCCGGCGGGGAGCTGTTGGGCGGCGTCGGCCAGTCCGAAGAGGGGTAGAAACCAGCTGCCGACCGCCAGCTTGAGGCGCGCGGTAGCGCGCGTGGGCAGGCTCAGGAGTAAGACTGCCACGAACAGCACCGCGCCCAGCGCGAGATAATTTTTTTGCTTGAACATCCGCAACGTCCCGGCCCTTGGCCGGCGTGCGGTGAACGAACTCCCGGAAGAAACAGATCAGTATTTTGCGTTGGTTGCCACGCGTTTCAGGAACTCAATTTCCTGCAGTACGCGGCCGGTACCTTCAGCGACGGCGCTCATGGGGTCGTCCGCCAAATGTACAGGCAGGCCGGTTTCACCGGCCACGAGCCGGTCAATCCCGCGAATCAGTGATCCGCCACCAGCCATCACCAGGCCCCGATCAACAAGATCGGCGGCGAGTTCCGGGGGGCAGCGTTCCAGGGTTATGCGGATTGATTCGAGAATGCTCGAAAGCGGTTCTTGCAAGGCTTCCCGAACTTCTTCGGAACGTATGGTCAGCGTCTTGGGCAGCCCCGAACCGAGGTCGCGGCCTTTGACGTCCATGGTTAATTCCTGTTCCAGCGGAAATGCGGAGCCGATGCGAATCTTGATCTCTTCTGCGGTGCGTTCACCTATCATCAGGTTATAGGCGCGCTTCATGTGCGCGACGATCGTGCTATCCAGTTCGTCCCCGCCCACCCTCAGGCTGCGGCTGAAGACGATGCCGGCGAGGGAGATGATTGCAATTTCACATGTCCCACCGCCGATATCCACGATCATGTTGCCGGCCGGTTCATGCACCGGCAGGCCTACGCCAATGGCCGAGGCCATGGGCTGCTCGATCAAATACACCTCGCGCGCGCCGGCGTGAGTGGCGGAATCCTTGACCGCCCGTTTCTCGACTTCGGTGATGCCCGAAGGCACCGCCACCACGACCCGTGGGGCTATTAATTTCCGGTGGTGAACCTTCTGGATGAAGTGGCGTAGCATTGCCTCAGTGATCTCGAAGTCGGCGATCACGCCGTCTTTCATCGGGCGAATCGCCACGATGTTGCCGGGCGTGCGGCCCAACATTCTTTTTGCTTCGTCACCGACGGCCAGCACATTGGTGGTGCCGGCCTGAATGGCCACAACTGAAGGTTCGCGCAGGACGATTCCGCGGTCCCGCACATATACGAGGGAATTTGCGGTTCCCAAGTCTATCCCAATGTCATTGGAGAACAGGCTTTTGAATTGCTCGAGCATGAATGCG
>CAYTJG010000360.1:0-5850 GCA_964437865.1 uncultured Bifidobacteriaceae bacterium | reverse complement strand
CCGCACCAGTTTTTGCAGGCGGTAAACCCGGCTGGGCGGGCGCGCCACAACCGGCTCATTTTCCAGGAATCGCTGCACATCCATCGCCAAACCGTGCGCGGTTTCATAACGCCGGGCCCGATCCTTCTCCAGCGCCCGGATCACAATCCAATCCAGATCGCCGCGCAAGAGCGAGATGAGCTTGGGCGGTTCAGCCTGGCGCAGATGGGCCATCTGAATCAGGGCCGATCCGCGCAAGGTGGTCACCATGACCGACGGGCGTTGCGGTTCCTTTTCCTGCAAGGTGCGCCGCAGGCCGTCGATGCCGCTTTCCATGAGTTCCTTCGTTTCAAACGGAGTCCGGCCCGTCAATAATTCGTACAGCAGCACCCCCAGGCTGTAGATGTCGCTGCGCGTATCCACATCCACCCCGCTCATGACCGCCTGTTCCGGGCTCATATAGGCGGGCGTGCCCACGAATTGCTCGTAAGGGGTGAACACGGTGGTATCGCTCAGCCGCCCTTCGATGGCTTTGGCAATGCCAAAATCAATCACCTTGGGCACCGGCAGGCCGTCAATAATCGTGACCAGAATATTGGAGGGTTTGATGTCCCGATGAATGACGCCTTTCTGGTGGGCATGTTGAATGGCCTGGCAAACCTGGATGAACAGGCCGAGGCGCTGCCGGGTGTCCAGTTCGTTCTGGTCGCAGTATTCGGTGATCTTGATGCCCCGCACCAGTTCCATGACAAAGTACGGGCGGCCGGATTCAGTGGCGCCGGCATCCAATACGCGGGCGATGTTGGGGTGATCCATCAGGGCCAGCGCCTGTCGCTCGGCCTCGAAACGGGCGACCACATCCTTGGTATCCATCCCCAGCTTGATGATCTTGAAGGCCACCCGCCGGTGCACCGGTTTCAACTGCTCGGCCATGTAGACCACGCCGCAGCCGCCTTCACCGATCCGCTGCAGCAGATTGTAAGGTCCGATGGATTTGCCCAGGAAATTATCCTTGTCCGCGGGTTCCGCCAAGTCCGTGAACTTTTCCGCCAAGCCAGGCGAATCCAGCAGCGTGGCGGCCAGTTCCCGCACCGGCAACCGCACCACGCCGCCCTCTTGAAAGAACTTCTCCGACTTCACCTGGGTGGCCAGTAAACCGTCCACCATGGCCCGCAGCGCCGCATCTCCCCGACAGTGGCGGTCGAGGAACGCCCGGCGCTCAGCGAGCGACTCGATCTCCTGCGCCGAGTAGAAGATCTCCTCCGCCAATTCTGTCTGGCTTTCGTTCATGTGGGCTTCAACCATTCATGCGCCGGACGCGGGCGCCTTTCCGCCAGCAACCATTCGTTCAAGTGGCTTCCTGGATTTTCTGGTACAGCCAGGCCTTGGCGCAAACCCAGTGCCGGTCCACCGAACGCTCGCCGATGCCCATGGTGTCCGCCACTTCCTTGTTGGTCATGCCGCCGAAGAACTTCAACACCACCACCCGGGCTCGTTCGGGATTGCTCCGCTCCAGATTTTCCAAGGCCTCGTCCACCAGCAGGATTCGCTCATCGGTGCCGCTCTGGGCCAGTTCCAAATCCTCAATGTTAACGCGTTCCTGCCCGCCGCCGTGCTTGATACGCGCCTTGCGCCGGGCATGCTCCACCAATATCCGACGCATCGCCTCCGCCGCCGCCGCAAAAAAATACGCCCGTCCCTTCCAGTGCCGGTTTTGATCGCCGGCGAGCCGCAGCCAGGCTTCATGGACCAACGCCGTGGGCTGCAATGTATGGCCGGCCGACTCCTGAACCATCCGCGCCGCCGCCAGATTTCTGAGTTCGTTATAGACCAGCGGCAATAACTTCTCGAATGCCTGGCTCTCGCCCCGGTTAAGGGCGTCCAGGACCAACGTAACGTCGCTCATAAAAGTGAATGTCCAACAAGGTAACAGACTTCGCCGTCCATTCAAAGTGGGATGGTCCGCATGAATTGGGGACTTTCAATCACGAAGCGCCCCGGTGCGCGCCCGTCCTCGGGCGCTGAGACTTGATTCTGAACCCGCCGTCACCCAACCGCACGCTCCGCAACGGACGGCCGCCCTAACATGCCTGGCTCTATGGCACAGCAGCCGCGAACCGGAGCCGACTCATTTCGGACCGCCCAGGCTGCGGGCAAAGAAGTCCTCCAGCCGCTTCCAGCCGTAATCGCTGCCCAGCACGCCGTGATCGTGACCGGGCATGATGAACATCTCGAAATCCTTGTCCGCCTTCACCAAGGCATTGACTACCTGCATGGTCGTCGCCGGATCTACGTTGTGGTCTGTTTCACCCGCCATCAACAACAGCCGACCCTGGAGTTTGGACGCATCCGCCACGCACGAAGACCGTTCATAACTGGCGTCCACCGGCCAGCCCATCCATTGCTCGTTCCACCAGATCTTGTCCATCCGGTTGTCGTAGCAACCGGAATCCGCCACACAGGCCTTGTAAAAATCGCCGTCGTCCAGCACCGCCCGTAGCGCATCCTGCCCGCCGGCCGAAGTGCCGTAAATGCCCACGCGCGACAGGTCCATCGCCGGAATCACTTTGGCGGCGGCCCGAATCCACGCCACGCGGTCCGGCAAGCCGGCGTCGCGCAGGTTTTTCCAGCATACGTCATGAAACTTCTTGGAGCGGTTGGCCGTGCCCATGCCGTCCAACTGCACCACGATGTAGCCGCGGTCGGCCAACTGCTGCTGCCGCGCCGCCGCCCGAAACGCCTTGGGCGTGAACGAATCCTGCGGCCCGGCATAGATATCCTCGATCACCGCGTATTTCTTGTGCCGGTTGAAATTGGCCGGCAGCCAGACGGCTCCGTAAATATCCGTGGCCCCATCACGTCCCTTGGCCACAAAGGGCCGCGGCAGCGGCAATTTTCCCGTGATCTCGGCCGTCTCCAAATGGCACACCAGCCCGCCATCCGCGCTTCGGCGTAAATCCGTGACCGGCGGCAAATCCACCCGGGACCAAGTATCGATCAGGTATTTCCGGTCCGGCGAAAAATCGGCTTGGTGGGTGCCGTTGCCCCCGGTCAGCACGGTCAGGCCGGTACCGTCGAATTTGATCCGGCAGAATTGGATGAAATACGGATCCTGGCCGGGCACGATACCACCGGCTTGGAACCAGATTTCCCGGCGGCGCTCATCCACCCAGTCCACGCTGCGCACCACCCATTCGCCCCGGGTGATCTGGTTCTTCACCGCGCCGGTCTTGGCATCGTACAGGTAAAGGTGGTTCCAACCGTCCCGCTCAGACATCCAGATGATTTCGCCGGTGTCATCGAGGTAATTGCAGTAGAACTTGCCGGAGTAATCCACAAAGGTCTTGCTCTCCTCGTTGATCACCGGCTGCACGGCACCCGTCCGGGCATCCACGGCCAGCACCCGCAACGCTTGGTGGCCGCGCTGATTGAACAGAAACGTGAACCGCGCTGAATCCCGGTCCCAACGGAAATCATCAATGCTCCAGGGATGCTGGAACTGGGCATCGTCCACGGCGATTTCCGCCTTGGTGGCCACCGCGAACAAATGCGGCTTTCGTATCGGCACCTCGTCCCCGGGCTTCAGGTACGGATACGATTGCAACTTGGGCTGCAATTGGTCTTCCGGGGAGGATTCCACGAGATACACCTTGCGCTGCGCGCCCGGGATCATCCGCAGGGCGATCACGGACTGGGAATCGGGCGACCAATAAACCTCCGGCGTGGGCGTTTCCGGGTCGTGCGCATCGTAATTCATCCCGACCGCACGGTCGGCTTCCGCGTTGCGGGCATAGGTGTCGTGCGGACCGGCATTGGTCGTCAATTGGGTTTCCGCACCGGAGGCCGTGTTGCGCAGAAACAAATTATCGGCACGGACGAAGGCGTCCCATTTGCCATCGGGCGAGCGCGTGGCCGAGGCGGGTGATTCCGGTGACTCGGGGTGCCGCGACCCGCGCTCGTGCATGGTATTCTGATCAGCCACGGCGGTGCCGGCCAACTCCTCGGCCGCAAACGCGACGGAAAGATTACGACTTTTCGCCGTCAACACCCAAACGTGTCCCACAAAGGTGTGTTGCGATTTTTCGCCGTTGGCCGGGATGGTGCCGTAAGGGACCCGGTGTCCATCGGTATTCACCCAGAACAGTTCCACCTCGGTGTCCAGGTGGTTGACGAAGCGGATTTCCGTCTCGGCGGACGAGTTTTCGGACGGATGGGGGCGCTCCAACGGGGTCAAGGTGCCGCCGGTATTGGCTGGGGCCACCTGGCGCTCGCCCGTTTCAGCATTGATCGTCACCATCTCCGGTTTGCCCGTCGGCAGGTCCACGCGGTACCAGAACCGGTTCGTGACGCCGTCGGCACCGGCAAACCAATGCGGCGACACCCGATCATGGAACACTTTGGGCTCCGCGCCGCGGCAGCACAGCGCCATGCCCAATCCCAGCGCGAGCATGTTTGGGAACCAGCGACGAAAGGTAAGGTCTGTCATGGCAAAATTATTCGTTAGGGCTTTCGATAGATATGCTTTTGGCGCCTGCTTTCCGCCAACCAGCTTGTTTGCCGGGCACAATACCCGGCCCGCAAGCGGCTCACCATCTGAATTTTGCACCCTGAACTGGTGGAAAAGCACATCCCGCTACGGAGAGGTTGCCACCGCGACCTGGTATTACGGCGTCACCAACTGCAGTCGGAAGAAGCGATCCGGATGACTCGTGGCCTGCGTGTTGGTGTATTGCCAAATACCGCTCAGGCCGGGAACGTTCGTGGCCAGCGGCACCCAGACGCCCGCCGCCAGATTGGTGCTGTATTTCAACACATAGGTGGCCCCGGCGGCGCCGCCGAGTTGCAGCGTCAAGCCCGTGGACCGGCTCTGGGTCAGGGCGACCACTGGCGTGGTGTTCGTTTGCGCCACCACCGTAATGTAAACCGTCTGAAAATTCGTGCCGCCAAAGCCGTCGCTGATGGCGCAGACAAACAGGTCGTTGACGTAATTGGCATTCGCGTAATAGAGGTTCGGCAAGGCATTGGTCACCACCACGCCATTGGTGCTGGGGCTGATCGACGCAATGAACAGGGCGTCACCGTCCGCATCACTCCAGTTGCTGGCCAGATTGGTTACGGCGATGCTCAGCGCTCGGCCAGCCACGAGTGAATAATACGCCGGCGACACCACCGGCGGATGATTGGTGACCACTTGCGCGAGCGTATTGGTGGCGGGCGGATAAGTATCATCCCCGGAATAGAGCGCGGTGATCAGGTTCGTGCCCCGCGACAACGTGGCCAACCCGATGCTCGCGGCCGACCCGCCGGCCAATGATTCCACGTCGAAGGCCGACCCGTTAGTCAGGAATTGAACCGTGCCGGTGGCGTTCGTGGGCGTCACGCGGGCGGTGAAAATCAAATCGTCCTTGAATCCGCAGGGATTCGCCGACGACTCCAGCGAAACCACGGCCGACCCCGCCGGCAACCGGCTGACGGTCAATACCGCCACGGCGCTCGTGACAGAACCACCGGCCGCGGTCACTGCCACCGCATAATTGCCGGCGGCGCCCGCAGCCACATTGGAAATCACTAATGACGCATTCGTCTGCGCCCCCATCGCTGCTCCGTCAAAGAACCATTGAAAAGCGAGCGGCGTGCAGGCGGTGGCCACCACACTCAGACTGGTGGTCGACCCTGCAAAGTTCGTCTGGCTCTGGGGTTGCGCCCAGATGACTGGCGGCGTCTCGTCCTCCACCACCACCTGATTCGTGGAATACGCCGTGTTGCCATACGGATCCGCCACCGCGATGATCACCACGTTGGTGCCCAGCGGCAAGACCGCGCCGTTGGTCGGGGTTTGCACCACGGTCGCCACACCAGACAAGTCCGTCG
>CAYTJG010000359.1:0-5869 GCA_964437865.1 uncultured Bifidobacteriaceae bacterium | reverse complement strand
GACTCCTCACGTCGTCGCCTACAAATTGCGGGGAAGGCCGAGCGATGCTCGGCGCTCCGGGGATGCACTCGTGACCTCGTGCCCTACAAGCAAAGGCGGAGGGCTGAAGTGGAAAAAGAAAAGAGCTCTCTAACACGTGTACTTCAAACAGGAGCCTCGGGCCACGACTCCTCACGTCGTCGCCTACAAATTGCGGGGAAGGCCGAGCGATGCTCGGCGCCCCGGGGATGCACTCGTGACCTCGTGCCCTACAAGCAAAGGCGGAAAGCTAAAGTGGAAAAGGAAGACCGTTCAACCGGGAATAGAATGGCGGCACGAATTTGCATTCGCCTTCAGCATTTAGCCTTCAGCCATCAGCCTTGCTTTTAATCATTTTCCTTGACTTTTTGTCTCAATGTATTAATTGTTTAATACACATGAGCAAACCAGCGCCCGCGCCCGCGGGCGGTTTGTGCCACTGTTATGCAATTGCGAATCTCCGTGCAGGATGGTGCGCCGATCTATCAGCAGATCGTCGAACAGGTCAAGTATCTCGTGGCCGCCGGCCGGCTGAAGCCCGGCGATGATGTGCCGCCCATCCGGGCCCTGGCGGAGCAATTGCGCATCAACCCCAACACGGTGGCGCGCGCCTATCTCGAACTCGAACGCGCGGGCATCGTCAGCATGCGGCAGGGGTTCGGCACCACCGTGGCCCAAGTGAAGGCGCCGCTGCCCCGGCGGGAAAAGCTCCGGCTCCTGGCCGAACCCGCCGAGGTGTTGCTCACCAACGCGCACCACCTGAACGTGAGCTTGGAGGATGTCATCACTCTCCTGCGCGAGCGGGACGCCGCCATGCAACCGGAATCAACCCAATGAAATTTCCCTCTCCCTCCTCCGCCGAGGCTGTCATTGCCGTGAGCGGTCTCTCGCGCCAGTTCGGGGCCAAGCGGGCGCTCAATGACGTCTCACTGTTTGTCTCCCGCGGCAGCGTGCTGGGGTTGGTGGGCGAAAACGGCGCGGGCAAGACCACGTTGATCAAACATCTACTCGGCTCGTTGCGGGCCCAGGCAGGCAGCGTGCGGGTTTTCGGCCTGGATCCGGTGCGGGATCCGGTGGGGGTCTTGGGCCGGGTTGGTTATTTATCCGAACGGCGCGATCTGCCCGGCTGGATGCGCGTGGACGAGTTCATGCGCTATACCCAGGCCTTTTATCCGGGCTGGGATCCGCCCTATGCGGCGCAGCTACTGGCGCAGTTCCAACTGGACCCGGCCCAGAAAATCAAGACGTTGTCCCAAGGGCAACAGGCCAAGATCGGTTTGCTGACCGCCCTGGCGTACCGGCCGGAATTGTTGATCCTGGACGAACCCAGTTCGGGGCTGGACCCGGTGGTTCGCCGGGATATTTTGGAGGCCATCATCCGGCTTGTGGCCGAGGAGGGGCGGACCGTCCTGTTCTCATCGCATCTGCTCGACGAAGTGGAACGGGTGGCGGATCACGTGATCATGCTCCAGCAGGGGCGGGTGGTGTTGAACGGGCGGACCGAAGAGGTGCGCGGGGAACATATTTCAGCGGTGCTGGCGTTTGCGGAACCGCAGGCCCAGGCGCCGGTTCTGGCCGGGGCGCACGCCATTTCGGGGTTCGGGTCCGAATGGCGCGTGTTGTTTGGCGGCTCGCATGGCGAACTGGGCGCGGCGGCGGCCTCGATGGGGGCCCGCGTGGTGGAGGAGCGGACGCCGACGCTGGATGAAATCCTGGTGGCGCGCGCCGGCGGAAAGGGCAGTTGATTTATGAATAGCCGCCGACTTGCCGGGGGAACCCCCACGGGCGCGATGATCTGGGAAATCTGGGGGCGGCACAAAGTGGACTTTCTCTGGCAAGGTGTGGCGCTGGCCGCCAGCGCCTGTTTTGTCTATTGGAAAATGCACGGCGCGTCCAAGAACTTCGGGGAGTTGCTGGGCCTGGCCTCATTCTGCTGCTTCCTGGTGGCTTACCTGCATTTGCTGGTTTGTTTCAGCTACCTGGAGTTCGATGCGCGGCGGGTGCAACCGGGGTTTCCCGGCCGGCTGCTGTTGAAACCCGTCAGCACCGCCCGCCTCGTCCTGGTGCCGATGCTCTTTGGCGGCGCCGTGGTGGTGACGGTCTTCGCGCTATGGACCGGCTTGGTCCTGCCCCACCTGTCGGCTCTCAACGTAGCCAGCCTGCTATGGATCAGTACCGTCCTGCTGTCCCTGTTTTGGTGGCTGCAGGCGCTCGAATGGAGCCTTCCGTGGCTCAAGGCCCGGTCGGTGATCCTGCTCCTGGTGGTGGTCATCCATCTGCTCGTCCTGGTCCTGCCGCAATTGCCGGCGGATATTTCGTCTGCGTGGCAATGGGGCATCCTGACCGCCTTGCTCGCCTCCGCCGTACCCACCGCGTGGATGGGGCTGACGCTGATGCGCCAAGGCCGCTGGGAAGGCCCCGCCCGGCTGGCCCTGCTGGGGAGCCGGCTGCGTCCGGCGCGGGTCAGGGGCGGGTGCCCGCCATTTGGCTCCGCGTTCGGGGCGCAATTCTGGCTCGAGTGGCGCCGGCAGGGATGGGTGCTCCCCGGTGTCTGGGCCGTACTCGCGCTGCTGGTGGTTCCATTGCAGTTGGTCGGTTTCAAATGGGGGGGAGTGGATGATCCTTCGCCGGCGGCGATTTGGGGCCTGATGCTGGGCTTGCCCTTGGTGCTTTCCGTGGTGTGGGGACATGCGTTGGCCAAGTTCGATCTCTTCCAACCGATGAACGAACTGCCCGGTTACATCGCCGTTCGTCCCCTGACCAATGGCGGGTTTGTCGTGGCCAAGCTGGCGATGGCTTTGGTGGCGAGCGTCTTTACCTGGTTGGTCACCGCGGTCGCGGTGGGTCTCTGTCTGGCGCTGGTGGGAGCGGGCACCCTGTTTTCCCCGGCGGGATTGGTCACGCCGCTCGGACCGGTGGCCTACCTGACCGGCTGCGCGCCGATGGCATTGCTGCTGGTGCTCTGGACCTGGAAAAATCTGGTGGCCGGGATGGGCGCGGGTCTCACCGGCCGCCCTTGGATTATCAAGCTGTTTCCGGTCTGGCGATTGACAGTCGTTTTTGGCCTGGGCGCGCTGGTGATCGCGGCCCGGACCTACGTGAATTTTCAGGCCGCCCTGGTGGGCTGGCTGACGGTGATTTTGAGCGTGTGTTTGGCGGCCAAGCTGGTCGTGGCGCTGGCCGCTTTCGCCTGGGGCCTGCGTCGCCACGCCATCACCGCCCGCGCGATCGGCTGGATCGCCGGCGGCTGGCTGGTGGGCGGACTCTTCGTGGCCGCCTACGCGGACCGGGTCTGCCACATGATCCAAAGACCGGACCTGTGGCTTTGGCTGGCGCTCGGTGGTTTCCTGATACTGCCGCTGGCCGACCTGGCCCTGGCCCCGCTGGCGCTGGCCTGGAACCGCCATCGGTGAAAGCTGGGGGAAGCGAGACACGAATTTCACGAATTTTCACGAAACGGGGGAGGAGAGACTTAACCGCGAATGAACGCGAATGAAAATCTGAAGGCCGACCAGACGAAGGTCGAAAACAAAGTGATAAGCATTAATTAATATCGTTCAGCGATTGACAAGAAGAACTCCGAGCCTAGAATCAACCCATGGATTCAGGTAAGGCAAACTTCGGGCATCACCAGCAACCGGTGGACTTTAGACACCCCCCAACTGACGGACCCTGTTTGAGAAGGGGGGGAGCCATACTGATCCTGCTTGCTCTCATGGTCCTGCCGGCATTGCGCGCGCAAACAGTATTTGTTCCCATTTCCAATCTTAGCCAGCCGGTGGAAGGAGAATGCTCAGGGGTCAGGGCGAACCAGATGGTGGCCATGTCTTTCACCACTGACGATTCGTGGACCGCACTTTCCGGTGTTTCCATTTCGATGGACGGTGGTGTTGCTGTCCGCAACTTTCGACCGGGGCCTTTTACGGTTGCGCTTTATGGTGATTCCTCCGGCATTCCCGGAGACTACCTGATGACCCTGATGGGGGAGAATTACCCGACCAACGCGGGAGTCTACACCTTTACCAACCAGTTGCCACTGCCGCTGCTCACCAATACCACTTATTGGATTGTGGGATCTATGAGCAACTTGGTTGGTAATGGGAGTTATACATATGAGTTCGCGGGGACGTCCAGCACGACGCTTGACGCCGGTTCCATTTGGAGCTTGGGGGCGCCAGCGTTCGACCTCGCCGACAATGGATGGGCAGTTAACGGCGGCTACAATTATGAATTCAGTGTTATGGCGACAACCAACCTGCCAACGACACCGTTGATCTCCAGTTGGCCAACTGCCACGGCGATCGTTGTTGGCCAGTTTCTGGTCAGTTCCACCTTGAGTGACGGTGCGGCCACGAATCTGGCGGGGGCCGCGGTGGCGGGCACTTTTGCGTTTAGCTCCCCTCTGACGGTGCCGGAGGCGGGCACCACCAACGAGTTGGTGATATTTACTCCGACCGACACCGTTGATTACTATGCGGCCACCGGGAGTGTGCCGGTGATGGTGACCCTAAATCCATCGGTAATGCCTTTGATTGCTAGCCTGCCGACTGCGGCGGCGATTGGCAACGGCCAATCTCTGGTCTGTTCGCCATTGACCGGCGGCTGGGCCACAAACTTGGCGGGGGAGGTGGTCCCCGGCACCTTTGCGTTTGCCTCACCTTTGACGGTGCCCGGCATCGGCACCACCGGCGAGTTGGTGACGTTTACCCCGGCTGATCTGGCGGATTACACCACGGCCGCCACTACCGTGCCGGTGACCACGCTACCCTTAACCTGTGTTACCAATGCGGATGGAATCAGCATCTCCATCACAGGATATGTCGGCTCCGTCGGGGCCTTGGCAATTCCCGATACGCTGGATGGCTTGCCTGTCACGAGTATCGGGGAGGGGGCCTTCAGTGTTTGCCGTGGCCTGACCAACGTGCTAATCGGCAGTGATGTTACCGACATTGGAATGGGCGCCTTTGCTTACTGTTCCGGCCTGACCGAGGTGGTGATTCCGAACAGTGTCACCAGTATCGATGATGCAGCGTTCGATGACTGTGGCTCCCTGACCACCGTGACGATTGGCAGCGGCGTTACCTACATCGGGATTGAAGCGTTCGATGGCTTCAACCAATTGGAATCCATCACGGTAGATACCAACAACCCCGCCTTTTGCAGCGTGGATGGGGTATTGTTCAACCGGAGCCAGACGGTGATCGTCGACTATCCCGGCGGCAGAGCCGGTGACTACACAATTCCCAGCACTGTCACCAATATCGGGTTCGATGCTTTCGCGGACTGTGCCGGCCTGACCGGCGTGATCATTCCCGATTCCGTCACCAGCATCGGAGACGGGGCGTTTATCGAATGCACCAGCCTGACGACGGTCACCATTCCCTACGGAGTAGGCAATATTAACGCGAATACTTTTGCCGGTTGCTCCAGCCTGGTCACCGTGATAATTGGGGGTACCGTCACTGGGATCGGCACCCAAGGCGGCGGCAACGTCGGGCTGCCCAATGGCCGACCGGTCTCCCGGGCCGTCACCAGCCTCGGGAGCCAGGTATTCCTGTCCTGCGGTAATTTGACGGACGTCTTTTTTATCGGAAATGCTCCCACCTATGAGGATCCCTCCGTGTTTGAGGGCGACAGCAATGTGACGGTCTTTTATTTGCCGGGCACCACCGGCTGGGGGGCAACTTTTGATGGTGTTCCGGCCGTGCTGTGGAATCCGCACGTCCCCGCCAATGACGCGGCGTTTGGCGTGTCGACCAACGGGTTTGGGTTCAATATTGCCGGTGTCACCAACTCCACGGTCGTGGTCGAGGCCTGTACGAATATTGCCAAGCCAGTCTGGCTGCCGGTT
>CAYTJG010000358.1:0-5870 GCA_964437865.1 uncultured Bifidobacteriaceae bacterium | reverse complement strand
CAATTCTCATCCAGCCCGACCGCGAACAGAACCTCGTCACCTACGGCACCAACCTTGTGCCCACGTATGACTTCACCATTCAGCCGGCGAACGGCCAGGTCATCACCAATCTGATCCCTTGGGGCTACACCATCACCGTGGCCGGCTGGACACGCGGCGTGCACATCATCGTTCCTGCCCTGAGCCCGTCGAATGGGAGCTCGTCGAATGGGCCGATCAATGTGGTGAGCTTGATCAACACGAACCGATTTGCGCCGCTGAATTTGAGTGTGGCCCCGCAACTGAACGGCGGCGAGAACATCAACCTCGTTACGAATCCCGACAGCAGCGTGACCATCAGCGATCCCTATGCGCTGACTGCGTCCAGCACGGTGGCAATGTCACAGGTGACGGGGCCGTTGCCACTCCCACAATTACCACATGGTGTCGCCACCAATTATGACCTCGCCGATTTCGGCGCTTATGGCGACGCCCGGCCGGTGCCTTACTTCTACGCTTGGCCGAGCACCCCTTTTGCCTACTCCCCTTATGGTCAATTCACGACGAATGACAATGGAGCGTACTGCATGATCAATTTTGGAGGGACCAATGGAGCGTTTTGGCTTACAGGAATCAGCAACGTCTATTCTTCGACATTGGTCATGCTCAGCAACGCCCCCATGAACGCGGTCAGCAATATGGTGTTCTGGGGTCAATACCCCTATACGAACTCAGTCACCAACGCCACTGGGTCCTACGCCCTTATTGGCCACCATAACGACCGGCCAGCGGTCCAAGCGGCGATCGCGTATGCAGCGACAAACGGCGGTGGAGTCGTCAACGCAGACTATGGCGTGTTTCTTTTGATCGGGGGCACAAACAACGCGAACTGCGCACAGATCGTGCTGCCGTATCCGTATATCAATGGGAGCGCGGCAACGTATCCGTACAGTAGTTGCCCAACCGTGAGGCTCCAAGGCAAGGGCATGGCCAAAGCTTGGGGTGCGAATCCATGGTGGGGGCCCCCGGCCGGATCGACGGTGTTCGCCTCGGCCGAAGTGGGCGGCGTGACAACGAACCCAATTGGCGTTTCCATTTTCGACGGGCGCGTGTGCACTGGCATCCCGTCGAGCCTGATGGGGCAGTTTCCGGGCATTCCAAAGCTCGGCTATGGCCAATACATCACCAACAATTTCCTGCGATTTGATATGGCCGATCTGACCATTTTGAAGGGGTTCAATGCTAACCTAGCGGCGATCAACGATGTCGCCTTCGCGGAGCCTTGGATTCACAACGTCTCGGTGATCGCCGGCCTGCCGACTTCAATGTATGATCCGGAGCCATGGGTGGGACCTAATGACTACGGGATCATCATGCCGGACGTTGTCAATGGCCTTTACGGACTCATCGACGGTGATTCATTGCTCGTGGTCAACTGTACGTCGGGAATCGACATCGGACTGATCGACATGCAGGGCGGCACGATCGTGGGCTGCTCGAATGCGTTTTCCATTTTCACGTCGGGGTCGGTTTACTCGCGCATCCAAAATGTGCAGATAGTTCAATGCTACAATGTCGTGGGGCAAGGCACGAACTCCGGGGCACCGCTAGTGAGCCCGCTCTGGCTCGATATCGGCCAGTTGGCCTGCTACGGCACAAACTGGATGCTGAACAACGGGACAATGAATCTGATGCCCCAAGGGGCCAACGGTATTGCCGGTGGCTATATTCATTGGCCGATGCCGAGTCTGAACGGCGCGAATGGCGGGGCGCTGACATTGCCCAATCCGCAAACCACACTAGCTTGGCGGTATCTGACCGAACCGGCCAGCGTTGGGGCATCCTCCGATCCGACCGCACCGGGAATCACCCATTACGGGCAGAACACATTCACCAGTCCACAGAACGCCTATTCCGGCTCGTGGTTTGGGCAGGGGCAGCAGGATCTCACGGTTGAGTCAACCGGAGCGGCGATGACCACCACGCCGGGTGCTAGTACATATACCTATTCCTGGCTGCTGGCACCATCGACCCAGCATTATTTTACGCTCAATGCGGGCAAGTTTAATCGGCCGTGGATGAATACCTATTCCAACCTTGGATTGACCATTGGCGTCCTCACGACGAATCAGCAATCCGGGCACGAAGAAATTGACGCGACGTGGAAAATTCTAACCAAGCAGGGGTTGGTGACCGGGACAGCCGGCAATATGACAGGAACATCCACCGGGACGAATTACTTTGAGTGGTACAACTTTTGTCCTTTGGGGATGAGTTGCACCAATCTGGCGGGTGTCACCATTCAACTCCAGACCTACAGCACCACGAACACGCAATATCTGTTATGGCTTAGCGTGACGAATTTCTGACCGCGCAAGCCATGACACCCTCCGAAATTCATGACCGAATCACCTGGCAACGCGCCCGCGAATTGGAACGCCTTCGGTTCGAGAACCGTCTCCTGCGCCGGTTGGTCAAGGAAGGCCACTGGCCCGTCCGGACCTCAAACGCTAAGACGCTGAAATGAAAAGTCCCCAAATTCTGAAACGCTCAAACGCTGAAATGCTAAAAGGGAGCGGCGCGGCCGCCTCGCTGATTTCAGTTTTTCAGCTTTTTGACCCATGGCTGACACCGAATTCAAATTATTGATTACTGGCGACGCCTCCGGCGCCGTCTCCGCCACCGAGCAAGCCGGCGCGGCGATCCGCAAACTCAAGGTGGATACGAGTGATTTGAGCGACGAGACGAGGCGTTCACTGGGGCTGATGCCGGTGCACCAAGACAACTCCAATCGGCTCGGGCAGACGGCGGAAGCAGCAGGCCCTTGGCAACTGGAGTCGGCTCGTATCCTGACGGAAATCGGCGACCGGGCCGCACCTGGGGCCGGTGGCGGTCGCGGGGAACTGTCCGGTGGGGCCGAGGGTGTCGTTCTGGCTCTCGTGAGTGTGCTTGAAACGTTCCAGCAGAGGATCGACACCGTTGTCGTCGCGGCCGACAAGTTGGCGGGGGAGCTGGCGAGACCGGACGCGAACAGGGGCCAAGGAGTACAAGGTGGCAGGGAATCTGCCGCCAGAGCCGACGGAATGGCATTCGGCAAGAGGTTGGCGGAGTTTGCGGGTGGTTCACCCAGTCAAACCGATCGCGATTTGCACGAGAGCGGCGACGAGGCAACTTCTGAAGCCGAGGCGGAATTGGGCGCTACGCGGCAACCGTTGGAAAACAAGAGCAAGGAGAAGGATCAATTGAGTTCCGGCCTGCCCCAGAGCGGGGCAGCGAAGCCAGCGGCTGCTGACGCGGCCGTGGTCGGGCAAGACATGGCCGACGAAGATCCGGCCCAACTTAATCCACGGTCGGGTGAACTGACTCCGGCCACTGCGGTTGGGGGTTGCCAAGAGCAGGTCCAAAAGGTAATCGGCGCTCTCAATACGCAGGGCGCCAAAACCAACGAAGCGCTCGACCGGATGGCTGATGCCATCGGAGTATGCGAACAGCAAAAACTCGCGACGGTGGAAAGAATGCTGGTGGGCCAAATGGCGATGCAGCAAGCCTGGTTCGGGGTTGAACAGCGCCTGAAAATGGTTGAAGCCCAGCTCGCCGCCATGCCCCAGCACCAATACTGACCCATGGCCAACACCTACGAAACGCTCCAATACGTTGACTCCACCGGCGCCACGCAGGAAGTGGCCCTCAGCGTGGCGGACGTGGCCGCCGCGCCGGCCGCGCGCATCCTCATCGAGCCGGCCAGCCATGCGCCGGGAAAATGCACCATCACCTGGCCCCAACGTCCGGAAACCGGCGTGGCCGTCCCCTTCAAATCCCGTTGCGTCGTCTATGCCAATCGCGCCTCCGCCAGCGGCGCGGCCAATTCCTTCAGCGCCGGCAGCCCCATCTTCGTCGGCCGCCGCACCGATAATCCCGCCAGCGCCGCCCCGGATCGCTTCTCCACCACGATTATCCTCGAGGATTTCCTCTGGGACCTCGCCAAGATCACCTATCAGCAGGCCGCCAACGAAATCAGCGGCGGCACGCTCGCCAGTCCCACCTACACCCCGTTTTACTGGCCGGATGTCGTGCTCTTTCAGAGCTTCGCAGGCGTCACCTATACGCCACCGGCCGAAATGGGCACCATCACCACCTGGCAGCAGATTCAGGACATCCTCAACTACGCGCTCGCCTACGCCACCGGCGCCAATGCCGTGCAGTTCCAGTTCTCCACCGCGGCGGAGTTCACCCCGGTCTATCGCAACTGGTATCCCATGCGCGGCCCGAAATGCCTGGAGGCCATTCTCAATTGCCTGCGCACCCATCCTGGCGTTTACACCGAAGTGGATTACACCACCACCGATGGCAGCGGCAATCCGCTCCCGACGATTCATTTCCGCAATCGCGGCAGCATGACCGCGCTGACGCTGCCCTATGCCAGCACTGATGCCAACGGCGTGCTGCACCAGGCCACCGATATCCAGCCGCTGCCGGAATTGATCCCCGACAACGTGCGGCTCTATTACCGGATCAATTCCACCTTCAACGGCCAGCCCATCGCCTCGCCGGCCACGGATTGCTATCCCAGCAACAGCAACAGCCTGCTCAACCAGGATTTTAGCATCGACATCACCGGCGCCAGCCAGACCGAGACCATCAAGAATTTCACCAGCAGTGTCTTCAATCCCACCTCGCTTGCTCTGTGGCGGCAAAAGGTGGCGGCGCTCCATCAGGTCAGCCAGGGTGGTCAGATTCCCAACGATGGCAGCACGGGCGCGCTCGCCTTTGTCTCCACCGCCGCCTACAACGCCGGCAGCAATCCGAAGGGCATCCAAGTGCTGAGCGACGATGGCAATGATTATTCCGCCAGCTACGGCAGCACCTTCGGCTATTTGACCGACGATGAAATCATGACCTGGTTCGCCCTGGCCAGCGGTTCCTTAAACGTGATGAAATGCACCGTTAAGGCGTATTTCTCCTACAACAAAACGAGCACCATTGCCGGGTCCACCGTCACGGACCAGGTGCAAGAGCACCAACACACCTTCCGCACCGTCCTTTGCTCCATTCCCTCCGGACAATACATCCTCAAGCAGGTCGTCAACGCCGGCGAAGCCATCCCCTCCGGCCTGGCGCAAGCCCTGTGGACCGAACAGCAAACGCTGCAATACAAAATGACCCACAAGGTCTTTCAGGTCGCCGCCAATAATACCAGCCTGCCCACCCTCGTGAAGCCGGGCAAGCACATGATCAATTTGGCCGGCGGCGCTGCAGCATGGACCACGATGCAGGCCGTGCCCCAGCGCGTGCAGATCCAGCTCATGCGCGTCTTTGTCGCCGGCGTGGCCACGCTCGCCGCGCAAACGTCCATTTCGTGCGGCCCGGTGAATCACTTGAATCCGGACGAGTTGATTCAATTGGCCAACGTATTCCGCAATCGCGATCGCGCCCGGATAGATCCCAATGCCCGTCTCAGCGGCGGCACCTCGAGCACCCAAGTGGATCTGTCCCTCACGGCTGGCAGCAAAGAGAACTCGCTGGCCGCGAATCCCATCCCGACCACGATGAACTTTGTGGGCGCTGATGCGACCGCGGCCGGGCTCACCAATCTGATTACGCACGATGCGACCGTGGGGCAGATCACGCGCGTGCAGCAATACGGCGGCGCAGTGATCGCCACCGGCTACATAGCGCCGGTCTATTCCGGCTCCGGCTCACCTTCAGCCACCTCGCTGCCCGCCAACGCTTATTATCGCCTTTTCGATCGCTACATCGATAGCACCACGCACAACGAATGGCTCTGCAATGGGGTTGGCAACAACAACGTCGGTGGCACTGGTGGATCCACTTGGGTGCAAATTGGCGGCGGCGGCAGCGGAGAGGCCCGATAGCAACCGCGTGGTGATCGT
>CAYTJG010000357.1:0-5890 GCA_964437865.1 uncultured Bifidobacteriaceae bacterium | reverse complement strand
CCACGCCTTCACCCGCCTCGGCGCGCTCCATTTCCTCGTCGTATTGCATCTGCAAGTCGTCGAATTTCTTCCGGAACTGGCCGATGATCTCGTTGATCTTGTTGCGGATCGGGGACGGATCGATCTCAATGCGGTCGTACACCGTGGCGAGCTTCCGCAGCAGCGTCTTGGTGATCTTGCGGTTGGCCGGGATGATGATTTCACCGGTCTCGCTGTTGACCACGTCCAGCGGAATCTTTTCGCCGAGCAGAATGTTGCTCAACGCTTCCGTCAACTGGTCCTGCAATTCGTTGGTCTTCTTCTTGTGATCTTCCTCGATCTGCTTGGCATGCCGCTTTTCCTCGGTGGAAACCGACTTCGTTACGCGATCAGCGTCCTTTTTGGCAGACACCTTGACGTCCATCACAATGCCGTAGGTGCCGGACGGCACCTTGAGCGACGTGTCCTTCACGTCGGCCGCCTTTTCGCCGAAGATGGCGCGGAGCAAACGCTCTTCCGGCGCCAACTCGGTCTCCGATTTCGGCGTGATCTTGCCCACGAGAATATCGCCAGGCTTCACTTCGGCGCCGATGCGGATGACACCGTCTGAACCCAGGTTTTTCAGCGCTTCATCGCCCAGGTTGGGGATGTCGCGGGTGATTTCCTCGGGTCCCAGCTTCGTATCGCGAGCCGCCACTTCGAATTCATCGATGTGGATGGAGGTGAAAATATCCTCCTTCACGATCTTCTCGCTGATGAGGATGGCGTCCTCGAAGTTGTAGCCATTCCAAGGCATGAAAGCCACCAGCACATTGCGGCCGAGCGCCAGCTCGCCGTTTTGCGTGCAGGGGCCGTCGGCAATGATCTGGCCCTTCTTCACATGGTCGCCCTTGTTCACCATGATCTTCTGGTTGATACAGGTGGCCGCGTTGGAACGCATGAACTTGCGTACGGGGTAAACCCACAGGTGATTGGCCGGATCGTTCTTGATCTTCTTCTTGCCCTCCGGGAGCTGTCCGTTCTCGGAAATGATGATCTGGTTGCCGTTGACGGACGCCACTTTGCCGTTTTCGTCCGCCCACAACACGGCGCGCGAATCACGCGCCACCCGGTCTTCCAAGCCCGTCGCCACCAAGGGCGCTTCGGTCACCAAGAGCGGCACCGCCTGGCGTTGCATGTTTGAACCCATCAAGGCCCGGTTCGCATCGTCGTGCTCCAGGAACGGAATCAGCGACGCCGCGATGGACACAAGCTGCTTGGGCGAAATATCCATGTAATGCACCGTGTTCGGCTCCACGTCGATAAACTCGCCGCGCTGGCGGCAAACGACGCGGTCCGTGGTGAAATGGCCCTTTTCGTCCATGACGGAATTCGCCTGGGCGACGATGAATTGTTCTTCGCGATCGGCCGTGAGATAATCGATTTTCTCAGTCACCCGGCCGGCTTCCACTTTCCGGTACGGCGTTTCAAGGAAACCGAACTCGTTGATCCGCGCAAAGGTGGCCAGTGATGCAATCAGGCCGATGTTCGGGCCTTCTGGCGTTTCAATCGGGCAGATACGGCCGTAGTGCGAGGGATGCACGTCGCGCACCTCAAACCCAGCCCGGTCACGGGACAAACCGCCCGGCCCGAGAGCCGACAAGCGGCGCTTATGGGTCAACTCGGCCAACGGATTGATCTGGTCCATGAACTGCGACAGTTGGCTGCGTCCAAAGAAATCGCGGATCACCGCCGACAGCGCCTTGGGGTTGATGAGCTTTTGCGGCGTCATCTGCTCCACGGTCTGATCAAACAAGGTCATGCGCTCCTTCACCAAGCGCTCGGTGCGGGACAAGCCCACCCGGCACTGGTTGGCGAGCAATTCGCCGACCGTACGGATACGGCGGCTGCCCAAGTGATCAATGTCGTCCAGAGAACCCTCGCCCTTTTTCAGCTTGAGCAAGTACTTGGTGGCGGCCACCAGGTCTTCCTTGGTCAGAATGCGGCTGTCCGTCTTGAGACCAAGCTTCTGATTGATCTTGTAACGGCCCACGCGGCCGAGGTCGTAGCGCTTTTCGTCAAAGAACAAGCGTTTGATCAGTGCGCGGGAATTCGCGGCCGTCGGCGGATCGCCCGGACGCAGCCGGCGATAAATATCCTTCAGCGCCTCTTCCTCGTTCTTGGCCGGGTCCTTCTTGAGGCACTTGATCATGTTGCCTTCGTCGATCGAGGTATCCACAACCTTGATCTTGGCAATGCCCAACTCGCCAATCTGCTTCAAGACTGCCTTGGACAGCGGCTCAAAGGCGCGCGCCACAACCAAACCCTTTTCCTCGTCCAGCGCATCTTGCACCAGTACGCGGTTTTGCAAATCCTCGATCTTCTCAGCATCCTTTACCGCCATCTCTTCGATGTGGTAAAACAGCTTCATGATCTCCTCATCCGTACCGCGGGTGAGGCCCCCGTTGTCCTTGGTCTTGGTCCCTTTTTCCTTGTCCTCATGATCCAAGAACGACAATGCCCGGAAGAACGTGGTGGTGAGGAACTTGCGGCGGCGCTTTTTCCGGTCCAGATACACGTACAACAGGTCGCTGGTATCGAACATGGCTTCGTACCAGGAACCACGGTCCGGGATGACGCGGAAGGAGAACAGCTCTTTACCATTGGGATGTTGCGTCTTTTCAAACGCAATGCCCGGGGAACGATGCAATTGGGAAACCACGACACGCTCGGCGCCATTGATGACAAAAGTGCCTTGGGGGGTCATCAGGGGCAGTTCGCCCATGAAAACCTTCTCCTCTTTGGCACCCTTGGCTTCCTCGCGCAACTTAAACGTTACGTAGAGCGGCGCGCCGTAGGTGGCGCCTTCGCGCAGGCATTCCAGCCAATCCACCTTGGGCTCGCCAATCTCATACGAATCGTACTCGAGCACGACCTTGCCATCGTAGCTTTCGATGGGGAAGACCTCCCGGAATACAGATTCCAAGCCGAAGTGCTTCAGGCGCTTGCTCGGAGGCACCTCGGCCTGCAAAAACTCTGCATAGGAATTCGTCTGCAGCTCGATCATGTTTGGCGGCGCAATGATCTCCTTGATTTTGCCGAAATTGATACGTTCTGTGGCTCGCGATGGCATTTTAGTCTCTTCTTTCTCGCCCCCGGCCGACAACAGTCCTGCCGGTTTTTCAATCGGCAACCGTCGGCCCGGGCGAATTCTTTTATGTTTTAACGACACGAGGCAAGCCTGCCGTGTTCAACGGCTAGCTTGCCAAACCAGCAATCTACTCTTCTACCAATTCAAAAATTGTCAATTCTCGCCCCTATTTTTCCCGCTTCTTCGGTTTTTATCTCTTAGCTTCAATCTGCCCCGAATTTCCGGGGATAAAAGGGGGCGACGGCAGCATGCCGTCGCCCCAAAAAACGAACGAATTACTTGATTTCGACCTTGGCGCCGGCGTCTTCCAACTTCTTCTTGGCGGCGTCGGTATCAGCCTTGTTGGCACCTTCCAACAGGGGCTTCGGAGCGCCTTCCACCAGCGCTTTGGCTTCCGCCAAGCCCAAACCGGCCTTGACTTCGCGGACGGCCTTGATGACCGAGATCTTCTTGTCCGCAGGAACGGAGGCGAGGATCACGTCGAAGGTATCTTTGGCGACGGCGGCCGGAGCGGCAGCACCACCGGCGGCGGGAGCCGCAGCAGCCGCGACGGGCGCGGCAGCAGAAACACCCCACTTGGTTTCCAATTGCTTGACGAGGTCGGCGGCTTCAATAACCGTCAGTTTGCTCAATTCCTCTACGAGGTTTGCGATATCTGCCATAGTATTATTTTTCTCTTTCGTCTCGTCGTCCGTCCCCCAGTCTCACCCGCACGGGGCGGCCAGAGGGCAATATTAAGTTCCGGGAACCGACGATTTACGTTGTTTGTTCTGTTGTTTGTTTTTCCCGTCCCGGCACGCCGAGACGGAAATTCCTATTATAAACTCAATTCTGAAATTGCAAACGGCAAATTCAGGCCTTTTCGGACTTTTCGGCCTTGGCCTTGATCACCTGCGCCAGTTGCGTCGCCGGTGTATTGATAAGAGTGACCAGCTTGGTGGCCGGCGCGTTCAACAATCCCAGCAATTTCGCCCGCAACACGTCCAGACTGGGCAAATCGGCCAGCGTCAGGATGGAGGCTTCCTCCAACCGTTCGTTGTTCAGATAGCCGAATTTCAGCTTCAGCTTGTCAAATTCGGCGGCAAAGTTCTTCAGGGCCTTGGCCGCGGCCGAAACGTCCTTCTGGCCCGTAACGACGGCCAATTGGCCGGCCAGGCTGCCGTTCAAATCGGCAATACCCGCTTCCTTGGCCGCCACGGAAAACACGGAGTTTTTCACCACGTGAATTTCCGCTCCGGCCAGGTTCAGGCGCTTGCGCAATTCCGTCAGGTGCGCCACTTTCAGGCCCGTATAGCCCACGACAATGAAGAACGGCGAGGCATTAAGCCGCGCAACGTATTCCTTCGTCAAAATTTTCTTTTCAGCACGCATGATTCAAATTGGGTTTGGGTGACAGTTGGTTAGTTGGGCGCGAATTCACGCGTGTCCACGCGAACGGGCGGACTCATGGTCGCCGACAGCGTGCAAGAATTGATGTAAATGCCCTTGATGCTATTCGGACGGGCTTTGACCACCGCCTCGATGACGGCGCGGGCATTTTCCTCGATCTGTTCGGGCTTGAAAGAAGCCTTGCCCACGATCACATGGACGTTGGCGGCTTTGTCCACCTTGAACTCCACGCGACCGGCCTTGACTTCCTTAACGGCCTTGGCGGTGTCTTCCGTCACCGTGCCGGTTTTGGGATTCGGCATCAAACCGCGCGGTCCCAGTACTTTGCCCAATTTGCGCACTTCCACCATCGCCTCGGGCGTGGCCACAGCCACATCGAAATCAGCCCAACCGCCCTGACACTTGGCGATCATGTCTTCAAAACCGACGTTCTCCGCACCGGCCGCCCGGGCCGCATCCGCCGCGACACCTTTGGCGAAGACCAGCACGCGCACCGTCTTGCCGCTGCCGTTCGGGAGCGGCACCGTACCGCGAACCATCTGGTCCGATTGCTTCGGGTCCACCCCCAGGCGGAACGCGAGGTCAATCGTTTCGTTGAATTTGGCTTTGGGGAACTTGGCGAGCACGCCAACGGCTTCCTTGAGGGGATAGGCTTTCTTGCCATCAACCACTTCAAGCGCCTTTTTGTATCTTTTGCTGGGCATTGGTCTGGATGCGGTGCAAGCGAATCGTGCGATTCTCCCGCGTTTGTTTATTATTCTTGGTTAACCGACAACTTCGATTCCCATGCTGCGCGCGGTGCCTGCAATCAGGCGCACGGCGGCCTCTTCCGAGTTGGCATGGATATCCTTGGATTTCGTTTTCACGATTTCCAAAATCTGTTTGCGCGTCACCTTGCCCACCTTTTCCTTGTTGGGCGTCTTGCTGCCCGCGGTGATGCCCGCGGCCTTCTTGAGCAACACCGAGGCCGGCGGCGACTTGGTGATGAACGTGAAGGATTTGTCCTGATACACCGTGATGACCACGGGAATGATCAGACCCGCGCTGGCCTTGGTGACGGCGTTAAATTCCTTGCAGAACGCCATGATGTTCACGCCGTGTTGGCCCAGAGCGGGGCCCACGGGCGGCGCCGGGTTGGCCTGCCCGGCCGGAATCTGCAGCTTGATCTGTCCTGTTACTTTCTTTGCCATATTAGTTCGTTGGTAATGCGCGAGACGCGAAACGTGATGACACACATCACGCCACCCGCCTCAAATCATGATTTCTCCACCTGCCAATACTCCAGTTCCACCGGCGTATTGCGCCCAAAAATATTCACCGTCACCTTCAGCTTGCCGCGTTCCGGATCAATCTCTTCAATGATCCCGCTGAAATTCAGGAACGGCCCGTTGT
>CAYTJG010000356.1:0-5898 GCA_964437865.1 uncultured Bifidobacteriaceae bacterium | reverse complement strand
GGGCGGCCGATGGGGCGGTCGCCACGGTTTTGGTTTTCCCAAACTTGGCGGTACCCCGCAGGGCGTTTTCTTTTTCGTGGGCCTCGGCGGGTCGGCCGCCCTCGAGGTCCTGCAAATGCGCGGACAGTTTCGTCCTGGCCGCCGCTGGGCGCTTGCCCGGGGCCGGCGCGCCGGTTTTGCCCGCCCGGTTCGCCACGGCTTGAGACACGATATTGCCCACTTGGGCCACCTGATCAATGCCCATGAACGCGTCCACTTCCGGCATCAGCTTGGGTAGTTCCTCCCGGAAACGCTGCGGCAGACAGCCCGATACAATCACGGCCTGGCCCCGGCGGTTGGCGTCGCGCAATTCGACCGATTCCAGAATGGCATCCACGCTTTCCTCCTGCGCTGAATCGATGAACGAGCAGGTGTTGACGATCACGGCGTCGGCTTGGGTGGGGTCGTTGGTGATTTCCACGCCGTCCTTGAGCAGCGAACCAAGCATGATTTCGGCGTCCACGAGATTCTTGGCGCAGCCGAGGGAAATCAAACCCACGCGCAAGGGTGTACCGCTCCGGTGTTGGACGGGGCTGGCTTTTTTCTTGGCAGAAACTGGCGAACTCATGAACAAACGAAACCGGCCTACTCGACCGGCCCCAAGACCGCGTTGGTACCTGCGGAATTGGTGGGGGACGACTCGATGGGATTGGGCGCGCTCGCTGCCGGTGCGGTTTCGGCGGGCAGGTTTAGCCGCGTGCGCAAAACCGCGCGGGCCTCGTAGGGAAGACCGAATTGGGATTGGGGATCCAGCAACTGCTGAACCACGACCTGGTTCATTTCGCGGAACGGCATCAGCCCCACGCGAACGTGGCCTTTTGCCATGGCGGTCTTGCCCATGTAGTTGTCATAGACGTTTTGGGTGAGGTTTTTGTAGTTCTGGTAGCTCT
Organism: uncultured Bifidobacteriaceae bacterium; assembly: GCA_964437865.1. GTDB lineage: Bacteria > Verrucomicrobiota > Verrucomicrobiia > Limisphaerales > UBA11358 > UBA11358. Next base: position 4,969 of record CAYTJG010000356.1, on the reverse strand, counting down.
CATCGTCCCCGGCCGCCAAATTGAGATAAGCGTGGATCAACATGCCTTCAATGGCCGACGTTACCTTCTCACGTGAGGTTTCCCGAATGTCATCTTGCGTTACGGCCACCGCATATTCATCCAAGGTGAGATCTTTGGGCAGCAAATCCGGACGGTCATCGAGAATGGGCTTGTCCGGGTATTGTTTGGCCAGGTAGTTAAACCATTGCTGCGCCTCGCCCGTGCGATTGGCCACGTAGAGAAAATAAATGGCATCGCGCAGGAAATTCCGGTGGGCTTTCAGGATGCCGCCCTTTTGGTTGGGGTCGGATTCTTCGGCCCACAGATTCGTATAGGCGCCATTGACCTGTGGCACCAAGTCCAAGTTCGGACCCATGGCGTAGGTGCCATCGAACGGATTGGCGATGAGCCGCCCGTGGTGGAAGGCCTGCAGCATGGATTGATAAATGATCCGGCGCACGGTGATCAGGTCGTCCATCTTGATCTTGTCCGGGTTCCTGGCGGCTTCGTCCAGGGCCTTTGATCCCCAATAAATGGCGTGGGCCTCGGGCAGCAGCCAACAGAAGGGGCCATATCGCTTGTCCACGATGGCAGCAAAGGCCGGGTCGAGTTTGTACTGGTTGGTGAAGACCTGCAGCCGCTGAAAATCCTGCGGCGATTGCGGGTGCAACAGCGCCGCGAAATTCGTGCCGGCGGGGCCGAAAAACGGGAGCATGTTGGTGGCCCACTGCAGCTTGTAGTAATTGTTCGCATCGTCCAGGTCCTGCCCCATCTTATGCTGGAAGAACCAGCCCAATTCGCGGTAGATCAGGATGCTGTTGGGATTATAGCGCAGGCCGTCATCGCGCAGCAGCTCAATGCCGCGCTTCAGCCAATTCCAGCGGTCGCTGTAAACGCCCGGAGCGTTTTCCTTGAACTTCACCGAGATGTTGTAGGCCATGTTCCAAGCCTCAAACAACCACACCTGTGTGTAGGTGGGCTCCAGCTTGGTGATCCAGTCGGCCAGTTGGGCCGCTTCGAAGAACTTGTCGTCCTCCTGTAAAGTATTCGCCCGCATCCACAACAGATTGGAAACCAGCCCGCGGAATCCGCCCAGCGCCACGGTGGTAAAGGCCAGGGCTGGCGGCGCGTTGTCCAGCACGGCTGTGCGCGTGAGGCCCAGCGCATCGCGATCGCGATTCAGCAATTGCTGAATCTGCCCCGCGCCAAACAGCAAGGCCACCGCCAGCAGCAACAATAGGATTTTCTTAACGTGCCGGTTCATAACTCAATCCCTCGGCTTCACTGGGTTCCCTGGGCGGTGGCCAGTTCGCGGCGCGAGAAAAGGAAAATACCCGCCGCGGCCAGGCAGCCGCCCAGCAGCAGGACGATCTGCGCGAAAGCCAGGCCGAGTTCACCCCAGGTGATGCTGCGGCCGGTGCTCAAGGCATCGATCGGTGAGAAGCTCTTGGCCAGGTTGACGACCGTCAAGATCCCCTTGAAAGCGGGGATGAGCACCACGTCGGCCAACGAATGGTTCATCTGGCCGGTCTCCGCATTGCCGCCAGCCACGGTGCCCGACTCCACGGACTCCGCCAGCGTGCCGCTGCAGAAGACCACCAGCATCATCGTCAGGGCAAAAAAGGCGGCCACGGGAAAGGAGAGGATGCTGGCCGAGGCCAGACCCAGGGCAGACAGCACCGCCATCCAGCAAAGAATGATTCCCAGGCCCCGCACGTAATTCAGCACGAAACCGGCCTCCGGGTAGAGCACTTCCATGCCTTCATCGGCTGAAAACAGGAGCGCCGGGTTGTCGGGGGGATTCCCAAAAGTGACGGTGAGCACTCCCTTTTCATCGAACATATCCGGCGGAATTTGAAACTCATAGAACGTTTCCGAAGCGAGGCTTTCCATGTTGGTCTCCCACAATTTCGTGTGGGGGGCGTCGCCGATTCGCCAAGCGGCGCTGTAAGTGGCGGTGCCGGCGGGAACGGCGGTGTTGAATTTGATCCGGAGCTGAAGGGGCTTGCCCGCCAGCGAATCTTTGACCGAGTGCAGGTCGATCTTCCAAGTGCGCCAATAGCTGGGAGGCACCACTTGCGACTCGGCCCGGATCCGTTCCAGGATCTGCTTGCGCAGTTCCGGCACATTCTCCGGATCCACCGGCGCGTTCTTGAGCCGTTCCTGCAAATATTGGTCGGTGGCGCCCTGGATTTCCGCCTCGCGGCTGGCTTCTTTCGCCGACCCGCGGGCCACCAGGATTTGTTCGCGCAGGGCGGTTTGCACCGGCATGGGTAGTTTCGAGGCGCGGTATTGCAGCATGGTGAAGACGCAGGCGCCGGAGATGGCCAGCAACGCCGCGTCGAGGGTGACGATGCCCAGCCATTTACCCAGCCAGATCTGCCAGCGGGCTACTGGTTTGGTGGCCACCACCTGAATCTGACATTCCTCAATATCGCGGGCCAGTGTGCCGCAGGAAAGCCACAACGTGGAGAGCCCCAGCAGGGCGGTGATCGCGCTCAGCGTGTAGGTGATGATGATCTGGGTAAACCCCTGCGCCGAGCCGTCGTCCTTGATGACCAAGGGCAGGCCCACGACGGCAATGACGAGCAGGGCTGCGATGACCAGAAACAACTTGAAACGCAACGCAGCCTTCCACGTCAGCCAGGCAATGGCGAGAATTCTTTGCACAAACGACCGCAATCAAATCTTCAGCGCGCCGGCCGCGGCATTGGCCAGGGCGAGCAGCGTGTTCGGAAACAGGCCCACCCAAAACATGCCACCAATGCAAATCCAAGCCGTGACCATCGCCGGCGCCGACAACTCAATGGCCGACAGGTCCTTGGCGTCCCGGCTCCAATACATGGCTTTGATCACGCCGAAATAATAGTACATCGAAATCACCACGCCCGCCAGTGCCGTGAAGACCAGACAATAGTAACCATGGTTGCCCGTGGCCTGTCCGGCCTGCACAACGGCCTTGAGCAGGAGGAACTTGCCGAAGAAGCCCGCCAGCGGGGGGATGCCGGCGAGCGAAACCATGGAGAGAGCCAGGGTGGCGGCCAACAGGGGCGAGCGCTGGCTCAGACCCGCCAAGCCGGAAATTTCCTCAGTTTCAAGCTGCCGCAGCACCAGGGCAATCACCAGAAACGCCGCCAGCACCGTGAACAGGTAGCCGCCCAAGTAATACATGATGGCCGCCTGCCCATTGGCATTCAACGCCGCCACGCCCAGCAATAGGTAGCCCGCGTGCGAGATGCTGGAGTACCCCAGCAGCCGCTTCAGATTGTGTTGCGGCAGGGCACAGAGGTTGCCGTAAAGAATGGTGAGTCCCGAAATGACGATGAGAAAGTCCGCCCAAGCCGCGGTATTGATCACTCCCGGCAGGGCGGTGAACAGCACCCGCAGCAACAGGACAAAGCCCGCCGCCTTGGAACCGATGGCCAGAAATGCGGTGGTGGGAGTCGGCGCGCCTTGGTACACGTCCGGCGCCCAAATTTGGAACGGAAAGGCGGCCACCTTGAAGCCGATGCCCACCAGCACCAATAGCACCCCCAGCAGGAAAACCTTGCTGGCGGCAAATTGCGGCGCCACCGCCGCCAAGTCGGTGAAATTCAATTTTCCCGTCGTTCCCCAGATCAGGGCGATGCCGAAAATCATGAACGCGGACGAGAGCCCGCCCAGAATGAGGTATTTCACCCCCGCTTCGAGCGAGGCCAGGCGGCTGCGCTGAAAACTCACCAGGACGTAGAACGTGATGGTGATCAGTTCAATGGAAACAAACAACATCGCGAAGTCGTTGGACGAGGCCGCGAACAACATGCCCGCCAGCGCAAACACGATCAACGAATAGTATTCCGCGACGGCCACCAGGCGGTCCGCAAACTCCACCGCGATGAAGAGGACCAGGATGGCCGCCACCAGGAAGAGTCGCTTGAAATACAAGGCCAGGGCGTCATTGATGAAGGCGCCGCCAAAGGCGGTGCCCAGCGCGCCGAACCGGCCATGACCGAAGCTCTCCGCCAGCAGAATCGCCAAGGCCCCGATGGCCGCATAGCCGATGAACCGCCGGCGCTCGGCCGGCACGAACAAATCCGCCAGCATCAGCACGAGGCCGAGACCGATGACCAGCAATTCAAGGCTTATCAAGGAAGTGTGCATCTTTATTTGGTAGCCGCCGACGTAACGAGGTTCTGGGCGGCCGGATTGGCGCCGCGGGCATCAGCCGGGATAAATCCCGGCGCCGCTTGCGCGGCTTGGGGGGCGGTCGCCGTCACCGGGTAGGCGGCCACCACCTTGACGGCATCCGGCGTGATCTTGTCCGTGAGCAGCCGCGGCCAAAAACCGAAGACGAACAGGCTGGCCAGCAGGAGCGCGTAGGGCAGTTTGCGCCAGAGGTGCGGTGCGTCCTTAAGTGAATTCCATTTTTCCGGCAGCGGCCCGTGCAAAACGTTCCGAATGGCGCGGGTCATGTAAACACCGCCGATGACGAGCGCACCCCACAGGGCCAGGATGGTGATCGTCGGGAAGGCCTTCCAGGCGCCGAAGAACACCGTGACTTCGCCCACGAAATTCGCAAAGCCCGGCAGGCCGCAGCCCGCCATGGCGGCCATCAGCAACGCGGTGCCGATGAACGGGAGCTTCCGGCAGAGGCCGCCCAGCTCGCTGATTCGCAGCGTCCCGGTCTGCTGGTAGATATAGCCGGTCAGCGCAAAGGTCAGCGCCGCCAGGAAACCGTGGGCGACCATGATCAGAATCGCGCCGCTCACGCCGATGACGTTCAGGCTGGCGATGCCCAGGAAAATGAAGCCCATGTGGGCCACGCTGGAATTGCCGATGAGCAGGTTCAAATCACGTTGCCGCATGGCCACCCAGCCGATGTAGAGGATGTTGCCCACACAGAGCCAAGCCAGCGCCTGCGCCCAATGCTGCGCCGCGTCCGGCAGCAGCGGCAGCGCGATGCGGATCAAGCCGTACAAGCCGAATTTCT
>CAYTJG010000355.1:0-5903 GCA_964437865.1 uncultured Bifidobacteriaceae bacterium | reverse complement strand
TTCAGGCCGCGCCTACGGCGCTTGAAATCACTTTCGTTTCATTTCTACCAATAGGCCGCGCCGACGGCGCTGGGACGGGCGATGTTGCAGGTTGTTGCACCCTCTGTTGTCCGAATGTTGCACATTAAGTCGTTGACCATCAACATTGTAGCGGGTGTTGCGGGTTTTTAGACTATATCATCATGGCACACCTCGAGTTCTCCCCTCGGACAGTTGGATGGGCCGAGGGCGATGGCGAGACAACGGATTATGGTACGGGCCGTTGGCCCTTATAATTTCAATAGGGTCGTGAACCTGGGCCGGTGGCCCAGGCTGGTATGAGACGCGCCGTTGGCGCTGGGCAGTGGGATTGACCATTACAAACGTCTACCACCTTCATTTTAGATGTCGCGGCGACATCTTAAATGGCAGGAGAGGTCGCGGCGACATCTGACATGGTCCGGGGATCGGTTATATTGGCGGGGATGCGGACAGCACCGACAGCGAGGGTGGTGAACGGCGCGGCGAGCGGTCTCGCGGTGTCGGCCTGGCGGCGCGTGGGGCGGGGCAAGAGGGAAGCGGTGGCGCCGTGCGAACGCAGCACTGCGCGGGTCGAATGCTCCTTGGATTGGCCGGGGAGGTGGGGGTCAAAAATCAGCCCGAAAAACACAAAAACACAAAAACACAATAATAAACAATAATAAACAACCGAAAAAGTTTTTGGAGACGAGCAGAATGGTGTCTTACACCCGGCTGGGAGGGATCGGCGGGAAGTGGAGCCAAGCGTTGGCCGTCCCAGCACGGCCACCCGGCGGGCAGGCCCTACACTTTCAAACTGGTGGCGAGCCGCTTGGCAGCAATGAACGAATACAGATCGGCCAGGTTCTCCTTCAGGACAAAGCCGGCAGCGCCAGCCTCCAGGGCCGCTCGCCGATAGTCGGGCTGATCATGACTGGTCACAAAAATCACGCCCGCCGACGGGCTCATCGCCCGAATGCCCTGGGTGGCCTTGAAGGCGGAGAGCCCCGGCATGCTGATGTCCATGGTCACGCAGTCCGGCTTGAACTCGCCGGCGGCGTGCAAAGCCTCGTCGCCGGAGCAACACTCGATCACGAAATCACCGGGGGCTGCAATCATTCTGCGGATCATTTTCCGCATGCCATCGTGGTCGTCTACAATCATCAATTTCATGGCCGGAAAGAATCAGTTGACCGCACCGCACTTGTTTTTCCGCGGCGCCCGCGGTGGCGCGTCCGCTTTCAAAGAGAGCCGCTCGGGCGCCGCCAGCAGGAACAATTGGGACAGGTTCTCGGTGGCCACATAGCCCGAGGCGCCGGCTTCGGCCGCCTGCCGCTGCAGGCGGTGTTCATGAAAGGGACTTACGGCCACCACGCGAATTTCCGGATGTCCCGCCCGAATGGTGCGAATGGCTTGAAACGCCCCGGCGGTCGGCGGCATCACCCCCATCAACACACAATCCGGCAAGAAAATCCCCACGGCCGCCAGAGCTTCCTCGACGGACACGCATTCCAGCACGGTGTCCAGTGGCGTCGCCGCCGCCCGGCGCACCAAATGCCGCGCCAGCGCCCGCTCATCCACAATCATCAGTTTCTTCGGCAGGATTTTCATAATGACTCTCCCAGCATAGCCAGGCGGCGGAAAGTCGGTAATTGGGGCGAGCGCGTATTTTTGCATCCGCAGGGACACGTATTTTTCTACGTGGAACCACCTACGCAGAAAAGCCGAAACGGCGGGGACTCAGAAGGAGGAGCGGTTCTCCAGGGCAAATTGCAGCAGGCTGTGGCTGCCGTGCAAATTCAGTTTGGTGCAGATATTCGCGCGATGCGCCTCCACCGTGCGCGGGCTGATGCCCAATTCCGCCGCGATTGCCCGACTCGTCTTGTTCTCCGCCACCAAGCGCAGAATGCGGCACTCGGCCTTGGTCAGATCCTCCAGTCCCGGTTTGCGGAGCGTGAGCGCCGTGGTGCGGTTGCGACGGTTCACCAAGAAACCTGACACTGCCGGGCTGAGGTAATGCCCGCCCTCGGCCGCGGTGCTGATCGCATTGACAATATCTGTCACCGCGTTGTCCTTGAGTACGAAACCATTGACGCCCAGATCCAACGCCCGATTGATCAAATCCTCCTCCTTGAACATGGTGAGAATGATCACCCGGGTGGACAGCCGTTTCTTCTGAATCCGCGCGGCGACTTCCAGGCCCGTGAGTTTGGGTAGATTGACGTCGAGGATGGCCACGTCCGGCTTCATTTTCTGGATGGCCAGCCAAGCCGCTTCGCCATCCGCCGCCTCGCCCACCAATTCAAAACGCGGGTCACCCTGAATGACCTGACGCAATCCGTTGCAAAACAACGGATGGTCATCCACGATGAGAATTCTGATTGCCCGGAGCACTGATGAATATTACAGCCGGTGTACCGGATTCGCCAGCAAAGATTCGTCCGGCGTCAAGCTGCCACCGGCACCGCTTCCGCGATTGGGATTTTCACTTCGATGCAAGTGCCCCGCCCGGGCGCGGACCGGATGGCCAGCACGCCGCCCAGCATGCGTACCCGCTCGGCGATGTTCCGCAGTCCCAGGCCCGCCTTGCCGGCCCTTTCGGGCGCGAAGCCCACCCCATCGTCTTCCAAACGCAACTCCACCGCGCGCAAGTCGCGCTCCAGCACAACCTGGGCCCGGCTGGCCCGGGAATGCTTGAGGATGTTGTTCACGCCTTCCTGGACGATCCGGTAGAGGTTCAGTGCTGCTTCAGACCGAAACAGATCGTCCACGGATTCAAGCCGCGAGGTGAACCTCATGGAACTGGCCTGGGCGGCATGTTCCAGCATGGCTTCCAGCGCGCGTTTGAGGCCCAGGTGATCCAGTTGGTACGGCCGGAGATCCCGCGAAATTTGGCGCACGTCCGCGATGCACAAGCCCGCCAAGTGATCAATTGTGGCCAATTGTTCGCGCACCGACTCCGGCACCGGCGCCAGCAATACCTGCTGCGCGAGATTTCTGATGAGCAGAATGTTTTGCCCCACCCCATCGTGCAACTCGGCGGCAATGCGCTTGCGTTCGGCTTCCTGCGCCGCGATCAGTTGCAGCGTATATTCAATCCGCGCCTCCTGTTCCCGCGATACCGCCTCTTGGCGCTCAGCCTCGGCCCGCTTGTATCCGGTGATATCATGGGCCACCCGCAGCACACACTTCCGGCCGCCCAATTCAATGACCTCGGCGCTGAGCAAACACGTCAGCGACTCACCCCGGCGGTTGTGGGTCACAATCTCCAAGCCGCGCAGGGAACCGGTCGCCTTTAGCTTGGCCTGAATGGCGTCGCGCTGCACTGGATTGTCGAAAATGCCCAGTTCGGTTGGCGAATGGCCCAGCACCTCCTCCCGTTTAAAACCGAATGTTTTTTCATGCGCCTCGTTGACCTCCAGATACTTTCCGCTTTCCTGGTCAACGATCGACATCACATCCGGACTGGTCCGGAAAGCCTTCGAAAACTTCTCTTCCGATTCGCGCAAGGCCTGCTCCGCCTCGAGTCGGTCAGTAACGTCGTGCAGTACGGAGACCAGACAGGGGTTATCGCCCAGCATGATGGACTCGGCATTGAGAAGGATATGCCGCAAGCCACCCGCACGGGTGCCCATGACCATTGGAAAATTGCGCACCACGCCGCGCTGCCGCAGCTCCGCCACAAAACGTTCCCGCTCGGGCGGCATCCGCCAAATACCCAATTCCAGGGCCGTGTGGCCGATCATCTCCTCCCGCCGGTAGCCGCACAAAGTGCAGTATCCCTCGTTTACCTCCACATAGCGACCTGTGGCCACCTCCGAAACCGCCATGCCATCGGGGCTGGCGCGAAAGGCCTTCGAACACTTTTCCTCCGATTCGCGCAGCGCCTGCGCCGTACGCCGGCGTTCATCGCGGGTCATGCGCCGTTTATACACAACCCTCAAAGCAGCGTCATCAAAAAAAAGGGAGCCAAGACAGGCGACTATTTCCAGTGCTTGCGCCCCGGCCTTTTTTCGCGACACTTCTTCGCCATGACTTGGCACGCCGTCATGGACCAGTTTTGGCCCCATATTGCCGCCGGCTTTCATCTGCTGGCCGGCTTGCTGGCCACCAGCCACGCGCTCCTCCACAAGCGGGACCCCCGGGCGGCAACGATCTGGATCGTGGTCATTTGGATCCTGCCTGTCGTCGGGCCATTGCTCTACCTGGCCTTGGGGGTCAATCGCATCCGCCGCCTGGCCATCCAGTTAGGCGTCCATAATACCCTGAACCGGCCCGTACCGGAAAACCTGGGGGAGCCGGAATCGGAAGGTGCCGCCCATCTGAACCACATCGCCAGTGTCGTCAGCCGTATCACCACGCAGCCGCTTTCGGCGGGCAACCGGCTGGAACCCTTGATCGCCGGCGACGAGGCGTTTCCGGCCATGCTGGCAGCCATCGAATCCGCCCGAAAATCCGTCACGCTGGGCACTTATATCTTCGACAATGACGCCAGCGGCGCAAAATTCGTCGCCGCCCTGGAACGCGCCGTCCGGCGCGGCGTCGCGGTCCGCGTCCTGTTGGACTCTGCCGGCGCGCGCTATTCGTGGCCGCCCATTACCAGCAAATTGCGACGCGCGCACATCCCGGTCGCCAAGTTTCTGCCTGCGTCCTTATTGACGCCCTGGCGCGCCGCCACCATCAATCTGCGCAACCACCGCAAATTGATGGTGGTGGACGGCCAGAGCGCCTTCACCGGCGGCATCAACATCCGTCATGGCAATGTGCTAGCCGACCATCCCAAGCATCCCGTCCAAGACCTGCATTTCCGCGTCACCGGCCCGGTGGTGACGCCCCTGCAGGAAGCCTTCGCCAACGACTGGGCCTTCGCCACCGGCGAGGTGCTCGACGGCGATACCTGGTTTGCGGAGCCGGTCGAAACCGGCGACATCATCGCCCGGGTGATTACCGACGGCCCCGACGCAGATTTTGAAAAGGCTCGCTGGACGCTGCTGGCGGCGCTCGCGGAGGCGCAAAAGTCCATCCAGGTGGTCACCCCGTACTTCCTGCCGGATTTCACCCTGATCACGGCCCTCAATCTGGCGGCGCTGCGCGGGGTGCGGGTGGATATTCTGCTGCCGGCCAAGAACAACCTGCCGGTGGTGCATTGGGCCTCGACCGCCCTGTGGTGGCAGGTACTGGAGCGCGGCTGCCATCTCTGGCTCACGCCGCCGCCCTTCGACCACTCCAAGTTGATGATTGTGGACAGCCATTGGGTTCTGCTCGGCTCGGCCAACTGGGACACGCGCAGCCTCCGCCTGAACTTCGAATTGTGCGTGGAAGCGTATAGCCGCAGTTTCGCCGCGCAAATGGAAGGCATCGTGGCCAAAAAAATGGCCGCCGCCCGCGAAGTGACGCTGGAGGAAGCGGATGGGCGGTCCGTGCTTATAAAATTGCGTGATTCCACGGCGCGCTTATTCTCCCCCTATTTATGAAGACATTCGACAGTCTCACCGAGCGGGAAATCCTGGCATTGGCCATCTCGCTCGAAGAGGAAGACGCCCGTATTTACGAAGATTTTGCCGATGGATTACAGGAGAACTTTCCCGAACAGGCGGCCAAGTTCCGCGCCATGCGCCGGGAGGAAGATGGCCACCGGCACCGTTTGCTGGAGCTTTACAAGGGGCATTTCGGCGACCACGTGCCCCATATCCGCCGCCAGGACGTGCGGGGTTTTGTGGACCGCAAACCCGTGTGGCTCGTTCGCCCGCTGGGCCTGAAGACGGTTCAGAAGACAGCCGAAAGCATGGAGGTGGAAACGCGTCAGTTTTACGAGGCGGTGGCCCGCCGCACCACCGATGCCGGCATCCGTCAACTGGTGGGCGATCTGGCCGAGGAGGAACGCATCCACGCACACACCGCCGAAC
>CAYTJG010000354.1:0-5909 GCA_964437865.1 uncultured Bifidobacteriaceae bacterium | reverse complement strand
TATTTTCCTCCCGCAGGCGTCGGTTTTGAGATTTGACATCCCAGTGGTTTGAAGTCAGCTTATGGCACTCAAGAATTATGCTGTCCGGTCAAAGCAAAAAATGAGCAGTTTATTGCAAAAAATGGAATGGCGCACCTACCACTTCGTGCATTCGCACGGTCTGGTGGCGGATATTGTTTATCGCGTCGCGTTCCATGTGCAGCGGTTGAAGCGCTCGCTCAGCTACCGCTCGGTCTCGCGCGATACGGTCACGCCGGAGGAATTGTTTGCCCACCGCCAGTTCGAGCTGGCCGGCGGCCTCATCACCGGCGTCACCAACATTTGCAACGCCAAGTGCACCTTTTGCGCCTATCCCAAGGTCGTGGCCAACAAAACCCTCCAGACCGGCATCATGTCGTTCGAGGTCTTTACCAAGGCCGTGGATGAATGGGCGAGCCTGGGCGGCACCCGGCTGGACTTGACCCCCGTCGTGGGTGATCCGCTCGTGGATCCCGGTTTGCTGGACAAGCTCGATTATGCCGTCAAGAAGGGCCTGCGGGTCTCCCTGACCACCAACGCCATCCTGATGGATAAGAACGACAATTACCGGCAGCTCATCGACCGGGGCATCCGCGAGATTTACATCAGCACCCAGGGCACCAGCAAGGAGAAGTACGAGGAGATTTACGGGGTGAAGCATTTTGATGAGGCCATCTCGGGCATTCGCCACCTGCTCGAATACAATCGCAGCCGCGGCGAGCCCATCGTGATTGCCATCCGTTTCCGCAACGCGGAGAAACCCAGCGAAATCACGCGTTCGGCCCTTTTTCAGGAGCATCTCAAGCCCTTTTTCTCGGAAAAGGTGCGCGTCAATTATACGGTGGATTTCGACAACTGGGGCGGCACCATCAAGCCGGAGGACCTGAAGGGCAACATGCGTCTGCGCCAACTGCCCCGCCCATTGAACATCCCCTGCGCCTCCCTCTTTGGCGTCGTGGTTCGCCATGATGGCGCGGTGCGTTTGTGCGGCTGCCGGCTGGTGCGCAACGATCTCGATGATTTGGTGGTGGGCAACATTCGCGAAAACACGATGAAGGAGATCGCGGAGAGCGACCGCGCCTGGAACATCATCAAGGGATTTTATACCGGCCAGCGACCGGAGACCTGCCGCGGCTGCACCGTTTACGAACCCGTCAGCCGCGCCTGGCTTCAGGCCCGTGCCCAAGCCAAGGCGGAGCGCGCCGACCACGCCTGATCGCCAACGTCCTCAAACCGCCGGCACTGGCACCGGCCCGCGCTTGCGCGCGCAGAGCAGGTAGCCACACAACCCAAAGGCCAGCACCATGGCCGCCGCCGTCACATACAGCGGACGATGCGGCAGGCTGAAATCAAACACCACGGTATGGGTGCCCGGCGTGGGCAGATAAACGCCGCGCATGAGATAATTGCACCGCAGCAAGCCCGCAGGCTGGCCATCCACCGTCACCCGCCAATGCGGATCATACTTATCGTTGAGTAACAACACGCTGGGAGCGGTGGTCTTGGCGGTGAGCACAAGGTGTTTGCTCCGGTAGCTCTGGTATTCCACGCTGCCGTCCGCCGCCTTGGTCCCGGCGGCGGGCAGACCATTTTCAGGCGTGGACACCAGCACGGTCTTGAGCGGGTCGAAGTTCAGGTCGCCGAGCAATTTCAAATTCGCGGCATCGTTGGTGTTCACCTGCCAGTTGGCAAACACCTTGGCCCGCGGCAGCGCCCCCGTGAATTCAAACAGCGCATAATCGCCGTTGTTCGTGGCCACCGCCGTGAGTTGTTCAGACTGGAAGTAACCGGCGGCCGCCAGTTGCTTCGGCGTATAGCCATCGAGCCCCGCGGGAATCGGCACCCCCGGCTTGGGTACCACGTCAAAACGCTGTACAAAACGGAAACGATGCTGGACCGGGTCCAGGCTCTGGTTCATGTCGTCAATGAAAGGAGCCACGCCCAGCAGATAGCGGGTGCTGGTCAACTGCCACTTGCGGGCAATGAGCGGCAACGAAGCTTGGTCGCCCCGCGGCGCCAGCGCCGTCTCATAGGCCAGCATATCCTCCGGCATGCGCGGCATTTGCACAATGTCCAGGCTCTGAATGTCGTAAAACGGGAATTGGTGCTGCATCCACTCGATCGCATACAACTCATGAAAAATCTGGAGCTGCGGCGGAACTTGGAACGGCAACTCGGTCACCCGATGCTCATAGGGCTTGTCCCGCAACAGGTTCAAGATGGGATTGAGCGAGCCCACCTCGTATTTCTGCTTGTAATCCCAGTGCGCCACCCACGGCAGATTGGCCCGGCCCAGGTCGAAAATCACGAAACTCACCAGCAAGAGGGCGCCCCATTTCGCGCGCGATCCGCGGAAACAACCGCTGACGACCAACAGCACCAGCACCACCGCAATGACCAGCAGCACCACCGACCACGCCACCTCGCCGTAGCTGAACGCCAGCAAGGCCGGCGCCGAACCGGCATGCGTCGGGTCGATATCGGTGAAACCGACCTTTTGCAAATAGGCAATCATCGCCGGCTTCATCACCACATATTCGTTCCAAGCCGCCACACTCACGATGATTAAACCGGCACTCGCCGCCAGCCAACCGCGGTCAAACCAGCTTCCTTGGCGCCACCAATCCTTGAGTTGCTGACGCAAGCCAACCTCCTTGCCATTTACGCTCACGGTCGAAAAATACCGCCGGCCCAAGCCGTCCACGCCGTAGGCAAAAATCGTCACCAGCGCCCAACCAAAGAAATAGATGAATTTCGCCGGATTACGAATGGTTGAGAAATAGGGGAGCTTGTAAAGCAAGGCATACAACGGCGCGAACCGCCCCCAGGCACACAGCAAACAAAGGATCATCACCGCCGCCAAAAACCAGAGGACCCGCTGCTGCCGGGGGGCATAGGCCGAATCCTTACGGCGGCAGGATTGGGCCAGAGCCCACGCCGCCACCAGCAATACCAGAATGCCACAATAATTCCCGCCGCCCGTGAAACGCATGTAGTCGTTGGGGCTCGAAGGCTGCGGCCCGACGCTGCCGCCATCAAAGTAACGGTCGAGCTCCGGCGCCCGCCCCACTCCGCCCCAATAGTTGCCGTTCTGGTAGGCATCCTGCAGGAAGGGCATCATGTTCTTGGGCGTATCCATCTTGTAGCCAAACAAACCCGGGACCGCCAAACCGAGTGTTTCCGTTTTGGGCAGGCTCCACTGGGTGGCCCAATCCCAATGCGCGGCCTTGCTTTCGGTATCCTGCCCCGTGCCGGCCACGCCCTGGATCTGCGTGCCCACCAGGGCCAGCACCGCTTGCGCCGCAATGAAGACGGCGAAGCTGGCCACCACGGCCACCCGACCCACCCCGCGCACGGCGTTTTTCATGGGCGCGCCTGCTTCGTTCAGGGTCCACACAAATACAAACAAGGCCACCAGCAGGCTCAGCAGCGCCCCGATATCCGCCGCCTCCATCACGTTCATGCCCACGCACAGGCCGGCCAAGGCCAGCCGCGCCCAGCGCACCGGCGCCGGCGTCTCCGGCGTGTTCGCCACCACCAGCGCCAAGGCAAAGAAAACCAGCGCCACCGCGATTTCCTGCGAAGCCACACCCCAGCAGGCGGTCGAGAAATACGTGGAATTCAGCATGGTGGCCAGCGCCCCCAGCGCGGCCGCCAGGGCCGAAAGCTTGAGCTGGCGAAAAAAGGTCCAAGCCCCCAGCCCCAGCAATAAGAGCGTCAATGGCGCATAAAACTTGGCGAAGGCGACCGGACTCAACAAGGTGAGAAACAGGGTCGTCACGTTCAACGTGCCGGTGCCGGCATCGGCCCCCAGGTAATTCAACTCGCCCCACATGCCGGTCAGGCCGCCCGGCATCCGCGACCAGGCGGCATTCTGCTGCCCCAGCGGACCATCGTTGGAAAAATGAACGTAATCCGGCGAAAAACTCCGCCAGAAGAGCAGCGCCAGCAGCACCACCATCAACAAAAACACCCACCTGCCGCTGATTGCTTTGGTGCCACCCGGACGAATTTCTCGATTTTGTTTCACGCTTGCCATGATCAATAGGAATTTCGCAAATCACCGTGGTCTTTGAGGCGGACTGAACTCAAGCCGTTCATCCCATCCACCGCCAAATGCCCGTTGCCAACTTCCACGCTGGTCGCCAGTCCAAGAAACGACTGTGTGGCATGGCCCAGGAATGCACTGCGGCGACTTACGGCGGGAATTGTCCTGCAAGCCGCCGGGTTAAGCAAAGAAAATCTAACCTCCCGACAATCCATGCCCCAGCCACCCAGCGCTGAAATAATCCAGTACCGCGGAAGTGGAGAAGTTTCACCGGCTCTGAATCCCGGTGACATTTAATGGACTGCTTGACATCGCCGCCCTCGGTTCCAATGACCAAAGTCTGGATCCGCTCATGCGGACCATCTTGCAGACAAACATCTATATTGTTCTGTGCCGGCTCTATCCCAAGGAATTGTCCCACTCACTGTCCCGGCAACACCCGATAGAACTTGTGCGGGTTGGAGGACTTGGAAACATCCGTGGATGTATCCGCCCAAACGTAGGGCGTGTAGGGAATGGCAATATTCGTCAGCGTCACCCATGAATTGGTATCAGCAAGGTCCGCGGTACTTTGGATGATATACTTGTATCCCACCGTCCCGGTAATCGAAACCATCGGACAAATTCCCAGACTGATGTTGGCAGGATTTACCACCACTTGATACGCGGCGTTGGTCACGCTGCCATACGCACTGCTCACCACCACACTGTACAAACCCGCATTGGTGAACTGGATGTCATCCAGCGCATAAGTCCCGTTGGTGGCGCTCGGAATGGCCGCACCATTGAAATACCACTGGTAGCTCAACGCCCCGGACCCGACCGCCCCCACATCCAACACCGTATTCTGTCCCCAGACACCGATGGCGCCACCAAAGGGTGAAGTCAAGAAGGGCGCGACCTCGACCTCCGCCGGAGTGCTGACCACGCTGCCATACGCATTGGTGACTTCCACCGTATAAGCGCCCACATTCGTCAGAGCCAGGCTGACAATGGCGTAGCTGCTATTCGTCGCCCCGCTGACGTTCGTGCCATTCAACAACCATTGGTAGCTCAAGGGTGATGTCCCCGACGCCAGCACGCTCAGACTGTTGCTGCTGAGATAGTCGGCCGTAAATCCTGCAGGCTCCATGGTGATACTCGGCGGATACAGCAGAATCAGGCTGGCCACCGAACTGGAGACGCTGCCGATGGCGTTGCTCAGGACCACCGAATAACTGCCCACGTCACTGCCATTGGCGTTGCTGATGGTCAAACTGCTGTTGGTTTCGCCCAGCAGCAGACCATTCGGCGGGTCAATGACCACACTGGGCAGACTGGTGTATCCCGCACCTGCATTGGTCACAATAATGCCGGTAACCACGCCGTTGCTGACCGTGCCATAACCGGCGGCGCCGCTGCCACCACCGCCCACAAAACTTACCGCGGGGATATTGCCGTAGCCGTAGCCGCCGTTGGTGACCACCGCGCCATAGACAAAACTGCCAATTGTCTGTGCATAAGCACCCGCCTGACCGGCATTGTTCGTAGGAACGAAATACCATTGGTAACTGAGGGGAGTTGCACTGCCGGCAGTCAAGCTGAAGGTGGCAGTCTCACCATAGACGGCATAGCTATTGGTCAGATTTTGGAGGAATTGCGGAATCCCGGCATTTTCAGCCGCGTACAACATTACCACCTCGTTGCTGTTGAAAGCACGATTGTAGATGCGGACGCTGTCAATCGTCACCTGGGAATACTGACTCCCACTATTACCGGCCCTGCCCAAAGTAAGATTGGCTTGCGCGGTCGTCGGCCAGCCTCCGCTCGCAGAGCCCACCAGCACCCCGTCTTTATAAATGTG
>CAYTJG010000353.1:3270-5985 GCA_964437865.1 uncultured Bifidobacteriaceae bacterium | reverse complement strand
GCTTGTTCGATGATTGTCGAACAATCGAATATCGGTCAACTAGAACATATTTCAAATCCGCGGCAATAGATGAATCTGCGGCGCTTTGATGAGCACGCCCACCGGTGTGCCCGGCCGAATTTGCAAATCAGCGGCCGCCGACGGCGTAAGCATCGCCTTGAGTGGAAAACCGCCGTCGAGTTCCACCCGTAACAGCGGGCCGGCCGCCTCGATGGCGCGCACCGTGGCAGGAAACCGATTGCGCGCGCTGGCCGGGGCCGAGGCATCCGGCACCAGCATGACATCCTCGGCCCGGATGCAAACGTAGGCCGCTGCCACGCCCGCCGGGAAATCCGGACATGCGGAGACCAGTTGCACTTCCCCAACCATCACGGTGACGAGGCCATCGCCGAACTTGAGCACTTCCGCCGGCACCACCGTCTCCGTACCGGCGATCTCGGCCACCGCCAGGTTGGCGGGATGATTCAGCACCTCGGCGACGGGGCCGGTTTGCTGCACCTCCCCGTGGGCGATCACCACCATCTGATCGCCCAGGGCGATCGCCTCCGTGCGATCATGCGTGACCAGCACGGTCGGGATGCCGACCTGCAGCAATTGTCGGCGCAGTTCGTTCCGCAGCCGTTCCCGCGTGGGCGCGTCGAGCGCCGAAAGGGGTTCATCGAGCAGCAGCAGCTTTGGCTTCCGCACCACCGCCCGGGCCAGCGCCACGCGTTGCTGTTCGCCGCCGGATAATTTCCTGGGCAGACGGCTGGCCAGCGCCGCCAGTTGCAGCCACTCCAACACCCCCGCCACGCGCGATTTCTTTTCCGCCGCCGCCAACCCGTGCAAACCATAGCCGATATTTCCCGCCACGGTCAGGTGTGGAAACAGCGCATAATCCTGTGGCACATACCCCACCCGTCGCTGTTCCGGCGGCAGAAAAATTCGTTGCGCGCGGCTGAACCAGGTTTCGTTCCCAAACGAGATTTCACCGTCATCCGGCCTTTCCAAACCCGCCAGGCAACGCAACAGCGTGGTCTTGCCGGCGCCGGATGGGCCGAACAGCACCGAGACGCCCGCGTCGATCCGCAAATCCGCGACGGTGATGCACGCACCGCCGGGGAATTTTCTGGCCAACGTCGCCCGCAAGCCATTCATCGCTTGCCTCCCTGCAACAGGCCGGCTGCCAACAGCGCCGCAAACGCCAGGGAGGCGGACAACCCGGCCAGCAGCAGCGCATGTGAATCCTCGCCCAATTCGACCGATTGGTAAATGGAGACCGCGAGCGTGGTGGTGCGCCCGGGGATATTGCCCGCCACCATGATGGTGGCGCCGAATTCACCGAGGGCCCGGGCAAAAGCCAGCAGCGTGCCCGCGAACAGGCCGCGTTTGGCGAGCGGCAGCGTGATCGTAAAAAATACCCGCCAGGGTCCGGCGCCCAGCGTGCGCGCCATCTGTTCGAGCGAAGGATTCACCTCCTCGATGGCCGCGCGCAGCGTGCGCACCAGCAACGGAAACGACATCACCGCCAGCGCCAGCACCACCGCGCGCCAGGTGAAGATGATTTCCAGCCCCAACTGGTCGTGCAGCCAATGGCCGACCGGACCGCGCCGGCCGAAAAACTTCAGCAGCACCAGCCCCGTCACCACTGGCGGCAGCACCAGCGGCAGGGCCACGAACGTTTCGACCACCACCTTGCCGCGCCAGTTCTTGCGCGCCAGCAGCCACGCCAGCGCCACGCCGGGCGGCAGGATGAGCAGCGTGCTGGCCGCGGCCATCCGCGCGCTGAAACTCATCAGTTGCCAGTCGTCACCTGTCATTTGGCGGCCGGAGCAACCAACACAATGAAGCCGGCCTCACGAAATATTTTTTGCGCGGTCGGCGAGGAGAGGTAGGCGAGGAATTGTCGGCCGGCCTCCGGCTGCGTGGAGCCGCTGACCAGCGCCACCGGATACGTGATCTTGGGACCCTCCCCCGCCGGGACCTCGTAAACAACTTTAACTTTCTTGGAAACCGCTGCGTCGGTCTTGTACACGATGCCCGCGTCCACGTCGCCCGTCTCCACCGTGGCCAGCACCGATCGCACATTTTCGCAGGGGATGACCTTGGCGGCCACCGCCGGCCAGAGGCCAAGCTGGTCAAAGTACTCCCGGCTATAAGTGCCGCACGGCACGGATTTCGGGTCGCCAAGCGCAATGCGTTTCACCGTGGCGTTGGTGAGGTCGGCCGGCAAATGAATCGTTTCGTTGTCCGGCGGGGTCACAATCACCAGCGTGTTGCCGAGGAAGCTGCGGCGCGAGCCATTGACGAGCAGTCCTTTCGCCGCCAATTCATCGGCGCGGGCCTCATCGGCGGAAATAAACAGATCGGCGGGCGCGCCGGCCTCGATCTGTCGCGCCAGCGGGCCGGACGCGGCAAAGTTGAAGGCGACGCGGTCGGTGGATGACTGCTCATAGCCCGCGCCGATCTGTTTCAGCACATCGGTCAGGCTGGCGGCGGCAAAAACGGTGATTTGCGCCGCCTGCAGCCGGGCTGCCAGCAACAGCGCCACCAGTGCCATCGGGAGGATTCCAAAATATTTCATAAATATGAATTCAAGATCAACGAATCAGGGAGGTCAAACGACGAACCTGACGAAAAATATGAACTTGGTCGCGGCGGGGCGGAAACACCGCCACGCGGCCATGGACAAAACACGGTGGCGAAAACAGAAGTGCTCAACCGAGCGCCGTTCCC
>CAYTJG010000353.1:0-3170 GCA_964437865.1 uncultured Bifidobacteriaceae bacterium | reverse complement strand
CCCCCATCGGCCAACGCAGCGGTCTCAGTCCACGCCGATCAGCACGCTCGAAGCCTTGATGATGGCGGAGGCCTTCTGCCCCTTCTTCAACTTGAGCGACGCGATCGATTCGCTGGTAATGCTGGCGACCACCTCGACCCCGGGGGCAATTTTCAAGGTTACGATCGAACTGATCGGACCCTTTTTGATGGCGACGACGGTTCCGGCGAGGATATTGCGGGCACTGATTTTCATGTTTTGTATTTAGGTTGACCAACTGGGCGACCAGTGAGAATGCACCAGGCCCGGAGCGAATTCGTCTCCGTCTGGCGCAGGCCATGACCGGTCGCAGCAAAGTTAACATCGGCCGATGATTTTGCAAATTGTTGGTGGCGGCCGGGTTCGGCGCCGGCACAACCGATTTACCAAACCGCGAGCGCATACCACGCCGTCATGCCGGCCAGCAACACCAACGGCGCGAGGCAAAGATTAAAGTGCCAGAGTTGGTTCTGGGCGGCTGGTGTGCGCACCCACCCCAATACTTCCGCGCCGGTGGCCAACCCGTTGGCCACATGAAAGACCGCCGCCAACAGGCCCACCAAATAGAATTGCGCGAACAGCAAATTGGCCCAATTCCCCGCCGGCAGGCCGCGCCAGAATTGCCAGATCCCGCGTCCCGCGGAGGCAAAGGCATCGTGCGGATCAAAACGTCCGCCGAACCAGCGGTGCAGCACGGCCACGTGAAACAACAAAAAGGCCAGCAGAATCACGGCGCTGACACGTTGGAGCCATTGCCGCATTGGGCTGCCATGAAAATGATCGCCGGTAATGAATTTCAACTGGTCCCGGCGCAGCAGGCGCAGGCCGACCGCGATGTGGAAAGCCAAGACGGCAGCCAAACCCATTTCCAAAACCGGCAGCACCAGACCGAGCGAATGAAGGCGGTTGACGATGGCCTGAAATTTCTGCGGCCAAAGCGCGAGGGTGTTTACGGCCAAATGAAAAACCAGGAAGCCACCCAGCACATAGCCGGTGGGAGCAAGATACTGGCGCGGACAACGTCCACCCCCGCTGCACTGGCATGAGCGCCCCGCTTGCTCGCCAAACTGAATCGTGCGGATGGTGCTCGGATTCAGCACCAGGGTTTTGGCGCGACCGTGTCCGCCGCAACCGCAGCTGCTGTTTCCGCCGCCTTTCAATGGGCGAGGAACTTCAACGCGCATGAAATCTATTGGGTTAACGCGTCGCGGCGGCCACAGTTGCAATTGGCGCAGGGCTCGCCAGCGCCGTGGCCGTGCTGGGCCTGGACGATCGTGGCGCCAAGCTGCATGGGTGGCGCCCCCCATTTCCAATCGCCGCCGCCGGGACCGCCGGAGAGGGATAGTGTTTCGCCCAGCAAGCGCGGCCGGGCGGAAACTTCGATTTCAAATTTCCTGGCGTAAGCCGGCGCGTCGTCACCGACTTCCTGGTCGAGCACCACCGCGAAGTCCAGGGCGAGTTGCGTGGAGGTGTCGCGGCAACTGCCGTGGATTTTTCGCAATTCGTAGAGGCCGACGCTCGTCGAATCCGCGCCGGCGACGTCGAACAACACGGCGGTGTTTTCTGCATCCACGCCAGCCAGTTTAAGCAAACCGACGACATCGAGTTTCCAGCTCCGTTGCTCCGCTTCGCGCAGGGTTTTGACATGCTGCGCGATGAGGCCGGTACGGCCGCCGAGCTTGAGCGGTTGGATTTGTTCATAGCTGACTTTGCCGCCAGCCACCGTTTTTTTATACGTCAGGAAGGCCATGATTCTTTTGAAATTTGTGAACGAGTCGTTTCAATTCATTGTCGGTGAGGTTGTGCTTCCGTTTCGCGGCCACCCGCCGGAGTTCGGCCAGCAAATCCGCCAACTGCTCGTCGGGGAAGGGAATGTTCAGCGCCTGGAGTTGGTGCTTCAAAGCGCCCGTGCCCGAATGGCGGCCAAGGACCATTTTCGAGGGCTCGTGGCCGGTTTCCTCGGGACGGAACGGCTCGTACGTGCGCGGGTCTTTGAGCAAGCCGCTGCAGTGAATGCCGGATTCGTGCTGAAAGGCCGCGCTGCCCACGACGGGTTTCTCCGCCGGCAAGGGGCGGCGGGAAATGTGCGCCACAAAATCACTCAACTGCGAAAGGTCGGCATAGCGAAAACCACAGTCGCAATTCAAGGCGATCTTGAGCGCCATCACGACTTCGGCCAAGGGCGCATTGCCAGCGCGCTCACCGAGGCCGTTGACGGTGACGCTCGCGCATTCACAACCCGCTTCGAACGCGGCGATGGTGTTTGCCGTGGCCATGCCGAGATCGTTGTGACCGTGAAATTCCAGCGGCAAAGTGGGAGCCACTTCCTTGACCCGGCGGATCAATTCGCACGTCTGCAAGGGCGTGAGAATGCCCACCGTGTCCGCCAGGCGCAGCCGCGCGAGGCCATTTTCCCGCGCCGCGATGGCGAAATCGCAAAGAAATTCCCGGTCGGCCCGCGAAGCGTCCTGCGCGCCGATGGTCAGGTAGCCGAACACGCCGCGGAATTGCGTGGCCAGCTTTTCGAGGGTGCTGAGAACCCAGTCGCGCTTTTTGCCCCAGGCGGCCAGGTGAATCTGCGAAGTCGGCAACGAGAAGTGCGCGCCATGAACGCGACAACGCGCGGCCGCCGTCAGATCATTTTCCGTCGCGCGACACCACGTCAGCAGTTTGACCGGCAGGCCGAGATCGGAAATCGCGTTAATGTCCGCAATTTCGTCGTAGCCCATCGCAGGAATGCCCACTTCGAGTTCCGGCACGCCGGCAAACGCGAGCATGCGGGCGATGCCGATTTTTTCCGCGCGTGAAAACGCCACGCCGGCGGCCTGCTCGCCGTCGCGCAGCGTCGTGTCGATCAGGTGGGAATTCATCGATCAGGCGAAGAGCGTGGCCGGCGGCAATTCCTGGCCGCCTTCAAGGCTGTCGAGCACGGCCTCGGCGGTGGCCACGGAGGCTCCCTTGTACCAGATGTTTTCCGGGTACACGACCATCACCGGGCCGTTGTCGCAGACGTTCATGCACCCGGTGCTGGAGATCATGACATCGTCCAGGCCGCGATCCTGAACTTCCATCGTGAGGTGCTGGAGAATGCCGGAGGATTCCTTTTTGTGACAGACGCCCGCCGCGCCGGTGGGACGGAAACTGCCGCAGAC
>CAYTJG010000352.1:0-5996 GCA_964437865.1 uncultured Bifidobacteriaceae bacterium | reverse complement strand
CATTTGCCCGATCGCAACCGCCCGCACCACCGCTACTTGAGCTCGATGGCCACCGGGCAATGATCACTCCCAGTGACCTGCGGCAGAATCCGTGCGCCCTTGAGCCGGGGCCGGAGGCTCCGCGAGATCAGGAAATAATCCAGCCGCCAACCGATGTTCCGCGACCGCGCGCCGGACATCACGCTCCACCAGGTGTAATGTCCCCCGCCCGGCTCGAACTCGCGGAACGTATCCACAAAGCCAGCCGCAATGAACGCGTCAAAACCCCGCCGCTCTTCCACCGTAAAGCCGTGGTTATGGACATTGGCCTGGGGATTGGCCAGGTCAATCGCCTGATGCGCCACGTTGAAATCGCCGCAAAAAATCACCGGTTTCTTCCGTTCCAGCTTCTTCAGATAGGCCAGAAAATCCTGATCCCATTGCTGCCGGTAAGGCAGCCGCGACAGATCGCGCTTGGAATTCGGCACGTACACGTTCACCAGAAAAAAATCAGGCAGCTCCGCCGTCAGCACGCGGCCTTCCAGGTCATGCTCGGCCACGCCGAGATCCGGTTTCACCTGCACCGGCAGGTCCTTCACGAAGATGGCCGTCCCCGAGTAGCCGCGTTTTTGGGCGGAGTTCCAATGGGTTCGGTAGCACGCCGGCCAGAGCTGCTCGACATCGTCCGGCGTGCACTTGGTTTCCTGCAAGCACAGCACGTCCGGCTGCTCGTTCTCCAGAAATTCGAGGAAGTTGCGCTTGAGCACCGCCCGCAGGCCGTTCACGTTCCAGGAAATCAATTTCATGGTGGGAAAATAGACCACCGCGGCGCACCGATGCACCCAGAATTTCAAAAAAAAGCGCCGCCGAAAAAAATGAACGCCCGGTCCACAACCTCCAATCTTCCGCGCCCGAGCGTTGACGCTGATGGCAAGGACGGCTAATTTAGGGCAGATTAAATTATGATCGCCAATTTCGTCGGCAAACCGGGACCAGCGGCCAACTTCCGGGTGGGAGACGAGCGGCTGGTCAAACTGACCACCAGCGCGGCCCAAAAGGTGGCGGCGCTGCTGGCCAAGCAGGGCCGCGCCAGCGGCGTGCTGCGCGTGTCCGTGGTGGGCGGCGGTTGCTCGGGATTACAATACAAGATGGACCTGCAGGACGGCCCGGCCAGCCGCGATATCCTGGTGGAAAGCGGCGGCGTGCGCGTGGTGGTGGACCCCAAGAGCGCCCTGTACGTCACCGGCAGCGAACTGGATTACGTGGAGGCCCTGCAGGACGGCGGTTTCAAGGTGAAGAACCCCAACGCCGCCACGACCTGCTCCTGCGGGGAGAGCTTCAGCGCGTAATGGGACCCGCCGCCAACCCCCGGCCGCTGCGGCTGGCCAAGCGAGCCGAACGAAAACCGTCCGGTTGCCGGCACTGAAACGGCAGGCCCATGCTGGACTACTTTGCCCTGTTTTCCGAACCGCGGCGCCCGTGGCTCGAGGCGGCGGCGCTCAAGGAGAAATTTTTCGCGCGCTCGGCCACGGCGCATCCGGATAAGGCGCCAGCCGGCGACGAAGCGGCCCGGGCGGCCGCGGCAAAATCGTTTGCGGACCTGAATGCCGCCTATCATTGTCTCACCGAGCCGAAAGCGCGGCTGCTGCACCTTTTGGAATTGGAACGGGGCGCCAAGCCGCAGGACATCCAACATATTCCCACCGCCTTGGCGGATCTGTTTGCGGAAGTGGCCACGGTCTGCCGCCAGGCGGACGGCTTTCTGGCCGGCCAGGGCCGGGCCACCTCGCCCCTTTTGCAGGTGGAGTGGTTTGAGCGCAGCCAGGAATGGATTGAGAAGCTCAACGCCCTACAGGCCAGACTGAATGGATGGCAGGAGCGGTTGCTCCAGGAACTACGGGCGGTGGATGCCGAGTGGGTGAATCCCGCGGGGATGGCCCCGGTGAATTCGCCCGCCGGCAGCCCCCAACGCCAGGAACCGGCCTCGCCGGCCTCGCCCACTCAAGAGCTCCAGGCAAAAGCCAGGCGCGAGGCGCTGCTCCCGAAACTGGAAGAGCTTTACCGACTCTTCGGTTATTTCAATCGTTGGAACCGGCAGATCCAGGAGCGCGTGGTGCAGTTGATGATCTGACGGGCTTCAGCCTTCGCTCTGGAAAACGATCACGCTCAGGGGCGGGAGGAGGAACTGGGCGGAATGCGCGTGCGCATGGCAGGGCTCGGCCAGGGCCTGAACGCCGCCGCCGTTGCCGGAATTCGTGCCGCCGTACAGGCCGGCGTTGCTGTTAAAAACCTCTTTCCAAAACCCGTCGCGGGGCAAGCCCACCCGATAGGCCTCCCGCGGCACCGGCGTGAGGTTCAAAATGACCACGGTGGAGTTCCGCCCCTCCGCCGTTTGGCGCAGGAATGAAAGCACGCTGTTGTCCCGGTCGTTGCAATCAATCCAGCTAAATCCGGCCAAGTCATAATCGGCCTGCCAGAGCGCCGGCGAGTTCTGATACAGGCGGTTGAGGTCGGCCACCAGTTGCTGCACGCCCACGTGGTACGGGCCGGACTGGAGCAGCCACCATTCGAGTTCCGCGTTCTCGTTCCATTCATGGCTCTGGCCAAATTCACCGCCCATGAACAAGAGCTTCTTGCCGGGGAACAACCATTGGTAGCCCAGCAGCACGCGCAGATTGGCAAAGCGCTGCCAGTCGTCGCCGGGCATGCGGCCCAGCAGCGAGCGCTTGCCGTGCACCACCTCGTCGTGCGAGAGCGGCAGCACGAAATTCTCGTGATGGTGATAAAGCATCGCAAAGGTGAGGTCGTTTTGATGATATTTCCGGTGGATCGGCTCGTGGCCGAAATAGCCCAGCGTGTCGTGCATCCAGCCCATGTTCCACTTGAACGAGAAGCCCAGTCCGCCCAGGTAAGGCGGCCGCGTCACCTGCGGCCAGGCGGTGGATTCCTCGGCAATCGTGATGACCCCGGGAAATTCCGTCTGGGTGACGTGGTTGAACTTCTTGAGGAATTCGATGGCCTCCAGGTTTTCGCGCCCGCCAAATTTGTTGGGAATCCATTCGCCCTGCTTGCGCGAATAATCGAGGTACAGCATGGAGGCCACCGCATCCACCCGCAGACCATCCACGTGATAGCGATCGCACCAGAACAAGGCGTTGGCCAGGAGAAAATTGGCCACCTCGTAGCGGCTGAAGTTGAAAATGAGCGTGCCCCAGTCCTGATGCGCGCCCTGGCGCGGATCCTCGTGCTCATACAGCGCCGTGCCGTCGAAGCGGGCCAGCGCCCAATCGTCGCGCGGGAAATGCGCCGGCACCCAGTCAATAATCACGCCAATGCCCCCCGCGTGCAGGGCATTCACCAGGAACTGGAAGTCATCCGGCGCGCCGAAGCGGCTGGTGGGCGCGTAAAAGCCGGTCACCTGGTAGCCCCAGGAGGGATAAAAGGCGTGCTCGGCCACCGGCAGAAATTCCACGTGGCTGAAGCCCATGCGCTGCACATACTCCACCAGCGGCCCCGCCAGTTCACGATAGCCCCACGATTCGGTCGCCGATTTCTTCCGCCACGAACCGATATGCACTTCGTAAATGCTCAGCGGTGAGCGGAGGGCATCCCGCTCGCCGCGACGCTTCAGCCAGTCCTGGTCCGTCCATTGGAATTTCCGGTTATCCCAGACGATGGCCGCCTGTTTGGGGGCAATCTCAAAGAAACTGCCAAACGGGTCGGTGTTCAGCTTGACGTGCCCGTGCGCATCGCGAATCTCGAATTTGTAGTGCGCCCCCGACGCCACGCCGGGAATGAAAATCTCCCAGACGCCGGAAGCGGCGAGCAGGCGCATGGCGTGGCGGCGTCCGTCCCACTCGTTGAAATCACCCACCACACTCACGCGCTGGGCATTGGGCGCCCAGACGGCGAAACTGGCTCCGGCCACGCCATCGATCACCCGCAGTTGGGCGCCGAGCTTTTCGTAGATTCTCCGTTCGTCGCCCTTGTTGAACAGATACAGGTCGGCCTCGCCGAGGGTGGGCAGGAAGGAATAGGGATCCCGGGTGCGGTACACGTGCCCCCGGCGGTCAGTCACCACCAAGTCGTAGGCGTAAACGGCGTGGGCCTGGTTGGTGCCCCCCTCAAAAACATCGGTCCCGGAAATCCGCTTCAACCCAAACGACGGCTTGTCTTTTTCGTGCACGGGCTGAATTTCAATCTTCTGCGCATTAGGCACCAACGCGCGCACCACCAGACCCGAATGATCGCCCAGGGGATGCATGCCCAACAATTGGTGGGGGTGTTGGTGAATCAGTTCAACGAGGCTCCGCAGTTCGTCCTTCGTGAGTATCATGGTGACGGGAATCTAATACAAAAACCCGGGCATGGCACGGGAAAGTAACTTAAAAGGTGGATTCCCCGCTCCGGTCCGCGGCCGTCCCCGGCCGCTGAGATGCGATTTTGAACCGGGCCTCATCCCACAGCCGCATTCCGCAACGAAAGGCCACTCCCTCGCCCGCCGCTCGATGCGCCGCCGGCCGTTCCGCGCGAACGCCTCAGCGCCCGAGACGGGCGCGCTCCGGTCCGCGGCCGTCCCCGGCCGCTGCCACCGGATTTTGGGCCGGGGTTTTGAGGGGATAGAGGCCGGGACAACAACCGAACGTCTCGTGAAAGGCGGCGCTGAAATGGCTCAGACTGTTGTAGCCCACCTCCAAGGCGGCCTCGGTGACGTTATGCTCGCCCGCTTTCAACAGTTCGGCCGCCCGTTCCATGCGGAGCTGGCGCAAGTGCTGCGTAATGGTGTGGCCGGTTTGCGCGGAGAAAATCCGGCTCAGATAGAAATGGCTGCAGCCGATCTTCTTACCCAATTCCTCCAACGAAGGCGGCTCGGCAAGATTCTGCTTCAGCAGGAAGGTGACCTGTTCCACCCGCTCCTGCGCCAGCCGCTGCTGGCGGGTGCAAAACAGCTCCTGTTCCGGCGGCGGCTGGAGAAAGAACGACATGGCCAGCTCGAGCGCCTTGCACTGATACCACAGCGGCTGCGCGGCGGCGTAGACGGGCGGCTGCCGGAGGGTGGCGATGATCTGCTGGTGCGCGGCGGTCAACCGCACGGTGGCTCCGGATACCTGCTCACACGGACAACCTTCGATCGCCGCCCGAACCAGCGGATGCAATACCGGCCCCATCGACGCGAGGTGTTTCACCAGGAACGGACAGGAGAACTCGACCGTGAGGAACTGGTGCTGCTCGTTGGCCAGGCGACGAGCCGCCAGCGGATCGGCCTGGCGATGGTAGAAACCCACCGTATTCGGGCTGAATTCCAGGCGGTGGCGGGGACATTCCACGAAACCCCGACCGTCCATGTTCAGGCACAGTTCCAGACAACCGGGATGAAAGCTGGCGCCCCAATCCAGCTCGCGCCGCGTGTAAAAATCGTGCCACTCGATGCTGTAACCGGCACCGCGAAAACTGCCAAAGAGCGGCTGCCAGCCCTTGCCGACCTCCCGCCAGGCGCCAGCTTCGCTAAAAACACCCGCCGAAGCCACCGCCGACGCGGGCACGGTATTGTCGGCACCCCGGTTCATCGCCGTGAGCTTCTCTTACCGGTTTTCCCCAATCGCCTCCCGTCGGACGCCGCCACCTCAAAAGATTTTTGCCAGTCAAACATGCTTACAGCTTACGATTGATGAGGTCGGGCGACAAGTGGAAGAACAGCCGGCAGGCCGGGGCGGGTGTGAGACAAAATTCTGCTTGTCTCCTAAAAGCGCCGACAAAATGAGGGCGGCGGCTCGGTGGCACGTCTGTCTGTGCTCAGGGTTGGCATTTACACCAGCGCGGGTAGGGCGCGTCTCTCCGAGCGCGCCGCGAACGTAGCGTGACGTTTCGCAGACCTCGGCGACCACGAGCGAAAGGCGGCGTTGCTGACGCGGAGCGGAGCGGGCAGAGCCTGATTTCAGGGCGATGCTTTGGGTGGCCTTGCGCACGTGGGTTGGCAGGCGCGGCGCGCTCGGAGGCCGAACGTCGGCTTCGCACGC
>CAYTJG010000351.1:0-6023 GCA_964437865.1 uncultured Bifidobacteriaceae bacterium | reverse complement strand
GAGGTTGGTTTATAACGCATTAAGAATCCATCTAGATTCCTACGCTTGAAATCACTTTCGTTTCATTTCTATCACTAGGCCGCGCCAAAGGCGCTTGGCTGGCGATTTCGCAGGTTGTTATATGCCGGGGTTTTATGCCTTATCTGACCGACATTCGGCGAACAGCCCCGGTCCCCCAACCCACCCATGAGACTGAAGGCCCGCCCCATCGTCTTTTCGAACGTCGCCCTTCCCCGGCTCGCCTCACGATCCTCCCATGCGACAAAAAGCCGGCCTTGGTTTTCTGAAACCTGCCAGAGCCACGGCCACCTCGCGTGGGGCATTTTGTCCTCGCTTTTTCCACGCCAGCGGTGCCCAATAATTGCCGGAGTTTTTGGAAAACTCAGATTTGGAAAAATATTCATGCGAAATTGCACCTCACCCGTCACGTTCCCCGCAACCTCTGCGCAGAAAGGCAAAACCGTTCAGAAAACCATCGCCGGCACTCCCCAAACGCATTGGCCCCGCGCGGGTTCCCACGGGCTGGGCTTTCTTGATTTGGCCCCCACCGTCACCCGGCATTTCTGCTTGTGCCTCACGCTGGTAATCCTCACGTTGGGCGCCACCGCGTCCGCTCTTGCCCAAATCCAGACCGCGACGGTCATGGGCGGGAAACTCGAGGGCGTCGTCACCAACGGCGTGGCCGCGTTCAAGGGCATTCCCTTCGCCGCCCCGCCGCTGCACGATCTGCGTTGGCAGGCCCCGCAGCCCGTGGTGCCGTGGGTGGGCACACGGAAAGCGGACGCGTTTGGCCCCAGCCCCATGCAAGACGCGGCCTGGGCGCTGATCATGGGCAGTTCCGCCAGCATCAGCGAGGATTGCCTCTATCTGAATGTCTGGACGCCAGCCAAGAGTCCGGCGGAGAAGCGGCCGGTCATGGTGTGGATTTACGGGGGTGGCTTCAACAGCGGCATGACCAGCGCCGGCCTTTATGACGGTACCAAATTGGCTCAAAAGGGCGTGGTGCTGGTGAGCATCGCCTATCGCGTGGGGCCGTTTGGTTTCCTCGCCACTCCCGAATTGAGCCGGGAAAGCGGTCACGGTTCCGGCAACTACGGTCTGCTGGATCAAGTGGCCGCTTTGCAATGGGTGCAACAGAACATCCGTCAGTTTGGCGGTGACCCGACGCGCGTGACGATTTTCGGCGAATCCGCCGGCGGCGAGTCGGTCTCCATGTTGACCGCCGTGCCGGCCGCCAAGGGCCTGTTTCAGCGGGTCATCTCCGAAAGCGGCGGCTCCATGTCGCCGCTCAAGACGGGCGATGAAATTGACCGGATGGTGCCCACGCTCAAGCTGGCGGAGGTGAACGGCCGAAAATTCCTGGAGAAATTGGGCGCGCATGACCTAAAGGCCGCCCGCGCCTTGAGCGCCGAGACCATTCAAGCCAGCGGCATCGACATGGGAGAATTCTGGCCGGTGGCCGATGGAACCGTGTTGCCGGGCGATGAATACGAACTCTATCTGAAGGGACAATACCACGACACCCCGGTGCTGATCGGATCCAATTCAGATGAGGGTGCACTTTTTGTTCATGAGTCGTTCACCCCGGAAAGTTTTGAGCAACAAGTGCGGAACCATTTTGGGCCGGATGCCCCCACCATGCTTCGGCTTTATCCCCACGCGACCGACAAAGAGGCTTTCAAATCAGCGAAGGACCTGTTTCGGGAATCGGTTTTTGCCTGGCCCACCTGGGCTTGGGCATCGCTGCATGCCCGCCACAGCCGGTATCCGACTTTCATCTATTATTTTGACCATCGCATTCCCGGTTCGCCCGACGGATCCAACCACGCCACGGAAATCGGCTACGTCTTCGGCAAACTGGATAGCTGGGGCGGCGGCTCCCGCCCGGAAGATCGCGCCCTGGCCGATTTGATGAGCGCCTATTGGGTGAATTTTGCCGCCACCGGCAATCCCAACGGCCCCGGTCTGCCGGTTTGGCCCGTCTTCAACGAAAAGAATTTAAATACCATGGTCTTCGACCAGGCTCCGGGCGTCAGACCTACGCCCAACTTGGAGAAATTAAAGGCCTTCGACGACTACTTCGCCCGACAAAGAAAGCAGGTCCAACCGTCCGGTCTCTAATTTGCCTTGAAATCAAATGGCTTTTGCCGGATAAGACCGGAATGAAATCGATTCGGCGAATGTTTCTTTTCTTTTTGGTTCCCGGCCTCCTCTTGGCGAGCCTTGCCGCCGCGGTGGCGGACGACAACCCGTTTCTGGGCTATTGGTCGCTGCACATCCCCGGCGGCGGACCGGGCTGGCTGGGCGTGAGCGGCGCCGGCGATGAGCTCAAGGTACAAATGCTTTGGGGCGGCGGCAGCGTCTTCCCGGTGAGTAGCGCCAAACTGGCGGAGGGCAAGCTGGTGCTCACCCGCCGGCACCATACCGACCGCAAAACCGCAGATGGCCAGCCAATCGTCATCACTGAAACCATCACGGCCGCGCTGGACGGCGACAATCTCAAACTGGTGACCGTTACGCCGAAGGAAGATGGCGGCGAGGATCGTGCGGAGTTTACCGGTCATCGCCAGGCGCCGCCGCCGGCCGCGCCGGACTTGAGCCAAGTCAAATTCGGTTCACCCATCGAGTTATTCAACGGCACCAACCTGGAGGGCTGGAAGCCGGTCGAAGCCGACGCCTTCAACGGCTGGCACGCCGACCAGGGCCTGCTGATCAACACGCAAAAAGAGGATCCCGCACAACCGGACCGGTCGTTCGCCAACCTGCGCACGGTGGCGGAATTCAAGGATTTCTCCCTGCACGCCGAAGTCCGCGTGCCCACCAATGGCAACAGCGGCATCTATCTGCGCGGCACCGACGAGGTGCAGATCTTTGACAGTTACGGCAAGCCGGTGGACTCGCACAACATGGGGGCCGTTTACAGCCGCATCACCCCCTCCGTGGCCGCCGAGAAACCCGCCGGCGAATGGCAGACCGTGGATATCCTCTACGTGGCCCGCCATGCGTCAGTCACCTTGAACGGCACCAAGATCATCGACAACCAGCCCGTGATCGGCCCCACCGGCGGCGCGCTCTGGCCGGAAATGGACCGGCCCGGCCCCATTTATTTGCAGGGCGATCACACGGGCATTGAGTATCGCAACTTGGTTCTGCGTCCCGTCGTCAGCGAGTAAACGTCGGCCATTAGCAACGGCGAGCGCCGCAAAACTCTTGCTCGCCCATATATGCAATCCAACCAAGCGGGGCGGATGGAAAAAATCCATCCGCCCCGTTTGATTTAATCCTCCGGCGTCACGCCTTGCCGAGCAAGGACAGTGCGGCTTCCACCATCTTGGCGGCGGTCAGCCCATGCTTTTCGTAAAGCTGCTCCGCCAGATAGGCACTCTGGCCAAACTCGTTGCTTATGCCCAGCGACTTCAGCGTGTGGGCGATGCCCGCCGCTGACAAGGCGT
Source organism: uncultured Bifidobacteriaceae bacterium (assembly GCA_964437865.1). Classification (GTDB taxonomy): domain Bacteria; phylum Verrucomicrobiota; class Verrucomicrobiia; order Limisphaerales; family UBA11358; genus UBA11358. The sequence continues at coordinate 2,571 of CAYTJG010000351.1, read as the reverse complement.
GCGACACCTGCGCCCCCATGCCGCCGATCAACTGGTGGTCCTCGATGGTCACCACCCGGCCACCGCAATGTTTCACCGCCGTACCGATGGTTTCCAGATCCACCCGATTCACGAACGGATTGCTGATGACGGTCGCCTGCACCCCCTGTGCGGCCAATTGCTTGCCCGCCTCGATGGCTTTGTTCACCAGCACGCCGCAGCCGATCAATACCACGTCCGACCCCGTGGCCAACACCTGGGCCTTGCCCCAGGGATACTGCGCGCCCTGAATCCAAGTGAGCGGATAATTCTCCCGGCCCACAAAGAACAGGTAGCTCTCGCCGTCCTTGCCCGCCGCGCGATCGGCCGCGAGCTGCCGGATGGCTTGGTACATGAGCGATTCCGCCTCGTCCGCGCAGCTCGGCGCGATCACCACCGTATGGGGAATGGCGCTCGTGGCCGCAAAATACGTGGTCGCCTGATGGCTGGCACCGTCCGCCGCATCCTGAAACCCCACGTGCGAAAACATGCCAATGACCGGTGCCTGCGAGAGCGCAGCCATGGTCAGGGGCAGATTGCCCTTGGTGATGCCAAACTGGCCGAAGGTGTCCACCACCGGAATATACCCGGCCTTGGCAATGCCCGCCGCCACACTGATCATGTTGGCTTCCGCAATGCCCACCTCGATGAAGCGGTCCGGAAAGCTCTTTTGAAACAGGCTGATGCCCGTGGAGCCCTGCACGTCCGAAGAAACGGAATACACCGGTAGACCTTCGGTCGCGGCACGCACCACGGCGCGGGCCAGGCCGGCCTGCACCTTATCCGTCTTGGGTTTGGCGGGCGCCGGTGTGCCGGCGGCGGCCTTGGCCTTCTTGGCGGCCTCGACCTGCTCCCAATCCGCGCGCAGCGCCTGCGCCCAGGTGAGCAGCTCGGCCGGCACGGGGTCGCCCGCAAACAGCTCGTTCATCCAAGCCACGATCTTCTCGCCATTGGCCAGCGGAAAACCGTGTCCGCCCGCCGAATTCTCCTCCGTGGCCTTGATACCGTAGCCCTTGACCGTTTTGCAATGCACACAGACCGGCCGCTTGGGATCCGCCTTGGCGGCCGCCACGGCGTCCTCGATGGCCCGGTAAACCGACTGCAAATTGTTGCCGTCCGGGACCTCGATGACGCGCCAGCCCAGGGCGTCCAGGGCGTTGAACGAGGGCGCCATGCTAAAGGCGTCCTTGGTGATGCGACCGGACAGCTTGGTATCGTTGTCCGATAGCACGAGCACAAACGGATTCACCCGGCCCTTGGCCGCCAGGCCGGGAATGGCGGCAAATGCCTCCTTGGCCTCGCCTTCCATGCTGGCGCCATCGCTCACCACACAAATCGTCACCCGGTCACGCCGGGCCAGCTTGTCGCCGATGGCCAAGCCCTGGGCCTGCGGCAGCGAGGAACCAAGCGGCCCGTTGCTGAGCAGCACGCCCTCGGGATTCAAATGCGATTCGCCGTGGCCGGTGAGCTTGCTGGCAATGCTGCGAAAGCCCTTCAGCGCCTCCAGCGTCAGGCCGTCGAACCCGTAGATGGCGCGCAAGGCGTACACCCCGTTTTCGGCGTGGCCGGCGTCATTGACGTAGTTGTACGCCTCATGCCAAGGCCGGCCCTGGGTGGCGAACATCAGGCCGTGAATGGCGGCGTTGATCTCGGCAAAAGCCGCGGGTCCGCCCCAGTGGCAAGCCGCGCCACCCACCACCGCATGGACGTCCATCAGGGCCACCAACGCGCGGGTGGCGCGGGGATCGGCCAGGGTGACTTGGGCGCCGACCGCGTTTTTGACACGGGTGGCGAACCTGGGTCCGGCAACGGGCGTGGGGGCGAGTTTGGATTTGAGCGCGAGCGGTGTTAGCGGCGGCGCCTCGACGGGTTTGACGACGGAATTATCAACTGCCATAGGTTTCGTAATTTTTGTTTCAATTGTTGGTGTGACACAAACATAATAATGTTTCTTAATAAAGTTGAAAGCCCGAAAATAAGGTTGGCACAGGAGAGCTTTCGAAGATGCGTAGAATTTTATCTCACAACCTGCATAAGCCGGACCGCATTCCCTGATTGCGGTCGTGTGCGCATTCGCCTAGCATGCAGTGTGAACAATTCGTTGCCAACCGGACAACCGGTGAATGAGCGTCTGATTATGCAGACGGCGGACGCACTTCAACCCGGCGGAACCGCCGCCGTGCCCGCGAGCAACGGCCCGGGGGGCGAACCGACGGCGTGGAAAAAGATCGTGCTCAAATACCAGCAGCCTTCCTGGTGGCGGGGTAGCCTCCAGCTCATCACCTCGCTCGTTCCACTGGCGGTCCTTTGGTACCTGATCCATCTCACCCTGGCGTGGTCGTGGTGGGCGACGCTGCCTTTGGTCGTACTGGGCGCCGGCTTTATGGTGCGCTTGTTTATCATTCATCACGATTGCGGCCATGGTTCCTTCTTCAAATCCCCGACGGCCAACGATGCTTGGGGCTACCTCACCGGCGTGCTGACCTTCACCCCTTATCAGCTCTGGCGCCAGGAACACGCCATCCATCATTCGGCATCCGGCGATCTGGACCG
>CAYTJG010000350.1:0-6028 GCA_964437865.1 uncultured Bifidobacteriaceae bacterium | reverse complement strand
CAGGGAAGCAGCCGGCTCAGGCAGCCGACAGGTGCCCGCACGGCTGGAGCGAAAGACCCGGCCGCAGGCCACAGCAAATCTCAAGAACACAATCGGCAGCCCGCAACGGCGGGAGCCAATCCCTAAAAACGACATACAACAAGAATGAAATCATACGCAAAAAAAACTATCCGACGGTCTAATGCTTCCGTCTTCAGATATGATTCGGCCTATTCACGCCGCATCCAACTCGAATCCGCTGCCCTCTGCGCGTCGCTGCTGGCCCTGATCCCCAGTGCCGGAGCCCAAACCGCGCAGTCTGCCAGCACCAACGCACCCAGCACTGGTACGGCCAGCACGCTGCCGGCTTTTTCCTTCCTCCCGGAAAAGCCCGCCTGGCTCAACGACCTCAGCTTCACCGCCAAGGAAAGCTACAATGACAACATCTATGGCGTCTCCGGCGATCATGAGAAGGAAAAGAGCTCGTGGATCAGCACTTTCTCGCCCACGCTGGGCCTCAACTTGGTGCCGCTCTTCGGTGACGCGTCGGTCGTCCAAGCGCTGTCCCTCGGTTATAACCCCGAGGTGAACATTTTTCACAACGAGCCCAGCCAGAACTACACCGCCCACCGCCTGGCGCAGACGGTCAAGGTCAACGCCGGTGCGTTCTCCGTGAGCTTGGATAACGGTTTTAACTACATCGATGGCAGCGACAAGGCCCCCGTTTATTCGGGTGACGACAGTTCTCGGAGCTGCTACGCCACCGCCCTCCCGCGCGAGCGCCTGCAGCAAATCCAGGACCGGTCCAAGCTCGCCATCCAGTTCGACCAGGACAAGTATTTTGTGCGTCTGGCGGCGTCGCTCCTGTATTACGATCTCATGACCGATTGGAGCACTGAATCCGGCTACCAGAATTACGTGGACCGCTACGATGCGAATGGCGGCGTGGACTTTGGCTACAAGGTGGCCTCGAACTTTGCGGTCACGTTGGGCTACCGCTACGGCCACCAGTATCAGCAGACACTCTCGGAGGCGATCGATTCCAAACAATTGAGCGCCACCAGCGACTATAACCGCGTGCTGCTCGGCGTGGAAGGCAGCCCGTGGAAATGGCTGACGCTGTCCGCCCAAGGCGGCCCGGATTTCCGGAGCTATGACGAGAGTGCGCCGGTCAACGACGATAACACCATCACGTATTACGCGGAAGCCAGCGCCACCGCGAACATCTCCGACAATGACAAACTGTCGCTGCGCTACAAGCAATGGCGTTGGGTTTCCAGCACAGGCAAAGTGCCCATCATGGAAAGCCTTTATGAACTCGGTTACAAGCGCAAGCTGACCAGCCAGCTCGCTTGGGACTTGACCGGCCGTATTCAGTCGAGCGACTACACCTGCGGCAACGCGGGCAGCACTTCCCTGCGGAACGATTACCTGTACACCTTGTCCACGGGCTTGACGTTTGCGGTGAATCGCAACCTCAGCTTCAACGTCGCGTACAATCTGGATCTGGCCCGCAACGCCCAGAACAACGCTGCCGAGGCCCCTTATCGTGAGTACGATGGCAATCTGGTGTCCGTAGGCACGACGATTAAGTGGTAAGATAACGCATCGTTTAGCCAGCCGGCCGACTTTCGGCGGTTTGGTCCATTGCAGTTCTGGGCGGAGCGGGCGACCTTGAAAGGTCCCTCTCCGCTCAGATTTTTTGGCAGTGCGGACAGAAAAAAGTGCTGCGCGCCGCCTGCACGATCCGCCGAATCGGTGTCCGGCAAACCTCACACGGTTTGCCGGACCGGTCGTAAACCCGCAAACGTTCAGTGTAGAAATCCCGCTCACCAGCGGCACTGCCGTAATAGTAAAGGCCGTCCGATGCATGGGCACTGAAGTTCAACGGCACCGTGCTGCCCTCGGCCACTGCCGTGGCCAGCACCTCACGGATCGCCAGCCAGAGCTTGGCCGTCTGCGGGCGGGTCAGCCGGTTCGCGGGGCGCCGCGGTGAAATGCCCGCCCGGAACAGGGCCTCACTGGCATAAATATTGCCAATCCCAGCCACCAGCGATTGGTCGAGGAGCTTCACCTTGATCGGCTGGCGCGAGCGCTTGAGACCGCCCGTCAGCACCTCCGGCGTGAAGGTCTTTTCCAACGGCTCCGGCCCCAGTCCCGCCAGGGGCGAAGGATCCAGCGTCAACCGGCCAAAATAACGGGTGTCATCGTAGATGAAATTCAACCGGCCCAAGTCGAGGATCACCGCCGCATGTTTGGGCAACGAATCTTTCTTCGGCGCCAGGTACATTCGCCCGGTCATCCCCAGATGCCCCAACAGGAGAAAGCGGGTCCGCGAGTGCCGGGCGCGCATTTCGAAGCACAGATACTTGGCCCGCCGCTCCAGCCCCACAAACGTGGTCCCCAACAGGGACTGCTGGAAATCGGCAACGGTGGTGGGGGCCAGCACCTTGGGCCGGCGCACTTGGACGGCACGGATGGTGCGGCCCTCGATCAAAGGACGCAAATGACGCGCAAGCACTTCAACTTCCGGTAATTCAGGCATGATGGGAGACGGCGCAAAACTCCGGGTCCGTCAGGCAGGTGATCGCCTCAACTCAACCGGTCACCTGGGTGCCCACGGCTTCACCCAGCACCACCCGGCGCAGGTTGTGCGGACGGAAGAAGTCGAACACGATGATGGGCATCTGGTTATCCATACACAGCGAGAAGGCCGTGGAATCCATGACTTGCAGGCGCCGTTGCAGGGCATCGAGATACGAAATCTGGCTGAAACGTTTGGCCTTGGGATTCTGCTTGGGATCGCAATCGTAGATGCCGTCCACCTTGGTGGCTTTCAGGATCACTTCGGCGCCGATTTCATTGGCGCGCAAGGCAGCCGCGGTGTCGGTGGAAAAATAAGGATTGCCGGTGCCGCCGCCAAAAATCACGATGCGCCCCTTCTCGAGATGCCGCACGGCGCGGCGGCGGATGAAGGGCTCGGCCACCTGGGACATGGTAATGGCGCTTTGCACGCGGGTGGGCGCGCCCAGCTTCTCGAGGGCGTCCTGCAACGCCAGGGAATTGATGATGGTGGCCAACATGCCCATGTAATCGCCGGTGGCGCGTTCCACGCCCCGCTTGCTGCCGTTCAAGCCGCGAAAAATATTCCCGCCGCCCACCACCACCACCACTTGCACCCCCAGTTCACGCACCTCGCAAATCTGTTCGGCCATGTTCAGTATGGCCGCGGAATCGATACCATTGCCCCCCTCCCCGCCCAACGCCTCACCACTTAGTTTCAGCAGGATTCGTGAGTATTTGGGGCGTTTGGCTTTGGTCATATCAATAAATGGTGGCGCGCAAAAATTTCGCGTACCTTGTAGCAACAAACCCCCGGCCGGTCAAACCAATCCGCCCCCCGGCGCACACGTCGCCCCCCCGAAATCAAGCTGACGCGCACCCCAATCTCCCGCTGGAGGCAGCAGGCAACCTCTGCTACCTTGGCGGCCACGATGCCGTGATATGAACCTGATCCTGATTTACGCAGTGACGCCCGTGCCATGGCCGCTTAGCCAGACCTTCCCATTGTTTGGCCAACCCCCTCCACTTCATCGCCTGTTTTTTCGGGCGACCGGCACGCCGTGAGCCCCGCAGCTTCTTTCTCCCCAACGACGGTCCCGGCTTATCGCGGCCGGCTGGCGCCGTCGCCCACCGGTTACCTGCATCTGGGGCACGCGCGGACCTTCTGGGTGGCACAGGAACGCGCCCGGACCGCCGGCGGCGCGCTGATTTTGCGCAATGACGATCTGGATACGGCCCGGTGCAAACCCGAGTTTGTGCAGGCCATGTTCGAGGATTTACGCTGGTTTGGTTTTGATTGGGCTGAAGGACCGGATGTGGGTGGCGCCCTGGGTCCCTATAACCAGAGCGAGCGAATGAATTTTTACCAGGCCGCGCTGGATCAATTGCGGGCCGGCGATTGGGTCTATCCCTGCACCTGCTCCCGCAAGGATATCCAAGCCGCCGTGGCCGCCCCGCACGCGGCGGACGATGAGGCCATTTACCCGGGCACCTGCCGGCCCCAGCCAGGTGCGCGGAGTGCAAACGCGTCGCCGGCCGGGGAACATCGGCCACGGGCCGCCAACTGGCGCTTTCGGGTGCCGGAAGGTGAGGTGATCCGGTTTGTGGACGGGCGATTGGGTCCGCAGCACTGGGTGGCGGGAAAAGACTTTGGGGATTTCGTGGTTTGGCGAGCCGATGGGGTGCCGGCGTACCAACTGGCGTGCGTGGTGGACGACGCCGCCATGAAAATCACGGAGGTGGTGCGGGGGGCCGACCTGTTGGTAAGCACCGCGCGGCAACTGCTGCTTTACGGTGCGCTCCACCTGGCCCCCCCGGTCTTTTTCCATTGCGAACTGATGCGGGACGAGCAGGGCCAGCGGTTGGCGAAGCGGCACGATGCGCTCAGCCTGCGGCAGCTGCGGGCCCACGGAGAAAACCCGCTTATTCTAAAGAGTTTTGACAGCAAGCAATTAGGGCAACTAAGACAAAAAATTTAAAAAAAATCTTGTGAAATTTTTCACAATAAGGCACGTTGCTGGCTTCTGATTTACGATGGCTCTCTGTGCGTTTGTCGGTAGGTTTGCCGTAGGAATCAGTTTCATTTTTGCATCGTGAACCAACTAACGAGAATAGTTTTGGTGTGGACGCTTCTCGCCGCGATTTTTGCCGCGAGCGCCGGGGCAGCGCCGGCCATTTCGGCCGCCCCCCATGCGGTGGCCAACGCCGCCTCTCCTGGTCTCAAGGCTGAACGAGCGGAAGAACTCGTCCCTCAGGCCGCCCAGGTTTTGTTTAATATTGGACCGCTGCCGGTAACCAACTCGATGGTGTGTACCTGGATCGTGGCGATTTTGATCGTAATCCTTGTGCGTCTTACCACTGGCAAAATGAAAGAAGTGCCCGGGGCCGGGCAGAATTTGATGGAAGCTTTGATTGAAGGCTGGGAGTCGCTGATGGCCAACGTGCTGGAACCAAAGGTGCTCAAGTGGGTATTTCCCTTCGCCATGTCGTTCTTCATTTTCATCGTGCTCTCCAATCTGACGGATTTGATTCCGGGCGTCGGCAGCATTGGATTCGGCAAGCCGGATCGCGGTAGTCCGATGCCCTTCGCCATCGAACATGTGTCCAAACCTTTTTTTCGTCCGCCCACCACGGATGCCAATCTGACCGTGGCCATGGCGGCGATTTTCTTTGTGACTTCGCTTTATTGGGCGGTGAAGTACAACGGCCCGATTGGCGTCATCAAACACGTCTTCGGCGTGAAAGTAGCCAGCAACAAATGGCTTTATCCGCTGCTGTTGCTGCTATTCATCTTCATCGGCATCATGGAATCGTTTTCCATCCTGTTCATCCGGCCGGTGGCGTTGGCTTTGCGTCTCTACGGGAACATCTTCGGCGGGGAAACGATGTTGACGATGGCTTTGTCCCAGAAGCCTTGGTGGTTCGCCATCCTGGTTTCCATTCCCGGCTACTTTTTTGAAGTGGTTGTCTGCTTGTTGCAGGCCTTTGTGTTCACGATGCTGGTGGTGGCCTTTGTCGGCACCCTGTGCACCCACGCGGAGGAGGAACACGAACATTGATTCTTGAAGCTTTGCGACCGGGAGACCATCCGGCGAACGGTTGCGATAAACTGAAACTAACAACACAAACATATGCTCGCAGAAATGACAGGTAACATCCACATCGGTCTGGCCTTTGGTGGCGCAGCCATCGGCATCGGCATCGCCGCCGCGGGTGGCGTCATGGCCATTGGCCGCAATCCCGGTGCATTCGGCAAGGTCTTTACGACGATGTTGATCGGCATGGCGCTCTCCGAAGGGTTGGCGATTCTCGCCTGGATCGTCATCGGTAATCATTAACCGGCCGTTATGGATACCCTCGGCATCAAATGGATTGAGTTGGTCGAACAAACGATCAGCTTTTCGTTTGTGCTCTTCGTGCTGTGGAAATTGGCCTACAAGCCCATTTTCAACATGCTCGAAGCGCGCAGGGAACAGATCGCGGAAAG
>CAYTJG010000349.1:0-6106 GCA_964437865.1 uncultured Bifidobacteriaceae bacterium | reverse complement strand
GGGGTGACCAACTCCAGCACGATGGCGAAGGCCCCGGCGTCAGCCAAAGCCTGGGCATCAAGAATCAAGGCTTGATGTTCGGCGTCGTGCTTGCCTTTGATGTGGTATCCGCCCTCTTCCAATACGTGCTGCGGCAACATGCCGAGATGCCCGCAAAACGGGATGCCCGCGGCCACGATGGCTTTGACTTGCGGCAAAATGTCGCGTCCACCCTCGGCCTTCACAAACTCGGCGCCGGCGGCCACCAGTTGCCGGGCGTTGGCCACGGCCGCCTCCACCGTGTCGTAGCTCCGGTACGGTAGGTCCGTACCGAGCAACGCCTGCGGCTGCGCCCGGGCGGCCGCCCGGGTGTGATGCGCCATATCCGCCATGGTCACCAGCGTGGTGTCCGGATAGCCCAGCACGACCATGCCCAGCGAATCACCGACCAACAAGAATGGCACGCCAGCCTCATCCAGCAACTTCGCCATGGGATAGTCATACGCCGTGAGGGCGGCAATCTTCTCGCCCCGGCCTTTCCGGGCGCGGATTTCGGCAATGGTAACCTTGGTGGCGTTCATTAGTGTTTAAAACTGTGAACCAGTTCCTCGGGCGTGGTGGTGGCGGTGCCGACCTTGCCGACGACAATGCCGGCCGCGTGATTCGATAACAGCGCGGCTTCCACCGGCGAAGCGCCGGCGGCCACCGCCAGGGTGAACGTGGCAATGACCGTATCGCCCGCGCCCGAAACATCAAAAACCTCCTGCGCCACCGTGGGAATGTGGAACGGCTTCTGCCCGCGCTGGCAGAGCAGCATGCCCAATTCGCCAAGCGTAATGAGCAGCAGGGCGGGATGCAATTCGGCCAGCAGCCGTTCGGCCACCAGCATCAGGTTCGTATCCGCCAGCGGGTTCGCCGTTTTCGTTTCATCGGGCAGGTTGGCCAACTCAAAGGCTTCCTTCCGATTGGGGGTGATGAGCGAGAGTCCCTCCAGGTTCAAGCGATGAACCGGTTTGGGGTCCAGACTCATCCACACGCCGCGCTCACGGCAAATTTTTCGGATTTCATCGAGCAGCGTCTGGGTGACCACCCCCTTGCCGTAGTCGCCAATGATCACCGCATCCGCGCGGGCAATTTGACGGCGAAACCCGGCGAGCAAGCCGGCGGTCGTCCGGCCATCCAGGCCGCCCCGCGTTTCGCGGTCCACCCGCACCACTTGCTGCTGATGGGCCACAATGCGGGTCTTCACGCTGGTGTGGCGGGCGGCGCTCCTCACCAGGCCCGCGCAGCCGATTTTCTGTTCCGCCAGCAAGGCGACGAGGTTGCGCGCGGCGTAGTCTTGGCCGATGGCGCCAAACAGCTCCGCCGGCGTGCCCAGCGAAACCAGGTTGCGCGCCACGTTCGCCGCGCCGCCGGGCATGAAACTCTCGCGCGTGAAATCCAGCACCGGCACCGGCGCCTCGGGCGAGATCCGCGAGACGCTGCCCCAGATGAACTGGTCCAGCATCACGTCGCCCACCACCAGCACGCGCACCCTTGGCGCGGCCGACAGAATTTGACGGGCCCGCGTCGCGGAGATGTGTTTTCCATTCATGATTTTAATCTCGATTCAAGCCAGGAAACCAGTCAGCGGGCTGGTGGCGCCAGCCACCTCAGAGACGGCCCCCAGGCCCGATTCAAACGCCGTGCGCCCGGCTTCCACGGCCAGCTTGAACGCCACCGCCATGCGGTTGGGATCGCTCGCCACCGCGATGGCCGTGTTGATCAGCACGGCGTCCGCGCCCATCTCCATGGCCTCGGCGGCGTGGCTGGGTGCCCCCAGACCCGCATCCACCACCACCGGCACCGTCGCTTGCTCGATGATGATGCGGATTTGGTCCCGCGTCTGAACACCACGATTGGAGCCGATGGGCGAACCGAGCGGCATGACGGTGGCGCAGCCAACGTCCTGCAAACGTTTGGCCAGTACCGGGTCGGCGTTGATGTAGGGCAGCACGGTGAAGCCCTCCTTCACCAGCATTTCCGCGGCTCGAAACGTCTCGATCGGGTCCGGCAGCAGATAGCGCGGATCGGGATGAATTTCCAATTTGACCCATTTGGGCAGGCCGGCGGCAGCGGCCAGACGGGCCAGCCGCACGGCTTCCTCGGCGTTCATGGCCCCGCTGGTGTTGGGCAGTAGCAAATATTTTTGGGGATCAATGAACTCGAGGATGTTGGCAAAAGGATCCTTCTTGCCGCTCAAATCAGCGCGACGCAACGCCACGGTCACCAGTTCCGCCCCGCTGGCGGCCAGCGCCTCGCGCATGGCTTCGGGCGCAGAGAACTTGCCCGTGCCCAAAATGAGGCGCGACCGGAAAGTCCTCCCCGCAATAATCAAAGACGGCTTAACAGACGACATCCCTGATAATTTAGGAAAATTTGCCGGCTTGTCGAGGCAGGACCACGTCAGTTCTTTTCCGGCGGGCCGCCGGCCGCCCCGCTGATCGTCACCTGGTCAAACAGCGTGGAGTTCAGCACGCGGTTGTTGTGGGCCGTGACCGCGAGGCCCGCGGAGACTTTCTTGGCCAGGGTGTTCGTCACGCTGCCGGCCGCCACCCAGTTCGTGCCGTCACCCGAAACGTAACCGCGGAAGATGTCGCCCTTGCGGATCAGCTTGAGCCAATGCGGCGGTTTCACCTCCGGACCGTCCGCACTGGTGGTGGGACCGTCGGTGGCGGCGCGCGCCTGCAGCACCGAGCCGCCCTGGCCCGTGAGCCCCAGGAAAACATATTTGGCCCCGGGCGCGCCGCTCTCGCGCAGCATCAACCCCGCCTTGGACCATGGATCGGTGTACTGCACGGAGACCAGGCGCGCCACCACGCTGGCGTCGCCCGCCAGCGCCCGGCTGGCAAAATGAAACGAGTCGGCCGCCGCCCAGATATCGCTGCCGGCCGCCAGCAGGCTGAACCGCCCATTCAAATAATCCGCCCCGCCCGTGACGCCCACGGTGCCGATGTCCGCGCTGGTCCACCCTTTGGGCAGCCCCGGCACCCGCACCGGCAAGGAGAGGATCCACTGGCTCACCACGGCCACGGCGTTGCTATCCACCAGGTTCCTCGCAATCGGCGGCATCTGGTTCTCGCCCACCAAACTGAGCCGGTGAAAAAGGATCGACCGTTTCAGGTCCGCCGGCACAATGACCTTGGCGCCGGGCACGCCCAATAGGTTGGCCACCGCACCGTTGACCAAGTTCTGCTGGGCAAGCGGCGTATCGAAACGCGCGTCGAAAAACGCCCCCACGCCGCCGGGGCGATGGCACATGGAGCAATTCGCGTCCAAATAAGACCGCACGCGGAGTTCCAGGCTGGCCGCCACATTGGTGATGGCCGTCATCCGGGGATAACGGGGGATTTTCTTTTCGTCAAAGGCGGCATCGAAAAAACCCGCCTGCCCGAGCGTGCGCAATTGGTTGGCCGTGACCCCATTGGGATACGTGAAATCGCCGTTGAGCTGGCGCGTCTTCACGCCCAGCACCCCGCCGGCCGCCGTCGTGTGGCAGGTCAGACAGTCCTGCCGGCCCGGATAGAACCAGCGTTGCGTGCGCGTGCCGCCGGCGGTGCGAATCACAATGTCCTCGCTGAATCCGTTGGTGACCAGGTCGGCCTCGGAATTATCCGCCCGCCACTTGTAGGAGGCGCCATACACGTAACCGTTCGTGTCGCGCACCAGCAGGCGCGTCTCCAGCCGGCGCAAAACCTGGCCGTCCGTGTCGTCCGCCGGCAGCGAAAAATGCTTTACCAGCACGCTGCCGGCCGGAAAGGTCCATTCGCCGTTGGCGGAAAAGCCGATCTGCGCGCCGGCGGGCACCATGAACCAGCGCTGCTTCGCCGCCCCATCCGACCACAACGGCGAGTTGACCGTGTACGGGATCAAAAAGTCCGCCGGCTGCATCGTCTTGAGATCGGCAAACAGGCCGGTCCGGGAAAGCACCAGCGGCAGCGTCTTGGTGGGCGGCGGCGGTCCACCGCGCCGCAGCTTGAAGATCCGCCCGCCGATGCTGCTCATCTGGCAAAAATAGATTTCCCCGTCGGCGTCCGTGCCGAACGACGACAGGCCGGTGTAGTCCGTCCCTGCATTCGGCCCCGTGCCCTTGGGCATCACACACAACAGCGTCTTCTTCATGGGCGTGGTGGATTCGTCCAGCGCCCAGACGGTGCGGAACACATTGTCGCCAAAAATATATTTGCCGCCCAGATCATGCGCGAATTCCCGGCCGCGATACACATACCCGCCAATGATCGCCCGGCCGTCCGTGTGCGGATAGTCCAGCACCGGCCCGCGGCTGATGCCCAGATAGGGCGGCTCCATTTTGCCCAGGTTCCCCTCGCAGCGGTTCCATTGGAAGTTCAGGCCCGCTTCGCCGGGATTGATCACGTCGATTTCCTCGCGCGAACTTTCCCCCACGTCGCCGATGAAAATCCGGCCCGTCACCGGGTCATAGGTCATGCGATGCGGACTGCGCAGGCCCAGGCAAAAAAATTCCTCCAACACGTTCGACTGGCCCACGAAGGGATTGTCATTGGGGATGAAATAATTCGCCGTCACCCCGCCGGTGGGCTGCCGGGGCGGCGGGTGACTGATGCTGCCGCCCCGGCAGTCCACATCGATCCGGAAAACGCCGGAATACAGGCTCTTGTCGATGATCTGGTCGTTGTCGCCCACCGAGTTGTCGCCGTCGGTGTAGTAGAGAAAACCGTTCGCGGGATGGAAGAACATGCCGCCACCGTGATGCCACACAGTCTGGTCCGTCAGGTCCACGAAAACCTTGACCGACCCGGGAATGGCGACGCCATGGTCATCCAGGGTATAGCGCTCCAAACGGTCATGGTAGGTGTCCGGCAAATTGGGAACGGGCCGGGTGGTGGGCGAACCGGTGACCGCGCCCGGCTTCACCCACGTATAATAGACGAACATGAAATGATTCGTGGCAAACCCGGGGTGAAACACCACCCCCAGCAGTCCGGAATCGTCCCAGCCCTGGCACTGGTTGCTCAGATCCAGCACGAGTTTCTTATCCGCGGTCCCGGGAGAGTTTTGAAACGACCAGATCCGACCTTCGCGCTCCCAGACGCACAACTGATCGGTGTCCGGCATGGCGGTGAGGCCCACGGAGTTGGTGAACAGCAGGTTCGTGAACGCCACCACGGCCGACCAGTTGCCGGAAATGGACGGCGCCACTTCCGGGAGTTGGCCATTGAGAAAAGCCCCTTCCGCCGGGCGCGCGGTAATACCCCACGGCTTGCCGGCCAGCGAAAAGACAAAGCCGCCCCACAATGCGAGCACGAATAACGCCCGGCACTGATTACGAAATCGACAATGCAGTCTGATCGCCAACAACCGGCACAAGATTCGCCCTTCCCCGCCATCCGTCAAATGCAAATCCCTCATTTTGTAGGCGACGACGTCAGGAGTCGTGGGTCAAAGGCTGGTTGCTGGTACGGTTCCGCTTGTAGGCGACGACGTCAGGAGTCGTGGGTCAGAGGCTGGTTGTCGGCAGGGCACGTGGGAAGCCGACGTCCGGCCTCCGAGCGCGCCCGCTCATTCCGCACTCCGCGTTCCGAACTCTGCACTCAATAGGTCCACCAGACGCCATCAACGCCACCGTTCCCTCGTGATCGCCCAAGTCTGCGAGGCGTCTCGCCACGCTCGCGGCGCGCCCGTAGTGCCGACATTCTTGTCGGCAGGTAAAGGCGACTTTCCAGTCGCCAGTTCCCTGTTTCGGTGAAGGCCGCCCGGGAACACGGGACCGGAAAGTCCCGTGAACCCGCAAGCAGGAATGCTTGCGCTACGACCTGCGCGCCACGCTCCCCGCGCGCACCGAGGCCGAACGTCGGCTCCGCACGCGCCCCACCCCAATCACAGCCGCTGCGCCGTTGAACCAAGAAGAATTTCGTCTCACCCCCTCGCCGGTCGGACCCGGATTCAACCTGGGTTGACAAGCTCCGGCCGGCCGGTATCATTGCTTTCATCGCAGTTGGTTCAATGCTGCGCGTCCCAATGCGGGTGTAGTTCAATGGTAGAACGGCAGCCTTCCAAGCTGCATACGTGGGTTCGATTCCCATCACCCGCTCCATCCTTCAAAGTCGTT
>CAYTJG010000348.1:0-6157 GCA_964437865.1 uncultured Bifidobacteriaceae bacterium | reverse complement strand
GTCCATGCCGTTTGCGGCGGTGTGGGATTATTATTGTCTCCAGCAGGGCGCGCCGGTCGGCGAACAATGGCTGGCGGAGGTCAAAAAATACGAGCAGACCGTGCTCTCCAAACGCGCCTGAGCGCCACCGGCGGCATCACCGGGGCTGAAGTCCGCCGTCGGCCGGCATGGCCGCCGCGCGGACGGGCACCCCACCTTGGAATACCAAAACTATGAATGAAGCTGTCACCACCAATCCGGCCCTCGGCATCACCATTTTTGCCCTGGGCGGGCTCGCGGGCGCCGTGTTTTATCTGCCGCTCAAGAAAGTGAAGCACTGGGCCTGGGAAAGCTACTGGCTTTTTTACGCGTTGTTCGCGCTGCTGATTGTGCCCTGGGCGCTGGCTTTCATTCAGTCACCGAATACGTTGAACGTCCTCCGGGCCGCCCCGACCCGGGAGCTCTGGTACTGCTACCTTTGCGGCGCGGCGTGGGGCTTCGGCGGGCTCACTTGGGGGCTGATGATCCGTTACCTCGGCGTCGGCCTCGGCCTGGCGATCGGCTGCGGCCTGTGTTCGGCCGCGGGGACCATCGTGCCCAAGGTCCTCAAAGGCGAGTTCGGCGGGTTGTTCCAATCCAACGCGGGCATCGTTTCGTTGATCGGCGTCCTGGTGTCACTCGCCGGCATCGTGCTGGTCGGCCTGGCGGGCATGTCCAAGGAAAAGGAACTGCCGGAAGCGGAGAAGAAAAAGGCCGTGGCGGAATACAATTTCAGCAAGGGGATGCTGGTGGCCGTGTTCTCGGGCCTGATGAGCGCCGCGCTCGGCTTCGGCCTGGTCGGCGGACCGACGATTGAGAAACTGGCCTTGACGACCCCGCCGGCGACGCCGGTGGCTTGGGCGGGCATGCCGGTGCTGGTCGTCGCGCTGCTGGGCGGCTTCACCGTCAATTTCCTCTGGTGCCTTTTCCTCAACGCCAAAAACAAGACCTTCGGCGATTACACCCGGAAAGGCGCGCCGATCCTTCCGAATATCTTTTTCGGCGCCATCGCCGGCGCCATCTGGGTTTGCCAGTTTGTTGCCTTCAAGACGGGTGAGCCGCAGATGGGCAGCCAGAGCTATGTCGGCTGGGCGGTATTGATGGCCAGCTCAATCATGTTCAGCGGCGTGCTGGGCCTGATGCTCGGCGAGTGGAAGGGCACCAGCGTCCGGACCCGCAGCCTGCTCGGGCTGGGACTCGTGGTGCTGCTGGGCTCGGCGGTCCTCTCCGGCTACAGCGGCAAACTCGGCCAGGAAACGGCCGCCGCCACGCCGGCGCCAGCCGCAGCTCCGGCCGCACAGTGACCTGCAATCAAAACCAAACGCCCCGGCGGATTAATTCAAGACCCCATGGCACCCAAAACGATCCTCGTTCCCGTTGACGGAGCGTCCAATATCAAGCTGGAGGCGCTGGATTTCGAAACCCTCGCCACAGTCCATTCCGCCAGCACCGACAGCCCCCACACGGAACACGCGGGTTTGCAATACAACGCCACCGGCGAGGAGTTTGACTGGTTTGATTCGGTCATTCAATCGCTGCCGGCTGGCTGCCGCGCCGCGGCGGTGGTGGCGCCAGTCGCACGCGGTGCCTCGGGCGGCTTGGTGGGCGCGGACAACACGTTGTTGGAGGTTCCGGGCCGGCGCCTGACGCTGGCTTACACGCAGGGTTATCCGGAGGCAGTGAATGAAGCCTTTGCCCAACTGGCGGGTTCGCGCGAGGAGTTTTTTCAGGAAACCGGTTCCATCCGCGACTTTCCGGGCTCGCTGACGCTGCTAAAACGGCTGTTGTATGAAGAAATGGTCCGCCCGCAGTTGCTGGCGCAGGCCGCCGGCTTTGGGCAATATGGCGCGTTAATGGGGGGCCATTTCCTCGGCAACGACTACCTCGCCGCCATCAAACGGGCAGGCAATGAACACAGTTACTGGTTGTGCCACACCGGCACGCGGGATGTCTGCGGCCGGCCGGGCACGCCCAGCCACGCTAGCCAGCAGGTCAAGAGCTTTCAGCGGCTCGTGCCACCCACCCCGTCCGTCTGTTACCAGACCATCGGTACCATGCCGGCCGCGCAGGCGGCGCAGCTTAAGCTGGCCGCCCCGCCACTGGTGGTTCCGGGCGGGCACGACACCTGCCTTTCGCACCTCCCCATTCTCTCGACATTTTATCAGGCCTATCCGGCCGCCGCGGGCCGGCCGGTGGTGCAGGTGGAAGCGGGCACCTGGACGATGATCGCGCAGATGGGCGGCGTCGCCAAGGTGCCGGGCGATGGCTACACCCGCGACATCATCATTCAGGGAACGGTGGACGGCGAATCAGTGGTGACCGCGCGCTACGGCGGCGGCGCGGATTTTGCGCATCTTAAAAAGCTGGCCCAGGCCCGGGGCCGGGATTTCGACCCGCATTGGGATGAAGCCAAGCTGCTGAACCTTTTGCGCGCCGCCAATTGTTTTGTGCTGCCGAACATCAATCCGGCAAACCACGGCACGGGCCCGTTCCCGCTGGTCAAGGGTGGGATTGTCAACGAAGCGGCCTTCTTCGCCAACGGCCTGACCGCTTATCTCGCGGCCAACCTGATGACGGCCCTGACCACCGCGGAGCAAGTGGCGGCCATTTCGCCCGAGGTGGAAGTGCCCCTGGTGCTGACCGCCGGCGGTTCCAAGGATTCGTTCTTTGCCACAGTGCTCGCGACGCTGACCGGCCACCCGGTTTACGCCCTGGTTGACCAGCACGGCCAGGCCGTCACCGAAACCACCACGCTCGGCGCCGCGATCGTTGGCAAGGCGGCGTTTTTGCACATGCATCCCTACGCCGTGGACACGGCGGCGCTGGGGGTGAAATACCGGCCAATCGCGGCGCTGACGGGAGAACTGGCGGCGGCGTTGAAAGCTTACCGGGCAAAATGGCGGCAGCAACTGGCCGGCGAACAGTGAAGGTCCCGGTCGGCTTTCAGATCTGGAAATCAATCGCGGTGTTGCGGTCGTTCTTGCTCAACACCCGCATGTCCAGACCGTCATAGATCACCAGCGAATTCGGCTGCACACTCTCCATCAGGAAGACGTTGCCGCCGATGGTGCTGCCGGACCCGATGATCGTATCGCCGCCCAGGATCGTGGCGCCGGGATAAATCGTCACGTAATCCTCGATGGTGGGATGCCGTTTCTTGCCGCGCAATTGCTGGCCGCCCCCGGTGGATTTGGCGCCGAGCGTCACCCCGTGATACATCTTCACATGGTTGCCAATCACGCAGGTTTCGCCCACCACGGTGCCGGTGCAATGGTCCACAAAAAAATAAGACCCGATCTGGGCGCCGGGATGCAGCTCCATGCCCGTGCGGACGTGGGCCCATTCAGCCATGATGCGCGGAATGAGCGGCACCTGCTTTTGAAAAAGCTCATGGGCCAGCCGCTGAACGGCAATCGCCTCCACAAACGGGTACGCCACCAGCACTTCATCCTTGCTGGACGCCGCCGGATCGCCATCGAACGCCGCCTGCATGTCGGTTTGCAGAATTTCCCGCAAAGCCGGCAGCTTGTTCAGCAGTTCCATCGTCAGCTTGTGCGCCTCGCCATGAATGTCCTTTTTGGCCAGGCCCTGGGGCGGATGATACTCCAGGCTCTTGCGGATTTCGTCTTCGAGCGAACCCACAACCGCATCCAGCAACGCCGCCGTCTCCACCTTGATTTCGGACGAGTGAATCGGTCTTTCGTCGAAAAACCCGGGAAACAGCAGCCGCAGCAAATCCACCGTCAACGCGGCCACGGCGCGCTTGGACGGCAGGTTTTTGCCATCCAAATGATTGATGCCGCCCACCTTGGCATACGAAGCCACAAGTTGATTGGTCAGGTGCGTAACAGTATCCACAGCAGAGAAACTACCACGAAGGTCCGTGGAAACAACGAATTTGTCGGCCACGCGCCGCGGCGGCTAATTCACCAGCCGGTACCAGTTATTTCGCTGATGCGGTTCGTAGCCGAGTTCCTTGATGAGCCGGTGCATGTCGGCCACGGTCATCCGGAACGTGGTGCCGGCCTGCGAGACCACATTCTCCTCGATCATGATGCTGCCGAGGTCGTTGGCGCCGAACTTGAGGGCGATCTGGCCGATCTCCAGGCCCTGCGTCACCCAGGAACTCTGCACGTTTTCGAAGTTGTCCAGGTAGATGCGGCTCAGGGCCTGCGTGCGCAAATATTCATGCGCGCCCACGGCCGGCGCCTTCAAATTGGTGTGCTCGGCTTGAAACGTCCAGCCGATGAACGCCGTGAAATGCGCCGGCGCCACGCCCGCCGGATGAGCCCCGGCTTTCTCGCTGTCCGCCTTCCGTCGCAGGGACTTTTCCTGCTGGACGCGCAGGCGCTCCAGATGCTCGATGCGGTCGGCCACCGTTTCCACGTGGCCGAACATCATGGTGGCCGAGGAATACAAGCCCAGCCGATGCGCCACATCCATGACCTCCAGCCAGTCATCGCTCATGGCTTTGAGCGGCGAGACGCGCCGGCGCACGCGGTCCACCAGGATTTCCCCGCCGCCGCCGGGGATGGATCCCAGGCCCGCGGCCTTGAAATCACCGATGATCTTCTCCAGCGGCTCGTGGAAGACATCCCGGAAATGCACGAATTCGCTCGGGCTGAAGCCGTGGATGTTGATCTGCGGCCACTTGCTCTTGATGTGCGAGAGCAGATCCAGGTACCACTGCTTGGTCAGCTTGGGATGATGCCCGCCCTGCATGAGAATCTGCGTGCCGCCGAGGGAGAGCGTTTCGGCGATTTTTTCATCCATCTCGGCCAGGGAGATCACGTAGGCATCGTCGTCTTTTTCCACCCGGTAAAACGCGCAGAACTTGCAATAGACGTTGCAGACGTTCGTGTAATTGACGTTGCGGTCGATGTTGAAGGTGACGATCTCGTTGCCGCGGCCGTCATAGGCCGCCGCCTTGGCCAATTGCCGGCGGCGGTCGGCGAGCGCGCCGAGTTCCTCCAGCGGCAGCCCGTAGAGGCGCCGCGCCTCGGCCTGGTCAATGCGCCGGCCGTCCCAGACCTTTTGCAGCAGGTCGTCCAGTGATGCGTCGTGAATCACAATGCCAAATTAACCAATTTAGCCCGCCGAATCAAACGCCAGTTGCGGGTCTATTTCGAAATTATGCCGATGGTCCGCAGCCAGCGTTCCATCAACCCCGGCCAGTCGCTGATGGGAAACGGCGTGCTCCGCAGCCCAAACCCGTGCCCGCCCTGCGAAAAGATGTGCAGTTCCGCGGCCACGTCCGCTTTGTTCAGCGCGGCGTAATACACCAGCGAATTCTGCACCGTGGCCGCCGGGTCATTCTCCGCCTGCACCAAGAACGTGGGTGGCGTTTGCCCGGTGACCGGAATCCCCGGATTCAACTCGAAATCGTGCGTCGCGTGCTCCAGCAAATAGGCCGGATAAAGAATCACCGCGAAATCAGGCCGGCAGGTCTCCTGATCCGCCGCATCGACCACGGGATACAATCGCCGCTCAAAATGCGTGCTCACGGCCGCCGCCAGATGCCCGCCGGCCGAAAACCCCATCACGCCCACCTTGTGCGGATCGATCTGCCATTCGGCCGCGTGCACCCGCACCAAGCCGATCGTTCGCTGCGCGTCTTCGAGCGCCGTGGGGGCCACCGGGGCCGCTTGCCGCTGCTCCTGGCCATCCCCATACGGTCCCGGACCCGGAACCCGGTACTTCAACAACACGCCGGTTATTCCCCGGGCGGCCAGCCACTCGCAAACCTCCGACCCTTCCACATCGATGGCCAAAATATCGTAGCCGCCCCCGGGAAACACCACCATTGCCACCCCGGTATTCGTGCCTTTCGGGGAGTACACGGTCATGGTGGGCTGCGCCACCCGTTCCACCACCAGCACCGGGCGATCGGCCACCTTGTTCTTATACGGACGGATAAATTCCGGTCCCACCACCGGCTGGGAATCCGGCGCGGTCCCCGGCCAGATGGGCACTTGGGTGTGACCGGCCGACGGTTGCCAAACATTGGTCTGCGCCTTCAGTTGGCCCCAGGCCGACAGAAGACAAAAAACAAAAATCAAAGCTTTCACAAGGGAATCCGTGCACAACGAAAGCCCGCACCACCACGCGCCGCTTGACTGGCCAGCCGCCGCGCCGCGCG
>CAYTJG010000347.1:0-6212 GCA_964437865.1 uncultured Bifidobacteriaceae bacterium | reverse complement strand
AATTGTCCCATTGAGTCACGTTGGCGCCGAGCTTCTGATAGAAAAAGCCGTCATCAATCGTGCCCAGACTTTCGTCGATAAAAACCATGGCGCCGACCGGGCCCGGCCTTTGGATTTGAAAGGTTTTGAGAATCGGCTGGTAGCTTGGCCGCCATTGGACCGAGGCGTCCCAAACGGGTCCCGCCGTCGATGACGTGCCGGGGGTGGCGCACCCCATCCGCCCATTCATTGAAACTGAGCGGACCAGCCAAGCCGTGTCCACCGGCGTGGGGTCCGCCCCCTTGATGCCCGCCAGGCCAGGACAGTGGTAAAGCGCGGTGGATTTGTTGTACTCAAACAACGTGCCCACCTGAATGTACTCAGCGTTGGTGGCCTCCACGGTTCGGCGAACGTTGCCCGCGATCCAGCTATCCGGAGAATTGTCGCCGTTGTCCAGGGTCCAGTTATGGGGAACGAAATCGTCATTGTCGTGGGTGTATAGGGTCCAACACAACGTCAACTGTCGCAGGTTGTTTATGCAGTGGATGGTATGAGCCCGCTCCTTGGCCTTGGACAAGGCCGGCAACAGCAAGGCGGCCAGAATCGCGATGATGGCGATGACCACCAGCAACTCAATCAAAGTGAAGGCCCGTTGAACAGGTCCAGTTTTCATCCCGAATTCCCATTTGACTTCAGGTTAATAAAATCAACCTTGCATGATTGATACCTATCTAAGGCCAGTGCAACCAAAGAGTCAATAATGAATAAATGCCCGGTATGGACTTGCCGCGTCCGGGCAACGCGGTCAGAAGGGCAAATCAGCTTGGAGAAGGACCGCCGGTTTAGCTGACTTGCGAGGCCGTCCACTGGCCCAACCCATAACCCGGCGGAAATTTAATTGTCTGCGATTGGCTAACCAGCCAGCCTCGTCTGCGGCGTGGCTGGCCCGCCCGCCTGCGCGCGGCCAGCCGGTCTGATTGGCCAAGCTTCACTGCAGGAGTCCCAGCAAGACCGCCTGGGCTTCCTGCTTGATTGAGAGCACACTCCGGAGGTTGCTCTGGGCGGCCTCCAGCCTGGCTTGTTTCTCCTTGCGAGCGGCGCGATACTTCGCCAGGGCATCCTTGACTTCTCCAACCGATGCATCCGCATTCAACACCGTCTGCAGCGCCTGCCGTTCCGGACTGGCCGACGGCGCTGCCGGGCCAGACGGCGTTGAACGGCTCGCCGAGTTGGCCGTCGCATTGGGACCGCCAGGACCGCCAGGGCCACCCGGTCCGCCACCGCCCGGACCATTGCCATCACCAGTCTCCCGGCGCGCGTCCATCACCTTTTGCACGAGCGGCTTGATCGCTGCCCAATCATCATCGTTCGTCACGCTAAGACCTGCGCGCACCCGTTCCATCAGGCGCTGTTGGAATTGGGCGGGATCAAAATTGCCTCCCGGCCCACCGTTGCCCCCCTGCCCGCCCCCGGCGCTATCTGGTGGCGGCCCGGGCGGCCCGCTGTTATCATCCTGAGCTTGCAGCGCCCCGCCACCCAGACAAAGGGCGGTCACCAATCCCAAGTGGCACACTGTTGTTCTGTATTTCATGCTTCGATTCCTTTCATGCGCGCACTATACGCCCACTTCCATTAAGTGATGATTAAGGCGGAAAACTTCCGCCAATACCGACCGCAAGCCGGCCGGAATTTAATCAAGGCTTAATCCACGGCTGATTATTATTCCCCCGTCGCGACCCTAAAAAGCGTGTTTCCGGGCGCGAGCCGGTTTATGTTGCCATCCGACCAAACCATCGCAGCCATGAGGATTCTGGTAGTCGAAGATGAACCGCGCCTGCAACGCAACCTGGCCAAGGCGTTGCGCGAGGCGGGCTATGCCGTGGATACCGCCGGGGAGGGCCGGGACGGGCTGTTCAAGGCGGCGACCAACGATTATGACGCCATTGTGCTGGACGTCATGCTGCCGGAGCTGGACGGCTGGGAACTGCTCAAACGCCTCCGCCAGCAAAAACAAACCCCGGTGCTCATGCTCACCGCCCGCGACGCGTACAGCGACCGCGTCCGCGGCTTGGACACCGGCGCGGATGATTACCTGGTAAAGCCCTTCGATTTGACCGAGCTCTTCGCCCGCATTCGCGCCCTGATCCGCCGCAGTGCCAATAAAACCACCAATGAAATCCAGATTGGCGACGTCACCCTGGATGCGCGCGCCAAAGGTGTCACCCGGGCCGGGCAACCCGTGGTCCTGACCGGCCGTGAGTTTGCCATCCTGGAATACCTGGCCCTTCACCGTGGCGAAGTCATCTCGCGCACCGAGCTATACGATCATCTCTTCGACGAAAACGATGACACTCTCTCCAATCTGCTGGACGTGCATATTTTCGGCATCCGCAAAAAGCTGGGCGCCGAAATCATCGCCACGCGCCGGGGCCAGGGTTATTGCATCGAGAAATGAAGTTCACCAAGTCCATCCGCTGGCGGCTCATTCTCTGGATCGCCCTCTTTCTATCCCTGATGTTGGGCGCCCTGGATTTCGCCGCCTGCAAAATCTATTCGGCCGGCCGGATGGCCCAATTGGACGACGCCTTGCAGCGACGGCTGGCCTTCTTGAACGCCTCGCTTTATCCCCTGGCTTTTTCGCAGCCGGCGTTTGGCGGCCGGCCGCCGCAGTTTATGGGCGACCGCTTCGGCCCCCCACCGGACTTTGACGACGATATTCCCGGCCCGCCGCCCGGAGACAATCAACCACCCGGCGGACCGCCCGATCAACGATCCAACCAAGGACCCGATCAACGACCGGACCATCGCTCCAACCAACCGCCCGGCCGAGGTCCAGAGCGAGGGTCTGACCACGAACCAGATCAAATTCAGAATACCAGTCCGCCCACCGAGTTCACTACTTTGGGTGGCATCCTGAGCAGCAACCAGATCGCCACCGCCAGTCGCCGGTTTGCCATCTATGTGGCGGACGGATTCTATTACCGGATCTGGACGCGCGATCTGGCTACCGCGCTCGCCCAGTCCAGCAATTGCCCCGAAGCCGTCTTCCGCCCGGCGGTTTCGGAGAAGGACACCGGCACTTATGCCCGAACACGCGCGGGGTATCGCGAGATGTTTCACGCCACCGAGGGCGGCGACAGCCTGCTGGTGGGCCTTACGCTGGCGGAGGAATGGGCCGCCCAACGGCGCTTTGCCGATTGGCTGGCACTCGGCAGTTTCGTCGTCCTGGCGCTCGGACTGGGTGGCGCCTGGCTCATCATCGGCCGCGCCTTGCGGCCGGTGGATAAGATCAGCGCCGCCGCCCAGCGCATTGCAGCGGGCAACCTCGCCGAACGCATCGGCGCCGAGGAAACAGACAGCGAGCTGGGCCAGCTCGCCGGTGTTTTGAACTCCACGTTTGCCCGGCTGGAAACGGCGTTTGCCCAGCAAAAGCAATTCACGGCGGACGCCGCCCACGAGCTGCGCACCCCGCTGGCTGTGTTGATCTCCGAAGCCCAGACCACGCTCACCCGCGATCGAACCCCGGCCGATTATCGCGAGTCCATCGCCGCCAGCCTGGAAACCGCCCAGTCCATGCGGCGATTGACCGATTCGCTGCTGGAACTGGCGCGTTTTGATGCGGGGCAGGTGAACTTGCATCGGGAGAAGATTGATCTGGCCGCGCTGGCCGCGCAAGGCGTGGACCTGATCCGTCCGCTGGCCGCCGCCCGCAACTTGCAGATCCATTGCGACCTGGCACCCGCCGAGGTCTTGGGCGATAGCGAACGCCTCGCGCAAGTGGTGACCAACCTCCTGGCCAACGCCATCCATTACAACCGGGACGGCGGTGAAATCCGCGTGGCCACCGGCCAGGACGGCCGCCAGGCCGTGCTCACGGTGGCCGACACGGGTTGCGGCATCCCCGCCTCCCACCTGCCTCATATCTTCAAGCGGTTCTACCGCGTAAATCGCTCGCGCACGGGCAACCATGCCGGCTTGGGCCTGGCCATTTCCCACTCCATCGTCCAGGCGCACGGCGGCACCATCGAGGTGACCAGCGCCGATAACGCCGGTTCCTCGTTCAGCGTCCGCCTGCCGCTTCCACCGACGCTTTCAGTTCCCCCGCTTGCGCCTCCGGGCCGGTGAAGCCGTTCAGAAAATCGCGCCCGAGGAACTGCCCCCCATCCACTAAGGCGACAGCGGCTTGACCGTGAGGGCGGTAAAGCTGGACAGGGAATTCTTCTCATTCCGGCAAAAATCGCGAACGCCAATCATGCCGCCGGCGAAATGGTCGTCCTCAACGTTCATCACTGGCTGGCCGTTGATGGAGATTTTGAAATGGGTGTTCACCGCCTCGATTTTCAAACGGTAAAACTTATTCGGGGAACAACTCATGGGCGAGGTGGCCAGCACATGCCAGGCATTGCTGGTGTACCCAAATTCCATGCGCACGGATTGCGGGTCAATGCCCACGTAGTAGCCGCAATAGGTGTCCGCGCCGATGTCCGGCCGGCTGGCCCGGAAGATCAATCCGGCGTTGCCCTCGCTGCCGGCCAGGACATCCCCCTCATAAACAAAATTGGTGAAGGCGGTGGCCAGGGCAAAGGCCTTGGCCCCATTAGCCGAAGCCGGCACGGTGCTGAGGGCGCCGTCACGCGCCACCCAATTGCCGCCGAAAATCGTCCAGCGCCGGCTCCAGGAGGGATCAAAATCCTCGGTGAAGGCGTTGGTCACCGGCTGCGGTGTGCCCAGGGTGGGAAACCAACTGATGCGCAAATGCTCCGAACCGAAGGGCACCAGGGTGACGCTTTCCAGCGGACCATCGCCCGTCACCGGGCTCACCGGCGGTTCAAACGCATGCGTGCCCAGCCAGCCCATCGTCCAGTCCGCCACGGGCCGCGCCTGCGCCACCAGCGCCACCGAAGGCTGTTGGGCATCGAACGGGTTTTCCGGCCGGCCCAGATTGGTGAAGGTGAAGGCCGCGGCCGGATTGGCCGGGTCCACCTGCAAGGCATAGTTCCAGGGCGTGGTGGCGTGCAATTCGAACTCGTCGAAGCCCAGCTTGAGCGGATCCGGCGTGCGCACGTCCCATTGCTCACCGATCTTGAGCGAATAGACCAGCGGCCCGCGGGTGACCGCCACCGACCGGCCCGGGCCGGGGACCAGTTGCACCGGCATGGGCAACCGTATGACCACGGAATCGCCACTCTTCCATTTGCGCTCCAGGCGATGGAAACTGGCGGCCGCCACCTGTTCTTGCGGGCGGCCGTTGACGGTGATACTGGCGTCGCCACACCACGCGGGAATGCGCACGGCCAGCGGAAAAGTCACCGACTTGCCCACGGCCACGTGTAGCCGAACCTCGTCAGCAAAAGGATAGCTCGTATCTTCGGTGACCCGCACCCCGGTGCCTTGCACCGTGGCGTTCACCTCGGTCGGAGCGTAGGCCAGCAGCGCCAGCCCGCCATCGTCGGTGGCTGCCCAGGAGTTTTGGGCGAACTTGGGCCATCCCATGTGAAAGTTATAGCGGCAGCACGGAAACCCGGAATAGGGCCCGGGTAAAAGCGCGTTGGCATAATCCTGGTTGAAACCGTTGCCGCCGTTGGTGGCAATGACGGTGTTGGGCAAAATGTAATATTGATGGGCCTTGATATCGTTGCCCAAGGCGGCGGGCAAGGCGTTGAACGAAATGGTCTCCAGCCGGTCCGCCAGTCGCGGATCACCGTTGATCCGCACGGCGGTTTCCAGGCTGAGCATGGCTTCCACCGTGGCGCACAGTTCCACTCCCTGGATGCTGGAGTTACCCGCCAGAAATTCCGTGCCACTGTTGATGCCGCAGGCCAAGCCGTGCTCACGCATCAGGTTGTCCAAGCCCAACGCCAAGGCTGCGTCATCATCCGGCCGCCCCGAGAGTTGATGGTAAACCGGCGGGAACTTCAGCGCCTGCTGCACATTGACGTTGTGTTTGGGCTGAAAATCCTTGCCATAGAGCATGAAGCGGTTGCTGGTGAAAATTCCCGTCCAGTCATAGGCCTGCTCCCTCAACTCACGGACGAGCGACAGAAGATTGGTGTCGCCATTGCGGTTATAGAGCCAGAGCGCCACCTCCATTTCATCGCCCGCGCGCGCCTTGCCCCATTCGTTGAGGGGATGCTGGGCCAGATGCTCGCCCATGTAGTGGAAATAGCGGTCCAGCACCACGGGCACCCGCGCGTCGCCGGTGGCCTCATAGTAGTCCTTCAAGGCGTAGGTGG
>CAYTJG010000346.1:0-6216 GCA_964437865.1 uncultured Bifidobacteriaceae bacterium | reverse complement strand
AGGGCGAAGGCTGCCGCGCCGAAGCGCAGCGTAGGCGGGCTCGTTCACCATCATTCTCCCGTTGACAAGCCAGAAAACCACGCCTATATGAAAGCCATGAAAGCGGAGGCTAACCGCAAATTTGCGGCCGAATAGACATAAGCAAACCATGCCCTCTATTCGCACACTGCCCGAAAAACAGCTGGCAGGCTTCATTGACAAGTTTGCACCGAAGCATCAGACCTTGATTCGCGCCGTGCGCAAAGCATTACGTCACCGTTTTCCCGCGGCCCACGAGCTGGTCTACGACAACTACAATTTCTTTGTTATTGGATACGGTCCGACCGAGCGGCCATCCGAATGCCTTTTCTCGATCACGGCAGCTTCAAACGGAGTGGGGCTGTGCTTCCTGCATGGGGCGAAACTGTCTGATCCGGAGAAAATCCTCTCCGGCTCGGGTAAACAAACCCGCTTCCTGCGCCTCGATTCAGCCGCCGTGCTGAATCGTCCTGAAGTGGAAGCGTTGTTAGCCTCTGCGGTGGCGCAGTCCAAAGTGCCCTGGTCGCCGACTGGCGCGGGCAGTCTCATCATCCGCTCTGTGTCAGCCAAGCAGCGGCCGCGCCGAGCGAAAGGCTAAGTGCCGGGGTGTTCCCTGGCCAGATGGAGACACGGTTAATTTAGATGCCATTCGCTGGCAGTTCGTGGCGTAGCCTTAGTATACCGCGAGGAAAATCTATTCAATTTAATGCCAATCCTGAAAAATATGTCAATCAGGCCTAATAGTTTCCCGGAGCCGTCCGCCGTCCGCACTTGCATTCCGCGATCGCGGTTCACGTCAGAAATCAACCGCTGCTCGCCTCATGGTCGTTGGCCGTCATAACGCGCCTGAGCCAGCCACCAGACATCTTCATCAAAGATGGACCTGAGGAATCCCGGTGGTTGCACTCCAGCGGTCACGAGGTCGCGCTCGCAGCGAGCCGCTTCCATTCGACTGCTGAGGCCACATTATGCCGCCGGGCGACGCCGAGTTTTGGTTCCAGCGGACACCATCGTTGACGATGAGGAGGTGCGCGAGCTTGGTGGTGCGTATTCGGATTCACTCCAACGCCCCGCCTTGAAATCATGCTCCTCCCGACACGCTGCGCGTCATCACCGCCGCCCTTGACGCGTGATCGTCCAGGTCTGCGAGCCAGCCACGTTACGCTCGCGGCGCGCACGGAGTGACGCGCCCCACCTATGCTTGGCACACCCGCCCCCCCAGCGACTTGCGGACTGCTGTGAGCAGGCGAGTAAGCGAAACCGGCCTGCCATCTTTCGGCCACGATTGGCCATTCATTTTGACGCAAAACTGGCAGTTGTGATCGAACGAAACCCGGGCGAGCCGGATCTTGAGGTTTTTATTTCATTGAAAATCTTTGACAGAAATTCGCAGGTGCGCTTTCATAAATCCATGGTAGCCATCGGACCGCAAAAGTCACCTGGGCACGACCTCATGCACGGTCAGTTGTTCAGTAAAAGTTAGGTATCTCCTCGTGCTAAATATGAACCGAACGGTTCAAATCGTAGGAGGTTTGACAGCAGTCATGCTCGTCGGACTATTCGTCGGACTATTCATTGTGTGGCATGATTATCGGTCTGAGGAATGGCAACGTCGTCAGTATTTCCCGATGCCCGTCGGTGATGGTTGCCAGCTTCTGGACAGGACACTTGGCAAGCACGCTCGCGAACCGCAGGCACTATTCGATGTGCTGGCTTGGCACTTCGAGGGAGGTCCGAATCCATACAATTTAGGTTTAGATCAGTTCTGCGATGTTCAGCACCAAGCACTCATTCGATTATTGGATTTGCAGGGGACGGTGTTTCATACATCGGTTGCGCCGCCATCTTCGCCATGTACTGGCGTTGACCACACTTACGCCGTCGAGCGAAGTCGCGACACTAATCTAGTTGTAATTGAGGGAACTCCAACGCTTCGGCCTACGCATTGGGACCGCCCTTGGGAGGGATATTATGACGAGGAGACACTTGAGTTCGCCCCTGACGGGCGGTTACTCTCACGCAAAGCCCATCGAGAATGAGACCGGCTTCGTCCAACCTTTCCCAGGAGCCATCCGCCGTTGATGCGGACAATTCCGTTGCGCCGTCCATGCCACAAGTCGGCGGTGGCTCAGGTCCTGGTCGTTAAGCCACTATGCTCCCCGCGTTGTTTATACTCGCTTTTCTTATCGTGACAGCGGCGTTGGAGTATTATGTTTTAGCACGGTGCTATTATAAACGAAGTTTTACCGAGTGCGTTGGAATTGGGTCGATTTTGAGCGGCATCTTAAGCGGCGGTGTCTGCGCTGTCCTTGGTACTGCGACGGGCGGAGTGCCCCCAACTTTCGTTGACATTTTTGTGAATTTGGTTGTTGGCCCGATGATTGTTGCTCTAATAGCGACAGCGCTTGCAGTCATTCCGGCATTGATCACTGCCGCCATTTACCGGCGGTGCCGGACCTAGATATGGGCAGGTGGCTTTACCAATTAGCCGGAGTCGACGCCGGGCGCACACTTGAGTTCATCGAGATGAGCCGCGTTGAGCCCAACCACAGATCCGGCTCGGCTCGGCTTTGGGGTCGTTAGCAGAATGGGCACCGTGAAAGCACCTGGCTCCAGTCCGAACTTTGCGCGATGGGCGACCATGGGCGTTATAGCACCTGTAATGGTGATCCTCATCCTTCGGTTTGCGATTGCACCTTTTCTCTGGCCTCAGGTTGCCGCAGATCTTGGGTCTGTGTTGGGCGGCCTGTTCATTATATGGCTGTTGCTTCTGGCCATTGCGGCGACGATTTGGAAAATTCGAAATGAAAAGGACAGAGACGGGCGGAATGACTGATGAAGCAGTTGACGAATCTTGACGGACGTCGGCGCGGGCTTGATGGCTCCGCAAGCGAATGGCTTGAGCGTTTCCGACCTGCGGCTGACAGGCACGCACGCATGGCGTCCCAGACATTCTTGTCGGCGGGTAAAGGCGACTTTCCAGTCGCCAATTCCAGGTGCCAGATGAACTGCCAAGAAACACGGGACTGGAAAGTCCCGTGAACCCGCAGGCAAGAATGCCTGCGCCACGACCGCCGTCGATCTTGCTTCGTTCTCCTCGCGCGCCGCGCCTGCCCGCGACCCGAAACTCCGCATTCCGAACTCCGCACTTAATTGGTCCGCTACGCGTCATCCACACAGCGGTTCAGTTGTAATCGCCTGGGGCTGTGAGCCAGCCACGTTACGCTCGCGGCGCGCACGGAGTGACGCGCCCCACCAGCGCCTGGCACGCCCGCCCCCCTCCTTCCGCACTCAGTCAGTTTTACGCCCCATCGTTTCCCCCCCCCACCACAAAACACTCGACGGATCATTCGTTTTATGTATAATTAGTATTATCAGTAAAAGGGGTGCGCGTCTTTTACGCACCGTTCGACTCAGTGAGGCCCAAACGCCCCTTAACCCAAATCAGCCCATGGACCGACTCAAAACGCCCTTGACGGCCGTCGTCGTCATTTTCATCTGCTCCCTCGTGGGCGCAATCGTGGTCTTCAAGTTCCTGGAATCCACCGCCGCCTTCGAGGACAGCCGCGGCCTCAAATTGGGTGGCGCGATTGTCGGCTTCCTCGTGACCTTCGGCGCCTTGTGGCAGGCCTTTCACAACTTCTCGCGCGAACTGGGCAACACCAACCAGGAAAAGATGGCCGAACAGATCAAGAACTTGCAGAACCAACTCGTGCGCCAGGACCCGCCGCCGGACCACTATCGCCGGCTGCTCAGCGAGGATTTCAAACTCGTGGCCCATGTGCCGGAGGAATGGGCCGCCACGGACAACACCATGATCCTGTACGCGCCCAAGAATGCGGAGGCGTTCATGGACAACATTGTCATCTATCGCACACTGGCCCGGCGCCTCTATCGCAAGCTGCAGACGCAAATCACCAAGCAGCAACTGGACACGGAGGTCGCCCAGGACCAGACGAAAACGGCGGCCCTGCAGGCCCAGTGGGAGCAGGTCCAGCGGGATTTTCTCACACATCAGGATGACCCGCCCAGCCCGAACGAAAAGGTGGAAGACGTGTTGCAACTCGAAGTGGCCGCCAACGCCAATACCATCCTCGGCGTGCCCGAACAGACGGAGGTCGCCGGCCATCCCGCCGTCCGGTTCCAGGTGCCCAGCCCGGCGGCCGATGCCCTGGGCCGACAGATTTTCTGTATCTTCACCGAAATCTACGTGAAACAGGGGGAAGGTTACGTTTACCAGGTGGTGCTCACCTCCACGGCACAAACCATTGCCAGCCGCACGCCAGTTTACAACAAGATCATCAGTTCCCTCAACTTCTTCACCTGAGCCCATCCCAATCGCCCCCTGGCCCCCCGCCGGCGGCCTGCGCAATTCCTGCGCACCCGGCGCCAACCGCGCAGCCTTTGCGCAGGCCCAAACCCGCATTCATTGGGAAATACGTGTTTTTCCGTTGGCATGTCGCTTGCGTATGACATGGCGAACCGGCGGACTCGCACACGTGGGTCGCCGAAGTTGTGGAGAACCAATAACCATAGGAAAGTTTGCATGAAATTGAATCACATCCTCACACTATGCGCGGTGACGGCCACCCTGGCTTTGGGTAACGGCAGTCTCCTGGCGCAAGACAACGGTAACAACGGCGGTGGCCCTGGTGGCGGCGGCCCCGGCGGGCCCGGCGGTGGCCGGAACTTTGACCCGGCGGCCATGCAGCAACGCATGATGGAAGGCATTCGCGACACCCTGAATTTCACCAACGACGCTGATTGGACGGCGGTCCAACCTTTGGTGACCAAGGTCGTGGAAGCCCGCCGCGAATCGGGCTTCGGAGGCAACGCCATGCGCGCCATGTTTGGCCGCAACCGCAATGGCGGCCAGGGCGGCCAGAACGCCCGCGGCAACCGTTTCGGCCCGCAGCCCGGACCGGAAGAGGAAGCCTTGCAGAAGGCGCTGGATGATGACGCTCCGGCCGCCCAAATCAAAGACCTGCTCGCCAAATACAAGACCGCCCAGCAAGCGAAACAAGCCAAGCTGGAAGCCGCCCAGGACGCCTTGAAAGCCGTCTTGACCAGCAAACAAGAGGCCCAAGCTTACCTGCTGGGACTCGTACGCTAAATCACCCCTGACCAGCTGACGATCCATGCTCGCCCCGATAGTTCAGGATTCTTCGACGAAGCAGTTGCTGGAACGCATGGTGGCGTCCCGGCAACTCTCTTCACTGGACGCGGATGCGCTGCTGCGCACTCACCCCCAGGCCGCCAACGAGGAAGAGGTTCTTCGCTGGCTGGCCGGTGAATATGACCTGGGTTATACCACGCTCGAAGACGTGGAGCCGGATCGTCAGTTGCTTTCCCTTTTTCCCGCGCGCATTCTGTTGAAGGAGGAACTGCTCCCCCTGCAGCGCGTCAACGGTCACGTGGAAGTGGCCACCAGCCGGCTCTTCGCCACCCAAGGCCTCGATACCCTCAAGACGCTGACCGGTCTGAACCTGAAGCCGGTCATTGCCTCCACGGAGGCCATCCAGCGCGAAATCAAGAAACGCCTGGGCGTCGGCGCCGATACCATCGGCACCCTGGAGGAGGAAAAGGGCATCCAGGTGGTCGATGACAGCGCCGAGAACAACAACCTCGACGAGGGCGCCGGGGACGAAGCCTCCATCATTCGCTTCGTCAACCAGGTGCTGAAAGACGCGATCGACCTGCGCGCTTCGGATATTCACTTGGAGCCGTTCGAGGATGAATTCCGCATCCGTTACCGCATTGACGGCGAACTGCAGGAAGTGCCGGTGCCGCCGCAGTTGAAGCAGTTCCAACCCGCCATTGTTTCCCGCGTCAAGATTTTGAGTCATCTCAACATCGCCGAAAAACGCCTGCCGCAGGACGGGCGCATCAAGGTGCGCATTGATGACGCCCAGGTGGACATTCGTGTTTCCGTGATTCCCATGCTGCACGGCGAGGCGGTGGTGATGCGCTTGTTGCGCCAAAACTCCACTCTGCGCGGCCTGCGGCAGATCGGCATGAACACGCGCGAGCTGGAACATTTCGAGCGCGTGCTCCGCCTGCCGCACGGCATCATCCTGGTCACCGGCCCCACCGGCTCGGGCAAGACCTCCACGCTTTATACCGCCCTCAACGAAATCAACGATGCCGTCCGCAAGATCATCACCGTGGAAGACCCGGTGGAATATCAGCTCAAGGGCG
>CAYTJG010000345.1:0-6250 GCA_964437865.1 uncultured Bifidobacteriaceae bacterium | reverse complement strand
GGCCCGCCGGCGCCAGGATTTTGAAAGTTTTTGGGGCCAGTGGCTGGATTAGGCCAGCCTCAAGCCGGGCGGATCATTTCAAAGCGATCGGTCGTGCGGCAATACCAGTGCGGCGAAGCCATCCGGCCGATGGTCTTCAATTTATCCGCGCGTACGCGGCGCTTTTCCCGGTCGAAGAATTCATCGCGCAAATGCAACCGCTTGATGAGGCCGATGACCACGCGGTTGTCGCCGATGAGCAGCGTGCCCCATTCCACGCATTCCAGGCTGGCGGGAGATTCGGCGATGCGCGGCGGTTTCACCACGGTGCAGGGGGCGGCGGTCAAGCCCGCGCGGGTCAGCTCGTTTTCGCCGTAGGGCAGGGCGGCGGCGCATTGGTTCATGGCTTCGGCAATGGCCTCGTCCACCAGGTTCACCACAAATTCATGCGTGGCGCGGATGTTGCGCGGCGTGTCCTTGGGCGTGCCGTCGTCGCGATCGCCGGGCGTAAAGCCGCAGATTGGCGGCGTGGCGCCGAGCAGGTTGAAGAAGCTGAACGGCGCGGCGTTGATCTTGCCATCCGGGCTCAGGGTGGTCACCAGCGCAATGGGACGCGGGGTCACCAAGCTGGCCAGGATCGGATAGGCCCGGTCCGCAAATTCTTTTTCAAAATCCAGTTCCATAATTTTATCAGGTTCTCTTAAGCCGGGCAGCATACGCGCCATCCACGCCGTTGGCAAACGGCAACAGTTGGCGTTCGCCATCCAGCCGGAAACCGGGCTGGCCGGCCAGGAATTGGCTGACCACGCCGGAGTTTTCCTCCGGTTCCAGGCTGCACGTGCTGTACACCAGCACGCCGCCCGGTTTCAATTTGGCCGCCGCCTGGCGGAGCAATTCGAGTTGGGCGTGGTGCAGCCGGTCGATTTCCGTCGCCTGGATCCGCCAGCGCAAATCCACGCGCCGGCGCAGCACGCCGGTGTTGGAGCAGGGGGCGTCCACCAGGATTTTGTCGAAGCTCGGCGCCGCCTCGCCGGCGCGGCCGCCGCCGGCCGTCAGGCCATCACTGCGCCGCGTCTCCACGCAGGTGACGCCGAGGCGCGCGCAATTTTCCACGACCCGTTTCAACCGTTCGGGATCCAGGTCGGTGGCCACGATGCGGCCCTGGTTCTCAATGAGCTGCGCGAGGAACGTCGTCTTGCCGCCGGGGGCGGCGCAGAGATCCAAGATGCTATCGCCGGGTTCGGGGTCCAGCATCACGGGGGCCAGCAGGGTGCTGGGGTCCTGCACGTAAAACCAGCCGTCGCGCAGGCTGCCCAGCCGCGCGAGGGACGGGTGTGATTTTAGTTCAAAGGCGAGATTCTCGCCCGTCCAGTCCCGGGTGAAGAAATCGTATTCCACGTTCTCCTCGCGCCAGCGGGTCAGCAAATCGCCGGCATCCCGCAGGCGGGGCGGCGGCACTGGGGGCAGGCCGGGTGGCAGGGGGGTACCCGGAGGGACGGCGGCCTCGCCGGGGGTGAACTTCAGGGCATTGACGCGGGCGTAGGTCTTGGGCGGTGTGTTGTTCCATTCCAACAGCTTGCGCAAATTTTCGGGGCCAAATTGTTGCTGCCAGCGCGCCACCAGCCAGTCCGGATGCGACCAGCCGAGGGCCGGCTGGGAGACCTTCATATCCGCCAGGATTTTCTTGATGGCGTCGGTCTCGCGCACATAACCTCGTAAAACAGCATTGATAAACCCTGCCTGTGCGCCGTATCCTGACTCTTTGGCAAGTTCAACGGTCTCGTGGACGGCCGCGTGTGCGGGGATGCGTTCCAGCCAGAAGAGCTGGTACAAACCCAGCCGCAGCAGGTTTATGAGGGCGGGCCGCTGTTGGCGGGCGGGATCGGTCTTGCGGGCGATCAGGCAGTCGAGCGTGGCCTGCCAGCGCACCACGCCGCAGACCAGCTCATGGCACAGGCCGCGATCCGCCGGTGCCAGGCGGGCGGCCGCCAGCGCCGTTTCCAGAAGATTCTCGGTATATTCGCCGCTGGTGAGGCGCTGGGACAGTACCCGCGCCGCAATTTGTCTTGGATTTTTGTCGTTCAACAATTTTAATTAACGAATTCTGTTTGTGGGAAGCGAGTCTAAAAATATATGAAAGAAGAATTTGAAAAATTGGCAGCAGCTGGAAAAATTGAAGGTCGGCACGTGGCGGCCCTCACCCAGTTGGCTGAGGCAGGCTGTTGTATTCATCGGAGTTGGGGCTTCGGACGCATCAAGTCCGTGGACACGGTTTTCGCGCGCTTCACCATCGATTTTCAGGGCAAACCGGGACACCCGATGGACCTGGCGTTTGCCGCCGAATCCCTCAAACCCATTGCCAAGGATCACATTCTCGCCCGCAAGGCGGCCGACCTCGAAGCGGTCCGCCATCTGGCCGCCCGCCATATCGAACTGGTAAAGATCGTCCTGAACAGCTTTGGTGGCAAGGCCACCGCCGATCAGATTCAGCAGTCGCTCGTGCCGGATGTCATCAGTGACGACTGGAAGAAGTGGTGGGAAGTGGCCCGCCGGGAAATGAAGAAGGACGGCCATTTCATTGTGCCGTCCAAAAAGACCGAAGCGGTGGTGTTCCAGGCCAAGGAAACCTCGCTGCAAGATCGGTTGCTCCAGGATTTTCACGCCGCCAAGGGCCTTAAAGCCCGGGTGACGGTGGTCTCCGAACTGCTGAAGGTGCTTCCCGATCTCAAGGACAAGGGCGCCGCGGCCACCGAGGTCATTGCCGCCCTGAATCCCGAGATTGTCACGCACCAGCGCACCCAGCCGGCCGTGGCGTTGGAAGCCATTTTCGTTCGCGATGAGCTGCGCGAGGCGGCCGGCCTGGCGCCGGCCGAAGGCGAAGTTTCCGCGGAACAGGTGTGGATGCAGGATGGCATGAAGTTCTCGGCCCTGCTTGAATCCGTCACTTCCTCCAAGCATCACCGCGCATTGGAATCCTACAAGCTGGCCAATCCGGAACATTGGCCCGAGGTGCTGCGCAACTCGCTGAACTCCGTTTCCGCGAAGCTCGCCAAGGAAATCGCCAGCATGCTCAACCACAGCGGCCGGCTGGATCTGCTCAAGGAAACCCTCGGCCGGCTTATCAACCAGCACGCCGCCAGCAGCGAACTCCTCCTCTGGTTCGGCAAGGAACGCACCGAGGATTTCGTGGATATCCTCGGCCCGGAAGTGTTCCGCGCCATGCTCTCCGCCATGGAGCGCGACCAATTCAACGAGAAACGCTCGAACCGCCTCCGTGATTTCATTCTCGAAGACCAGCAACTGATCGCCGAGCTGACCGCCACCGCCGATATCGAGGTGATCAAGGACCTCACCCGGGCGCTCCAATTGTCGCCCGTGTTTGACGACATGGACAAGCGTTCCCTCCTGGCGCGCTTGGTGAAGTCGCACCCGGCCGTGCAGTCGCTCATCACCGGCGACCAGCCCCGGCAGGAATCCACCCTGCTCGTCTCCTGGACGAGTCTCGAACGCCGGCAGATCGAATATCGCGAGCTGGTGGATAAAAAGATCCCGGCCAATTCCAAGGAAATCGCCATCGCCCGCAGCTACGGCGACTTGCGCGAAAACCACGAATACAAGGCCGCCAAGGAAATGCAGAAGGTTTTGCTCCGCAACAAGGACGAGCTGGAATCCCAGTTCGGCCGGGCGCGCGGCATGGATTTTGCCAATGCCAAGACCGATGTCGTGGGACCGGGCACCGTGGTCACGGTGACCAACCTGGCCACGAACCAAGTCGAGACCTTTACGATTCTCGGCGCTTGGGACTCGAATCCGGAACAAGGCATCATCAGCTACCTCACGCCGGTGGCCATGTCCCTGGCCAACCGCAAAGAGGGCGACGAGGTGGAGTTTGAACTGAACGGCAGCAAGCACCGGCATCGGATCGAGAAGATCGCCGTGTGGAAGACCGAGGCGTCGTCCGCGCCGCCCTCGACGTCGGAATCTCCGGCCGCCCCGGCGGCCGCCTGAACGGCACGGAATTTCTGCCCGGGGCGGGTCTCTCCGTCCCCGGGTACCGGCCCCATCGACCAACCGCCGCCGCCCGTCGGCGCTTAGCCCGGTTGAATCTCCCCCGCAAAGCCTTGTTGGCGAAGCGCTTCAAACAGCACCAGCGCCGCGCAATTGGATAAATTCAGCGATCGCGACTGCTGGTTGAACATGGGAATCCGCAGCCACCGGTCCGGATGTTCCGCCAGCAACTTGGCCGGCAGGCCGGCCGTCTCCCGGCCAAACACCAGGTAGTCGCCGGGTGCGTATTTCACCTGGCTATACAACTGCGGCCCGTCCGATTCCACGAACCACAAGCCGGCTCCGGCGGGCAGCGCTGCCTGGAACGCCGCCCAGTTTGGCCAGCGCTGCCAGGTCACCTGTTGCCAATAATCCATGCCCGCGCGTTTCAATTGGGTGTTGTCCAGCTTGAAGCCGAAGGGCTCGATCAGGTGCAGGACGGTCTTGGTGGCCGCGCACAAGCGCGCCACGTTGCCGGTGTTCGGCGGGATTTCCGGTTCAACCAATACAATGTTCATTTCGAGGGACGCACCGCAGCCGCCGCGACGGGCGGCGGGTCTTCCGCTGCCGCCCCGGTGCGGGCGCGCTTTCCTTTTGGATAAACAACCTTCCACAGGACCAGGCCGTGGGCCGGCGCGGTCATGCCCGCCACGCGGCGATCAGCCTTGGACAGCATCACCTTTATCTCCTCCGGCCGGAACTTGCCTTGGCCGGCTTGGACGATGGTGCCCACGATACCGCGGCACATTTTATAGAGAAAACCCTCGCCCTCGATAATGAAGGTGAACTGCGGCCCGGACTTTTTGACTTCGCACCGGGTAAGCGTTCGCACGGTGGATTCCCGGCGATAACCGGGGTTGGCGGAGAACGACTGGAAATCATGCCGGCCCAAAAAGCAGCCGGCTGCTTCCCGCATCAGGCGCAGGTCGAGCTGGCGGGGCACATGCCAGGCCAGATGCCGTTGCAGGGGATTCATGGCCTGATGATTCCACACATAATAGCGATACTGTTTGCCGCCGGCGTCGAACCGCGCATGGAAGTGTTGGGCGGCCCGGGTGGCGGAAATCACCCGGATATCCGGGGGGAGGTAAGCGTTGAGCGCCAGCGCCAATCGGCGCGCCGGGATGGCCGCCTCGGCCGCCGGCACCTCGAAATGCGCCACCATGCCCAGGGCATGCACGCCGGTGTCCGTGCGACTGGAACTGTGCAACCGCGGCGCGCTCGCAAAGAACTTCGCCAGCGCCGTTTCCACCAACTGCTGCACGCCGGTGCCGATCTTCTGCACCTGCCAGCCTTGGTAAGCCGTGCCGTCGTAGGCAATGACCAGTTTGAACTTCATCTAAGACATTTCATCGATCGGCTCCCGCAGATTCCCACATTCAAAGCCCAGCCGCTTCAGTCGGCCCCGCTCCGTCCCGCCGACTAGTCGCGCCGTAGCTTGAGCGCAGGCGGAACTCCGCACTCGGTTCATCCTTGCCCATCCAAATAGCTCTGCAACAAGATGGCCGCCGCCATCTTGTCCACTTTCTCCTTTCGCTTGTCGCGGCGGACGTTGCCCTGGATTAAGAGCCGGTTGGCCATCACCGAGGTCAGCCGTTCGTCCCACATTTTGATGGGTACGGTGATGGCGGTTTTCAGGACGGCGGCAAAGGCCTCCACCTTTTGCGCCGCGGGACCGTACGTGCCATCCATATTGCGCGGCATCCCGAGCAAAATGAAGTCCACCTCCTTCTCCACCAGGATGACCTTGAGTCGATCCAAGAAGGCGGCGAAGGGTTCGGCGGGAATGAACTCCAGCGGTTGCGCGATGGTCTTGGTCTCGTCGCTGACTGCCACGCCGATGCGACGCGTGCCATGATCCAGGGCCAGTATTCTCATAGGCCCGCAGTTTTGCAGCAAACGGCAGGTGTGGCGAGCCGATTTGCGCCTCTCCATGGCGGCGAACTGGCGTTCTCGCTGCTTTCTTCGGTCGGCTTCTCCTTGACTGGTGCCGCGGGTTTTTGAACTGGCGACTGGAAAGTCGCCCTTACCCGCCGACAGGAATGTCGGCGCTACGGAGTGGCGACCGTTGTAGCGCAGACATTCTTGTCTGCGGGTTCAGGGGACCTCCCGGTCCCCTGTTCCCGGGCCTGCTTCGCGCGCATGGAACTGGCGACTGGAAAGTCGCCCTTACCCGCCGACAGGAATGTCGGCGCTACGGAGTGGCGACCGTTGTAGCGCAGAC
>CAYTJG010000344.1:0-6345 GCA_964437865.1 uncultured Bifidobacteriaceae bacterium | reverse complement strand
CAAATTGCGGGGACCGGCCGAGCAATGCTCGGAGCCCTGCCTTTGTCGGCGTGGCAGAAGAAATCTGTCGTGCGCTCGGTTCCTGTCCGGCTGATGCTTCTGGCGTGTCATTGTGATCCTGGCGGGGTAAATTAGTCCGCGATGGAAAAGCCGCCTGCCGTCCCGCCTGCTGAAATCCACGACGAGTGGATGGCGAAGTTCCTGGTCCACCTGGCCACGGATCGGGGCGCCTCGGTATTCACGCAGCGGAATTATCGGCAGGCGTTGCTGGAATTTGCGCGCTGGCATCTGGCCGAGCGCCAGTCGCCGGCCGCGTGGGACCGCCTCCAGCGTGATGATTTCCGGGGCTATGTGCGGTTCCTGGGCCGGCAAAATTTGAGCCGCGCCGCCACGCAACTGCGTTTCTCCGCGCTGCGCACTTTCTACAAATTCCTGATCCGCCACGCCGTGGTGGAAACCACGCCGATCAAGAATCTCTCGTTGCCGAAGCTCGAAAAACGGCTGCCGAAGTTCCTCACCCGGCGGCAGATGGAAGATTTGCTCGCGGCGCCCGCAAAATTGCTGGAGTCGCAGCGCGAGCGGAAGGGACCAGGCCGGCCGATTTCGGCGGAAGTGGTGTGGCGCGATGTGGCGGTGCTGGAGACCATCTATTCTTGTGGCTTGCGCATCAGCGAGCTATGTGGTTTGCGGGTGGAAGACGTGAATTTCGGCGAGCAGTTGGTGCGCGTGCGGGGCAAGGGCAAGAAGGAGCGCCTGGTGCCCATCGGCGAGCCGGCTTTGAAGGCGATGGAGAACTATTGGGCGCAATTGCTCGAGCCGCCAGGCGGGCCGGAGCCCGCGTTTCGCGCGGATACCAGCAAACGAGCGCCGTTGTCGCCGCTGCAGCTCTCACGTCGGCTGAAGACCTATTTGATTGTGGCCGGGCTGGATCCCAGCCTGACGCCGCACAAGTTGCGCCATAGCTACGCCACGCATTTGCTGGATGCGGGCGCGGATTTGCGGAGCGTACAGGAACTCCTGGGCCATGCGCATTTGGCTACCACGCAAGTCTATACGCACGTGACCACCGAACGGTTGAAAAAGGCCTACGACGCCGCGCATCCCCGGGCGTAAGGGAAAACCCGAAATTCGAGTCCCCGATATCCGCAGGAGACCCTCGGAGATCCGGTGGAATTCCGTATGCCAAGGAGGGAGAGTTTCTGACAATTTCCTACCATAGAAAGCAATTGAATTTCCACTCCGGCTGCCCAACACTAAAATCAGGAAATTTTTTGATGGGTTTTGAAAATGAAGATTGATGCTATTTTTCGTCCGCGATTGATGGAGACGCTGAAGAACTATTCGGCGTCCATGTTTTTGGCTGATTTGACCGCTGGTTTGACGGTGGGCATTGTGGCGCTGCCCATGGCGATGGCGTTCGCGATCGCATCCGGGGTGAAGCCGGAAGCGGGAATTTTCACCGCGGTTATCGCGGGGTTTATCGTGTCGGCGCTGGGCGGCACCCGCGTGGCCATCGGGGGGCCGACGGGCGCATTTATCGTCATCCTGTACGGTATCAATGCGAAATACGGGGCGGAAAATCTGGCCATTTGCACGATCATGGCCGGCGTGATTTTGCTCATCATGGGAGCGGTGCGCCTGGGCACCATCATCAAGTACATACCGTATCCGGTGACCATGGGGTTTACGTCCGGGATTGCGGTGCTGATTTTTAGCACGCAGATCAAGGATTTCCTGGGGCTGAGTGTGGACAAGGTGCCTTCGGATTTTGTGGAGAAGCTGCGGGTGCTGGGGGCGAACGTCGACACGCTTCAATGGCCGACCGTGGCGCTGGCCGCGGCGTCGCTGGCGATCATTTTATTTTGGCCCAAGAAATGGCAGCGGCGGGTGCCAGGGTCGATTGTGGCGTTGGTGTTGGGGACGGCGGCAGTGGCGTTTTTCCAGGTGCCGGTGGAGACCATTGGTACCCGGTTCGGCGGCATACCGCAGTCGCTGCCGCATCCGCATTTGCCGGCGCTTTCGTGGGAGAACATCCAGCACTTGTTCCAGCCGGCGACCACGATTGCGCTGCTGGCGGCGATTGAATCGCTGCTGTGCGCGGTGGTGGCGGACGGCATGATCGACGACCGGCACGATTCCAACCAGGAACTGATGGCGCAGGGGTTGGCGAACATTGTGAGTCCGCTGTTTGGCGGCATCGCGGCCACGGGCGCCATCGCGCGCACGGCGACGAACGTCAAATGCGGCGGGCGTTCGCCGGTGGCGGGCATGGTGCATGCCGTGACGCTGTTGGCGGTCATCATGGCGGCCGCCCCGCTGGCGAAGTTCATTCCGCTGGCGACCTTGAGCGCGGTGCTGGTGAACGTGGCTCTGAACATGGGCGAATGGCATAACTTCGTGCGGCTGCCGAAGTGGCCGCGCAGCGACGCGGCGGTCTTCCTGACGGCGTTTGGTCTGACGGTGGCCGTGGATTTGACGGCGGCGGTGGAGATTGGGATGGTGCTGGCGGCGATCCTGTTCATCAAGCGGGTTTCGGAAACCACGCAGATCACGGCGGTGGACGAAAGCTCGGAGACGGAGGGGCCGCAGCATTCGCTCGTTGGCAAGGTGGTGCCGAAGGGGGTGATGATCTACCGCATTTTTGGTTCGTTCTTCTTTGGCGCGGCGGACAAGCTCGAAACGGCATTGAAGCGGTCGGGGCAGGAGCCGGAGGTGCTGATCCTGGGCATGCGCAAGGTCCTGGCCATGGACGCCACGGGACTCAACGCACTGGAAGATCTTTACGAGCGTCTGAAGCGGCGCAAGAAACGACTGATTTTGAGCGGTCCGCACACGCAGCCGCTGTTCATGATGGACAAGGCTGGTTTTCTGGACCGGTTGGGGCGCGAGAATATCTGTGTGGACCTGGAGCACTCCCTGGAGCGGTCGCGGGAAATCCTGGGTCTGCCCCCGGCGGTGGCGAGCGATCCGTTGAAGCTTGAGCGGGACAAGATTGAGCAGGCCCGGCGGGAACTGACGGTGGCGGTGGAGCGCGCGGGCCGGGTGCTGAACGCCCCGGGCGGCACTGAGCCGCCGAAATGAAGGGGATTGCCAAAGCGATGAGGCGGGCGCAGCATCATTCCAGCGGCTGCCGGGATCGGTTGAGGGGCGGACGGTTTTGGCACGTATCGATTTGAACCATGTACCTGAATATCATCCAACTTGCGGAGTCTTTCGGCGTGGAAGAGAGCGTCGTCGAGGGCTGGGTGCGTGACGAGGGGTTGATGGCCATCCAGGATCGCGATCGGCTGCTGTTTGATCGCAACCAGGTGGTGGATTGGGCGGCGGCGCGGGGCTTGGCGGCCAAAGCCGGTTTTTTGGCGGCGGCGAGTCACACGCGGCTGGCGGCCACGCGGTTGGAACCGCTGTTGCGGGCGGGTGGCATCTGGCGCGACGTGGCGGGGGCGCAGGTGTTGGAGGTGTTGGAAACCATTGTGGGTCGGCTGCCGGGGGCCACGCCGCCGGTGCGCCAGCTGTTGGCGCAACGATTGCACCAACCCCGGGGCGTTTCGTGGGCGGCCGTGGGTGGCGGATTGGCCTTGCCCCATTTGCGGACGCCGGTGGCGCTCGGGCGCGAGGCCGGCACGTTTGCGATTTTGCTCCTGCGGGAGGCATTGACGTTAAATGAGCCGGTGCCGGACGATGTGCCGGTGACCCGGCTCCTGTTTTTTGTGGCACCGTCGCCGCGCGCGCACTTGGAACTGCTGGGGCAATTGAGCGGCGCGCTCCTGCGCGGGGGGCTCAGGGATCCCATTGTGAACGGCGCCGGTGATGCGGAGATCCTGGCCGCGCTGGTGGCGGCGGAAACGGGCGCGGCTCGCAGCCCGGGAGGTGGCCAGCCGTGACTCCGGGCAGTTTATTGCTGGTGGCGGTGGCCGGGGCGGCGGGCGGGTTGTTGACCTACCGATGGCTGCGGGTCTGGCTGGCACTCACGCTGGCGGCCGAGGCCGCGGCCTTGGGCGCCGCAGTCTGGGTGCTGGTCACGGCGACCGGCTGGGATTGGCAGCCGGATTTCCTGGTGGCTGGCGAGCCAGTTCATCTGCAACTGGATGCGATCAGCGCACTTTTTTTGGCCTTGTTATCCGTGGTGGGCGGCGCGGCCAGTCTCTTCTCGACCGACTACTGGTCCGACCGTGAACATCCGGTATCCGCCCCGGCGAGCCGGCTTTGGTGGAACGGGTTGTTGAGCTGCATGGCGCTGGTTTTTCTCTCGGCCAATGGTCTTCACTTTTTGATCGTGTGGGAAATCGCCACCGTGTGCGCCTATTTTTTGATAACGGTGGATCGGCGCAAGCGGGTGGTGCGTCAAGCCGGATGGCTGTTTCTGGCTGCTTCGCATTTGGGTATGCTTTGTCTGATCGCCTTCTTTGCCCTGCTGGCGGTGCGGACAGGAAGCTGGGAACTACGGGCCTGGCCGGATCATCCGGAGCTGGCGCCGCTCTTCTGGCTGGCGCTGGTGGGCTTTGGCCTCAAGGCAGGTTTGTTTCCGCTACACATCTGGTTGCCCTCGGCGCATGCGAATGCCCCCAGCCACGTGTCGGCGATCCTTTCCGGAGTGATGATCAAGATGGGCATTTACGGGCTGGTGCGTTTTAGCAGTTGGCTGCCGGCGCCTGACGGGGCCGGTTGGACGGTGGCGACGCTGGGCGTGGTGAGCGCGGTGTTGGGCGTGGCATTTGCCTTGGGACAGCACGATTTGAAACGGCTGCTGGCGTACCACAGCGTGGAGAATATTGGCATCATCCTCATCGGCTTGGGTTTCGCCATGATTGCGTCGGCTCATGAGCATCCGGTCTGGGGGCGGCTGGCGCTGGCCGGCGCGCTGTTGCATGTCTGGAATCATGGCCTGTTCAAGGCGTTGCTGTTTCTGGGCGCGGGCTCCGTCCTGCACGCCACCGGCACGCGCGAGATGAGCCGG
This sequence comes from uncultured Bifidobacteriaceae bacterium, assembly GCA_964437865.1. GTDB lineage: Bacteria > Verrucomicrobiota > Verrucomicrobiia > Limisphaerales > UBA11358 > UBA11358. The sequence goes on along the minus strand of CAYTJG010000344.1, from coordinate 1,388 downwards.
CTGGGCGGGCTCTGGCGCGCGATGCCTTGGACGGCAGGTTTGTTTACGCTGGGGGCCATGGCTATTGCCGGGCTGCCGCCGTTGAACGGTTTTGTGAGCGAGTGGCTGGTGTTCCTGGGCTTGTTTGACGCCGTGCCCGTGCACGGATTCGCCTCGTGGGCGGCCGCCGCGGCGGCGGTGCTGCTCGGCCTCACGGGCGCGCTGGCGCTGGCGTGTTTCGTGAAAGTCTGTGGCGTGGTATTTCTGGGCGTGCCGCGCACGGAAGCCGTGGCGCGCGCGCATGAATGCGGCTGGGCCATGCGGGTACCGATGCTGGTGCTGGGCGGCGGTTGCGTGGCCATTGGACTGGCGCCGGCGCTGTTCTGGCCGGCCATTGCCAACGCCGCGGCCGTCTGGCAGCCGTTCTGGCAAGACCCGGCGCCGCCGGCGCCCTTGCTCACGCTGGGCACGGTGCACATGATCCTGGCCGCGGCGGCGACATTGGCGGCGGTGGTGCTCTGGCGGCGGGTCAAGCAGAATGGCGTGGCCCGGGCGGGAACCTGGGATTGTGGCTACGCGGCGCCCACCGCACGCATGCAATACACGGCCGGCTCCTTTGCGGGCCTCATCACCGGCTGGTTCGCCTGGATTCTACGGCCGCAGCGGCACTCGCACGTGCCGCGTGACTACTTTCCGGCGCACGCCAATTACGAGGAACACACGCCGGAGACCGTGCTGGAGCAGGTGGTGGAGCCGGCCAGCGGGGGTGTCCTGTGGCTGGCCCATTATGTGCGCCGACTGCAGCATGGCCGGCTGCAAGCCTATATTTTCTATTTGCTGGTGGGATTGGCCGCGCTAATTGCCGTGGCATTGATGGGAGCGACCCAATGAATGAACATTCGAAATTCGGAATCCGAGATCCGAAGCCCAAATGGTTGGGCGAGGATGGCGTCTGGGCTTCGGGCGGCGTGGGTTCGGCGTTTGCATCTGAAGGAGTGACGTCATGAGCATGGCACTTCACATTTTCCTGCGGCTGGTGGTGTGGCTGTTGTTGGCGCCGCTGCTGCCGGGCGTTATCAATCGGGTCAAGGCGTGGGTGGCGGGCCGGCGCGGGCCGCCGGTGCTGCAACTTTATTACGATCTGGCCAAACTGTGGCGCAAGGGCGTGGTCCTGAGCACCGCCGTTTCGCCCGGACACGTGGCCGGGCCGGCCGTTGCGTGGATGGCGATTGTTGCGGCGGCGTTGCTGTTGCCGCTCGGGCCGGCGGGCGCGCCGCTGGCGTTTCGCGGCGATGCGCTGCTGTTTGTTTATCTGCTGGCGCTGGCCAGGTTCTGCACTGCGAGCGCAGCCATGGACACCGGGTCGGCCTTTGAAGGCATGGGCGTGGCGCGGGAAGTGAGTTATGCCG
>CAYTJG010000343.1:0-6362 GCA_964437865.1 uncultured Bifidobacteriaceae bacterium | reverse complement strand
TTTAATCAGGTTCCGGAGTAGCGAAGCCTATGCGGAGGAACTGCAAGTTCTGACCAATTCGTGGGACCGGACGACGGAAATTACGCGCGCAAGACCCTTCACGACTTGGGCAGAACTTCGCCGCTTGCCGATGATGACCAATCGGGCCCCCTTCCACCTGGCCTACCGTCCATTGGCGCCGTTTACGGAATCGCTGGCCCAGGGCGATGTCGAGGCGATCTTGGCGGTGGGTGACGCCGAGGCGCACCGGCGGGTGGCGGTGGTCGCCATTGCCCTCAAGCGGTACCGTGGCCAGCACGGCGATTATCCCAAGAGCCTCAGTGCGTTGGCGCCAGAGTACCTGGACCCCGTGCCGCCGGACTTTATTGACGGCCAGCCCCTGCGGTACCGCGTCACCGATGACGGTCACTTTGTGCTCTATTCGATCGGACTGGATGGCGTGGACGATGGCGGGAAGATGTCGTTGCCAGGCCCTGAAATCATTTCAAAAGATAAGGATGGTTTTTTCCTGGCCCCCTCGAACGTGGACATCGTCTGGCCGCGACCAGCAGCCGAGTGAGAAGTGACGGTGGGTGGTGGTGGGGCGCGTCACTCCGTGCGCGCCGCGAGCGTGGCGGGACGTGTCACAGACCTCAGCGACTACGAGCGAAAGGCGGCGTTGATGACGCGGAGCGGAACGGACGGAGCGTGATTTCAGGGCGGCGCGTTGGGTGGGCTTGTGTACGTTGGTTGGCAGGCGCGGCGCGCTCGGAGAGACGCGCCCTACCGGCGCTGTTCAAAATGGCGATCTGCATCGCGCGTAGGCGCAGCCCGGATACACAGCTCTCATTTGACCGGCGTTTGTTGGCGATAAGTGGAATTCCATCCCATCCCGCGTGTCTGAAACACAAGCGGTCGCAGGCTTGGAATCGAGCGGCGGGCCGTCTACACTGTACTGATGGTACCGGACATCAAATCTCTGACGCGCGAGGAACTGCAGGCTCAATTCGCGACCTGGAAACAGCGGACGTATCGCGTGGATCAATTGCTGGACTGGCTGTACGTCCGGCGGGCGACGACTTGGGAGGCGATGACGAATCTGCCCAAGGCGATGCGGGAGCGGCTGCAGAAGTCGTTCGCGCTGGATACGCTCGCGCTGGTTCGCCAGCAGGGCGCGCGCGATGCCACGCGGAAGTTTCTCTGGCGGCTGGCCGACGGCTCATTCATCGAGAGCGTGTTGATTCCGGCCAATCCGGCGCTGTACGGCGAGGCGAGCGACCGGCACACCCTGTGCATCTCCACCCAGGTGGGGTGCGCCTATGGCTGCCGATTTTGTGCAAGCGGTCTCGCCGGGTGGAAACGCAATTTGGAAGTGCACGAAATCGTGGAGCAGGTGCTCGCCGTCGAACGCTTGACGGCGGCTGAGCAGGCGGAGACGCCGGCGGAAGGGGGCGCGCCGGCCGCCCAACGCCCGGGGGAGCGCACCGTGGACAACGTGGTGGTGATGGGCATGGGCGAGCCGCTGGCCAACTATGACAATCTCATCAAGGCGCTCAAGATTATCAACGCGCCCTGGGGTGGGGGTATTGGCGCGCGCAAGATCACCATCTCCACCAGCGGGCTGGCACCGCAAATCCGCAAGCTGGCGGTGGAACCGCTGCAATTTCGCCTGGCGCTGTCGTTGCACGGGGCCACCGATGTGGTCCGCAACCGCATCATGCCGGTCAACAAGAAGTATCCGCTGGCCGAGCTGACCGCCGCGTGCGAGGCCTACCAGAAGGTCAAGGGTCGCATGATCACCCTGGAGTACATCCTCATCGCCGGCATCAACGACTCGCTGGAACAGGTGCGGCCGCTGGCCATCCTGGCCCAACAGTTGTTCGCCAAAGTGAACCTGATTCCGTATAACCGCGTGGACGGCCTGCCGTGGGAGCGACCCAGTGATGAGGTCTGCGAGGGATTTCTGACCGCTTTGGAAAAACAGCGGGTCACCGCCACTCTGCGCCGGGAGAAGGGCGACGATATCGACGCCGCCTGCGGGCAGTTGCGGTTAAAGACGGAGCGGGAATTGCAAGCCACGCATTAAAATTGGGGGGGGGCGTAGAGCGGTGCTGGCATGGCGGCCTTTCGTTTCGAGACGTTGTGGCCGGGTGACACCTGGTTCACAATCATGTCTCAGCGGCCGGGGACGGCCACGGACCGTATTGCAAAGACACGCGCCAGGGCTTGGTCCCACCACCGCAAAATTAGGACGGTGCCGCTGTGCATTCGCGTCCACACCCGTCGCGGGCGCGATGCGCCCCGGTTTTGAGGACACGCACCAGAACAATCGAAACAGCCGGCCGGCCTCGGCGGCTTGGTGAGCCGTCAATTCGGACTCCATTGATAATCGTAGCTCGCTGGAGGATTGGTAAACAGCGCGGGGATGTAATCTGGGCACCACATTTTTATGTAGCTGACATGGCCATCCACAAAACTGGCCACGTTCTTGGAATCGTTGTAGATCGTGCCATTAAAGTCGGGTCGGTTCGCGCCATGAGACAACGGGTCATGCCAGGAATAGGGAAAACCGGCGGGAAGCTCGGTCAGCAAGATCGTCCGGTCGGGATGCCTCACGGAGCTTAATCGGACCCCTGTCAGGCCGGGCGGAGCGAAACTGTGCTGGCCGAACTGCCGGGTGACATTGTCGCCGCCATTAAAAGAGTAGCTTGAAAAATCAAAGGCGGATAATTCATGAAGGCTCTGTTGAACAAAACGATACGGCAACGGTGGTTTCCTGCCCACAATCCAATTGGCATTCATGACATCCGCCGGACAGGCAAATAACCTATCCTGCGCCGATGAGGTGCCCTTCAGACCAACGTAACTCTTGATCAGCGCTTTGTAGCCGGAATACAGCATTTGCAGGTTGGTGATGCTTGCCCCGGGCGCACCGGGGGATGGCGAAGCGTCATGGAAATCGTCCGAATACATCCGCACGGCCAGGCTCATTTGGCGCAAATTGTTCACACAAACCAAGCGCTGAGCTTTGGCTTTGCCGCGGCTGAAGGTTGTCAACAGCAGCGCGGCTAGGATCGCGATGATGGTGATCACCACCAGCAATTCAATCAATGTAAATCCCAACGCGACTCTGAGTTTGGTTCTCATAACATTGCTTTTTCCAAAGCCATGAATCCCGAGCGAAGCGGCGCGCCGCTTCAACGAACCGCGGGCGGCTTTTGCTGTGCATCCGCCCCGGGCCGGCGCTGGAAAATGGTCAGATATTCGCCGGTCAAGGCGGGAGTGTTCGTGGTGTCAGGCCCCCAGGAGGTCACCAGTCCTCGGCCGGGCGCAAAGCCGACGGTGCCGACCCGGTCGTAGAAGTTGGTCACATAAGCCGTGCACCAATCCGTCAGAAATTGACTGGCGCCGGGCTGCGGCAGCCAGGAGAGCGGGTAGGGGACCCGGACCAGAAATTCCGGTCGCACGGCTTCGATTTCCTGCGCCATCTCGTGCTGCATCACGAGGGCGTAGGGCTGGGACTCCATCAGCGGGTAGGTGTAAATGTAGCCGGTGGCGGAATGGCGCCGCGCATAAAAATAGATTTCCGGTTCGGAGCCGATGACGGCCACGCGGGCGTCGGGGGCAGAATGCTGTTCGATCAAGCTGGCGGCCGCGACGGCCTCGGCAAAAGGATTCTCGCGGTAGAGCTGCTGGCCAACCTGCTCCACCGGCCACTGGAAATACAGCGGCGCATAGTAAAAGACCATCCAGCTCAAAATTAGTCCATAGGCGATGATGGGCAGGCTGCGCAAGACATCGGGCAGGAATTTGGCCGGCATGAGTTCCCGGCAGGCCACCACGGCCAGGCCCAGCAGGATGGCGAACGCAGGCAGCAACAGGATGAAGTAATGCCCGCGAAAATAGAGCCCGGCGGCGGTGCCCAGAAAGGAAAACAGCCAAAATCCCAGGAGGAAGTTCGTGGCGGAGCGCAAGCGTCTCACCTGCGAGCCGGCCAGCAGGCCGGCGAGCGCCAGCAGCCAGGAGGCGAGCGAAAGATCCCGGTTTTGGCGGAGATGTTCCAGCAGGTGTTCATGCAGGCCCTGCTGCCAGGTCAGCGTGGTTTCGTAGTGGCGTGCGTAGCTGAAGGTCCAAAACCAAAACCGGCTGAAGTCGCCGGCGGCGGCCAGGGCGAAGCAGGTGAGGACCAGCGGTAGCGCCAAGCCGGTGCCGAAAATCAAGAGGGTGCGGAGAAACGATGCGCTGAACACACCGCGGTGGCGCCGGGTCTGCCAGGCCAGAAACACCAGCGCAAACAGGCCGAAGCACAAGCCGGGTTGTTTCATGAGGAAAGCCAAGCCGAAAAGCACGCCACTCGCAAACAGGGTCCAAGCGCGTTTTTCACCGGTGGCCTTGAGCAACAACCAGGTGGCTGGCACCGCAAAGAGCACGACGAAATGGGTGGCGTGCGCCGCCAAGCCGACCACGGCCGGACTGATGGACATGACCGCGTAAGCGAACGCGGCGAGCGCGCCGGCCAAAGGTCCAGCCAGACGCCGGCCCAGCAGGAAGACGAAAATGATCGTCAAGCTGTTCGCCGCCAGGAGGGTGAGGTGAATGCCCGCCGTGGTTTGGCCAAACACGGCCATGCCGAGCAGGTACATCAAACCTGTTCCCGGCAGTTTCATGGTATAGAGCAGTTCGTAGGGCGGGATGCCTTGGAGCAGCAACTGTCCCAGGTAGGCATATTCGCCTTCGTCACGTTCCAGCGGCACGTGGAGCAGGCGCAACCGGATGGCCCCCGCGAAGAGGAGGGCCAGCGCCACGATGAGCCAGGGCCACAGCGTGAGCCGGCGACTCGGTAACGGAGTGTTCGGCGGCGTGGCGGGTTGCATCTATCGGCCAAATTACGTTTCCCAGGTGGTGGACAAAAGCTTTTTTGGTGGCCCGGCGGCTTTTCAGTGGAGCCGACGAGCCAATCTTTCATCTGCCGACGTCGGAAAGCGGCTGGCGATCTCCCCGGTTCAGCAAATGATACCGGGTCCTGGGAAATTCGAGCCGGCGTAGGCGTGGCAGGTCTATTTTAAATTCCCCTTCGATTCGCGGAGAACGGCAAAATGGTCCAATTTATGTTGTGAACAATGCTAATTACAATCGTAATGCAATAGGTATGGAACAATGCGAACTGTTATGGTAAGCTGGTTTTATGTCGCAATCGACGATCACGGACAAATTTCAGACCACGATTCCGCTGGATGTGCGCGAGGCATTGAAGCTATCGCCCCGGCAGCGTGTGTCTTATGAGGTTCGCGCGGACGGTTCGGCCATCCTGCGCCCGGTGCCAGGACTCGACCAACTCTTTGGGAGTGTCAAGCTTGGCAGGCCGGTGGCTTCCGCCCGCGAGGAAAAGCAGGCTGCGCGGGCGGCAATGGCCCGTAGGCCGTCCAAAAAGGGGGGGCGATGAGCGCGACCCGGTATTTGGTGGACACCAATATTTTGCTGCGCTTTCTTTCCGGCGAGCCTCCGGCCCATGCGGCGGCAGCGCGAAAGCTGTTTGACCGCGCCGCCAAAGGCGAAGTGATTCTGGATGTCCCCACGCTGATTGTTGCTGAGGCATACTACACGCTCGTTTCCTTCTACGAAGTGGAGCGGAAAGTGGCCGCCGGAAAATTGTCCATGCTGCTGCAACAGCATGGCGTCAAATTGCGTGACGCTAGTTCGGTGCTGATGGCGTTGGAATGGCTGCAAACGTCCGGCGTCGGGTTTTCCGACGCCTATCTGGCTGCGGTAGGCAGTGAGGAGCAACTGACGGTAACGTCCTTTGACGCGGATTTCGACAAGCTGCGTGTGGCTCGGTATGAGCCAGCGGCGTGAGGTTTCCCCGGCCCAAGGGATGGCGGAACGCGGAGTTTGAAGCGTGGAATGCGGACCCGCGGGGGGGAACCCAAGGGCACTCGTTACCTCGTGCCCTACAAACTGCGGGGCCGGCCGGCCGGACAGGAATGTTGCGGGTTGTTGCACCCCGGTTGTTGCGAATGTTGCGCATTAAGGCGTTGACCATCAACATTGTAGCGGGTGTTGCGGGTTTTTAGAGCATATCATCATTCAGACATCGAATTCCCCCTTGGGATAAACGGTGTCATAGTGGCCGCGGCGTCCCACCGCAGTTCAAGCAAGAAACAGAGCCGGGACGGCTCTGCCACCTTGGGGCTGGTGGCGAAAAGGAAACCGTCCTGATGGGACAGGGGAAATCCGGCGTCCCTTCAGGACGCATGAATTTGTTGGGCGCGAGACCAGACACTGGCGTGTCTGGCTAATATCCAATGTCGCTTCGCGACCGCCGAAAGGCACCTTGAAGATTTTACCGACAACAAACGTCTGCCACCCGCATTTTAGATGTCGCC
>CAYTJG010000342.1:0-6430 GCA_964437865.1 uncultured Bifidobacteriaceae bacterium | reverse complement strand
CATGCCCTACACAAAAAAGGCTGAAGGCTGAAGTTTCTGAGCCCGGCCGAGCGTGACCCGGTGCAAGCTCCCCGTGAGCCCTCACTCGTGACCTCGTGCCCTACACAAAAAAGGCCGAAGGCTGAAGGCTAAAGGCTGAAGCAAAAAAGGCGGAGAGCATTCGTTACCTCATGCCCTACAAGGGGAACCCCGGCGCGCATCGGCTGCGCTGCGCTGTGGCGAGAGGAGCGGAGAGAAGCGCTGCTGCGCAATTGACCCAACGCTTTCAGCGTTGCGCTTTCTTTTCGAACGTCTCAGGAGTGTTCGATCTTGGCTGCTTCAGCTTCCAACAGTTGACAAATCCGATGGCACGCGTGATTCCAAGTGTCCACTGCGATGGGAGATTGCTCAAACTCAGCAATCTTTGCCGCTCGGCGTAGCACTTCGATGTGAATTCTCCGGACGTCATCGCCCTGATTTTTCGTTTGCATCGCTGACATGAACTTTAAAAAGCACTTTCGGTGCCGAAGTCCGGCAACTCAGCTTGAAGTCGTGTCAGCTTCAATCTGGACCGGAAACAGTTTTCGTCATTCGGAACCTGAGACGAGGAGCGTAGGGTGCGAGTGCCCGTGGCACCCGGATCACCCTACGCTCTGGCGCTTATATCCTTACCACCCCGCCAGCCCGGCCGTAGTGGTCGGCAGGCCGGTTAAGCCGCTCTTCGGCTCCAGTCCGCCATCGGATTTCACACCAAAGGCGCTGATGCTTCCGTCTCCATTGTTGAGACTGAAGAGCAATTGGCCAGCTTGACCGAAGGCCATATCGGCTGGGTGCTTGCCAGTCGTGGCAGGCAGGCTGGGATTGTCCAGGAGTTCCAAGCTTCCATCCCGACGCACTTGAAAGCCGGAGATCGTGGCGCTGCCGGCATTGGCCGTGTAAACATAGCGGCCATCATAGGTGAGCACCAACCAGCAGGCGGCGGTCTGCTCCGTTGGCACTTTTCCACTGATCACGTCCAGACCGCCCGTGTCGGAGAGCGCGTAAGCGGAGACGGAACTGCCGTCCGGCGCTCCGGCCGCAGCCTCGGAAACGAAAAGACGATCACCGCGTCCGACGGCAAAACCGAACGGCCAGGTTCCCTCGGAAGTGAAAACTTGATGATTCGTTGCCATGCCATCGTGTCCCAGGAGCCAAGTGTCGATCAGTCCGGTAATCTTCTCGGTGACAATCAAGGCGTCCCCGCCGCGGCTGAAGGAGACTTGGGTCGGCGTCGTGTTGGACCCGCTGAGGGAGCGGGCGGAGCCCGGGATTTGCGTGAGATTGCCACAGCCAAAATGGAACGCCGTGACGTTGTCGTTGCTGCCATTGGCGGCGGCGTTGAGCACGTAGAGGAGGCTGCCCTGGAGCGTGAGGCTGACGGGTTGGCCCCCTCCGGAGGCGACCTTATCGGTGAGCTGGAGTTCACCTCCGGGCAGCGTCTCGAAGACCGAGATTTCACCACTGCCCGCGTTGCAGGCGAACAGCCAGTGCGCATCGGGGCTCAAGAGCACTGAACCCTGGCTGCCCAAGCCATCCGCGGTGCCGAGACCAAAGCCGCCGGTTTCGTAAGAAGCAGTCACGCTCAGGGCGTTGTCGGTTCGGGTTATCACCAGCACGTGGTTGCCGGCGCTGGCGTTGTCCATCGTGTACAGGATGCCGCCGTCGTTCTCTTTGGCGTTCGCCGCCGAAACGAGCGTCGCCAAACCGACGCCCAGGCTGCCGAGATAATTCGGAAGGAAGGAGGTTTTCGTCTTTGTTTTCATAGTTTCATGTTTAGTCCGGTTGCGTGTTGCGATCATTGCTTTAGACATGGGCCGGATGCCCCCGCTGCCTGAATGTGCCAGCGGGCTCAGCCCAAAACGGCTCGCCGGCGACTTATTGAGTTGCGCCGGTCCGCCGCGTAATGATTTGTCGAGGCAGGACCGCCTTCCTTACAACCAAGTGAATGGAGAAGTGGATTTATTTCCGGCCTTGCAGCCGCTGCTTGCTGCGTTCACGTGCTTCGGGAGAAAGTTTCTGTGGCCCGTTCCCGGCAAATTCTTCCAGGTGCTCCCGCCCGATGTCACCTAAAGCTTAAACCAGCCGGCCGGGTTATACCCCATGGCAGAGCATCGGTGAATCGATGACAGTGTCTCCAGTGTTAATAGTGAACCAACCAACAAACGAAAGATATAAAATGAAGTCAATATACTCCCTGACGCTCGCCGCCGTGGTGAGCACGTTCCTAATCAGCGGTCAACCGTTGTATGCCGCCAGCACCGACAGCCGGATCGAATCATCCGCGGCCGCGTCCTATACGTTCAAAACCACGCTCAAGGACGATGCCATCAAAACGGAATCCAAGGACGGCGTCGTCACCCTGACCGGCACGGTGGCCGAAGAATCGCACAAGTCCCTGGCGGAAAACACAGTGGCGAGTCTGCCCGGCGTCAAGAGTGTGGATAATCAACTGCTGATCAGCGGCGACCAGCCGGCCGAGCATTCCGATGGCTGGATCACCATGAAAGTCAAAACCGCGCTGCTGTTTCATCGCAACGTGAGCGCCAGCGGTACGACCGTGTACACCAAGGACGGCGTGGTCACCCTGCAAGGTGAAGCGAGCAGCCTGGCGGCAAAGGAACTCACCACCGCCTACGCGGCGGACGTGGAAAACGTCAAACAGGTGAAAAATGAGATGACCATCGCCATGGCTTCCCCCCAGCCCGGCGAGACCACCGGCAACAAAATTGATGACGCGTCAATCACGGCGCAGGTCAAGGCGACCTTGCTGGCGCACCATTCAACCAGCGCCCTGCACACCACGGTTTCCACGGCGGACGGCATCGTTACTGTGGGGGGCGTGGCGAAGAATGAGGCGGAAAAGAGCCTCGTCACCAAACTGGCCACCGATATCGACGGGGTGAGCCGGGTGATCAACAACATGACCGTGGCGGTGGCGGTTGCCGCCCAATAGCCGGCTAAACCCTGGCTGGCGGGCGCGCAAGCACCCGCCGGTCAATACCTGAAAGAGAATTTTATGTTATACACAATTGCGGTGGTATTGGTGGTTTTGTGGCTGCTGGGGCTGGTCACCGGCACGGCGGGTTACCTGATTCACCTGCTCCTTTTGCTGGCCATCGTGGCCGTCCTGTTCCGGATCATCTCCGGTCGGCGGGCCATTTAGGCAACGATCCGCTAAACACAAGCGCTGCCACATGAACACCAAGACCATCATTGCCATCCTGCTCATTACCGTGGGCCTGGTCGTACTGGCTTGCTCGGGATTGAACTTCAATACGCCGGGACAGCCAATCCACATTCTCGGTCTGCAAATCGCCACCACGGAAAGTCATTTCATCTCGCCCGCCATCGGCGCGATCATGCTCGTTGGGGGCATCGTACTGCTGGTCATCAAACCCCGGAGGGTGGGATGAGTGCCGGCGACCCTGCTGCGTTGGGCCTGGCTCCGGAAAGTCTGCGGCTCCTGAAATGGAACGAATTGGTCTGCCGCGGCGACTTTGTGAAGGACGAATGGGAGAACTTTGAACCGTGGGTGGGGCCGGCCGGATTCCGGGCGGACGCGTTCATGAAACAAATCTTCCGGCGGCGGAGTCGTTATGCGGCTGGAGCAAAGAGAGCATCGTGAATGCATCTGGGTGGAGGCTGGAGCCCGCTCTGGCCCTGCTTTCGCAAAATCCGTTCCGCTGTGGGGTGGATACCCCATTGCCAAAATCAACCAAGCGGTAGAATACTTGGTGCAGTAAATCATGCTGCTCAGTGAATGTCCCTGTGGTAAGTAAATTTGTACCCTCGGAACCGACATGAAACATCGCCAGCCACTCCGGCCAAAGCCTTTAGAGCACCCCCCCGCGGCCCGGCTGTCTCCGGCCGCCCAGCCTGGGCCCGAAGCCGTTCTTGGGCGCAAGGCCGGGGTGAGCCGCCAGCGGGCGCCGCGCAATATCTTGCAGGAATCGCTTCAACTCCAAAAGCAGTTGCGGCGGTTAACGCATCAGGTGCTGGCGGCGCAGGAGAATGAACGCCTGAAAATCAGCCATAAACTCCAGGATGAAATTGCCCAGACGCTGTTGGGCATCAACGTGCGGCTGCTGTTGTTGAAACAGGCCGCCCAGGCCAAAACCCTGGGGCTCAAAAACGAATTTGCCAGTGCCCAACGATTGGTGGTAAAGTCGACCGAGTTGGTGCGGCAGCTCGCACGCGAACTCCGCCACCATCAGCCGACACCAAGCGAGTTGACGGTTACGACCATTTGAGGCGTTTAGAGACCTTTTTTACGGTCATGGGCAGGCAATAATGAAAAAAAAATCCACGCTGATTCGCCGACCGGAAAAGCCGGTCCTCAAGGCCGACCGGAAGGCCTCCGGTCCACCCGCCACGGTGTCCTTTCCCATTGTCGGCATCGGCGCCTCCGCGGGCGGCTTGGAAGCACTGGAACTTTTCCTCTCGCGCGTGCCGAAGGACAGCGGCCTGGCCTTCGTCATCGTCCAGCATCTGGACCCGACGCGGCAGGGCATCATGCCCGAACTGCTCCAGCGCACCACCGGCATGAAGGTGATCCAAGTCAAGGACCGGACCCGCGTGCAGCCGGATTGCGTCTATGTGATTCCACCGAACAAGGACATGTCCATCTTGCACGGAGTGCTGCACTTGTTGACGCCGGTGACGCCGCGGGGCCTGCGCCTGCCCATTGATTTCTTCCTCCGCTCGCTGGCCCAGGACCAGCAGGAGCACAGCATCGGGGTGATTCTCTCGGGCATGGGCTCCGATGGCACGCTGGGGTTGCGGGCCATCAAGGAGAAGGCGGGGGTGGTGCTGGTGCAGGATCCCGCCACGGCCAAATTCAACGGCATGCCGCGCAGCGCGGTCGAGGCGGGACTGGCGGACATCGTGGCCCCGGTGGATGATCTGCCCAAGAGGATCCTCGCCTATCTAAAACGCGTGCCGGTGGTTCGCACGGCCGGGCTGGCGTTGGAAGACAAGACGCAGAGCGCTTTGGAGAAGACCATCATCCTGCTGCGCACGCACACCGGCCACGACTTTTCGCTCTACAAGCAAAACACCTTTTACCGGCGCATTGAGCGGCGCATGGGCATCCATCAGATTGACAGGATTGGCGACTATGTCCGGTATTTGCAGGAAAACTCGCAGGAGCTGGATTTGCTGTTCAAGGAACTGTTGATCGGGGTGACGAGTTTCTTTCGCGATGCCACCGCCTGGGAGGAAGTGCGCAAATGCATCATCCCGGCGCTGCTGGCCAACCGGCCGGCCGGCCAGGCCTTGCGCGTTTGGGTCCCCGGCTGCTCCACCGGCGAGGAGGCGTATTCCCTGGCCATGGTGTTCAAGGAGGCCATGGGAAAATTCAAGCCCACGAAAAATTTGACACTGAACATCTTTGCCACCGACCTGGACAAGGATGCAATTGACAAGGCCCGCACCGGCGTCTATCCGGCGAACATCACCGCCGACGTGTCGCCGGAACGGCTCAACCGGTTCTTTGCCAAGGCGGGACACGGCTACCGGGTGGCCACGGAGATCCGGGAAATGGTGGTGTTTGCGCCGCAGAGCCTGATCCTGGATCCACCGTTTACGAAGCTGGATTTTCTAAGCTGTCGCAACTTGATGATCTACCTGACGGCGGAGATGCAGAAGAAGCTCATTCCGTTGTTTCATTACAGCCTGCGTCCGGGCGGCATCCTGTTTCTGGGCAGCGCGGAGACCGTGGGCAACTTCACCGACCTGTTTGAAGTCGTGGATCGCAAAGCCCGGCTATACCGGCGGACGGAGTCGGTGGCCACGATGGAGCCACTGGATTTTCCCTCGGCCTTCACCCGGCGTTTGCCCGCCGGGAGCGAGCCCCCGGCGGAAACAAAATCACCGAGTAGTCTCCAAGTCCTCGCGGACCGGCTGGTCTTGGATCATTACGCTTCGCCCGCCGTGCTCGTCAATGACAAGGGCAACATCCTCTATGTGAGCGGACGCACCGGGGATTATCTGGAACCCGCCGCTGGGAAAGCCAATTGGAACATCTTTGCCATGGCCCGCGAAGGCCTGCGCTACGAACTCACGGAGGCCTTCCAGAAAGTGCTCCGGCAGAAAGAGCCCGTGGTGCTTAAGGATCTGTGCGTCAAAGGCAGCCAGGGGGAACATTTCGCCAATCTCACCGTTCAGCGCCTGGTGGAACCGGAGCCGCTGCGGGGGTTGGTGATGATCGTTTTCACGGCGGTGGCCGCCCCGCGGGAAGCGGCCGCTCCGGGCCGTGCCCGGCCCGGGCGGGGCCGAAGCGCCCGGCAGGCGGAATTGGAACAGAAATACCAGCAGGTCTGCATGGAATTGCAGACCACGCGCGAAGAGATGCAGAGCTCCCAGGAAGAACTCCGCTCGACCAACGAGGAGATGCAGTCCACCAATGAAGAAC
>CAYTJG010000341.1:0-6455 GCA_964437865.1 uncultured Bifidobacteriaceae bacterium | reverse complement strand
CGAGCATCGCTCGGCCTTCCCCGCAATTTGTAGGCGACGACGTGAGGAGTCGTGGGCCGAGTGTCTGTTTGTAGGCGACGACGTGAGGAGTCGTGGCCCGTGTGTCTGTTTGTAGGCGACGACGTGAGGAGTCATGGCCCGAGGCTCCTGTTTGAAGCACACGTGTTAGAGAGCTCTTTTCTTTTCCCACTTTAGCTTTCAGCCTTCAGCCTTCAGCCTTTGCTCGTCCCTCACCGCCGCCAACTGCGCCCGTCCGACCGTGGCCCAGACGGCCACCCACTTTGGTTAGTCGCGGGTTGCGGTTGCCCTGAGCGTTGCGGCTGTCCCGAACGTTGCGGTTGACACGAACGCTGCGGCTGTCCGGAACGCTGCGGCTGCCCCGGACGTTGCGGCTGCCCCGGACGTTGCGGCTGCCCCGGACGTTGCGGTTGTCCCGAACGCTGCGGTTGCCCTGAACGCTGCGGCTGCCCTGAGCGTTGCGGCCGATTCTGATGCTGCCCGCGCGAAGAACGCCGCTCGCTGTCGGCCGGATTAAACGCCGGGGCAGCCTGCGAGTAATTAAATCCTTCCGCCTTTTTCCGCACGATGCCGCGGCCAATGAACCGCTCCAGCGCGCGCAACTCGCCATGATCCTCCGGCGTCACGAAGCTGATCGCGTTGCCCACCGCATGCGCGCGGCCCGTCCGGCCAATGCGATGCACGTAATCCTCCGAGTGCATCGGAAAATCGTAATTCACCACATGCGAAATGCCGTCCACGTCGATGCCGCGCGCCGCAATGTCGGTGGCCACCAGCACGGTAACCGCGCCGGATTTGAAATCCTTCAGCGCCCGCAGCCGCTGGTTCTGCGAACGATTCGAATGCAGCGTGGCCGTGCGCACGCCGCTCTGCTCCAGTTGCCGGGCAATGCGGTCGGCGCCATGCTTCATGCGCGAAAACACCAGCACCATGTCCATCCCCGGCTCCCGCAGCAAATGCAGCAGCAGGGACGTCTTCAAATGCTTCGGCACCTCATAGATGAGCTGGGTCACCGTCTCGGCCGGATTGGCGCGCCGGCCGATTTGCACCACTTTCGGCGCGCGTTGAAATTCGTGCGTGAGCACTTCGATCTCCTTCGACATCGTGGCGGAAAACATCAGCGTCTGCCGTTGCTTGGGCAACTGCTGCACGATGCGCCGGATGTCCGGGAGAAAACCCATGTCCAGCATGCGGTCGGCCTCGTCGAGCACCAGGAATTTCAGTTGCGAAAAGTCCGCGGCGCGCTGCCCGATCAAATCCAGCAGCCGTCCCGGGCACGCGATGATGATGTCCGTGCCCGCGCGCAGGGCGCGGAGTTGCGGCTGTTCGCCCACGCCGCCAAACACCGTCGCCATCGTCAGCGGCAGATGCTTCGCGTAAGCCCGCACGTTTTCCTCGATTTGCACCACCAGCTCGCGCGTCGGCGCCATCACCAACACCTTGGTGCCGCGCCGCGGCCCCGGTTGGGCCGCGAGCTTGGTGAGAATCGGCAGCGTGAAAGCAGCCGTCTTGCCCGTGCCCGTCTGCGCGACGCCGATGAGGTCGTGGCCCGCGATAATCAGCGGGATGGCGGCGGTTTGAATGGGCGTCGGCGCGGTATAACCGGCGTCCGTGACCGCCCGCAGAATTTTGGCATCAAGGCCAAGTACACTGAATGACATAATGGTTTAGCATACCAGATGCGCACTTGATAGCACGCACGAACAGCAGCGGCTGTCGAAGACTAAAGGCTGAAGGCTGAAAGCTAAAGGACCGACCTGCCCAAACCGGTGCCAAATTCCGCATTCCATACTCCGCGTTTTGCACTCCGCTTGGGGCCGGAATGAGGGCAGTCGTTCCACTAATTTGAAATCCGCGTTCCGCCTCCCCGCACGCAGTTGGCTGAAGGATCGCTGCTCCCAAACCGTTGCCAACTCAGGGCTCCGATCGGCGCGACGCGGAAACAACGCTTCCTTCTCCCCGGGGGGGGAGGAGCCAATGTCGATATGACTACTATTGTTTCGTGTGCGTTCAGACGCGGCTTTAGTGTGACTTTTTCTTTGCAACCCATTGTTTCATGTGTTGTTCCAGTTCGCCGAGCAACGCCGGAAAGTCACACGCCTTGAAACTGGCCACTAATATTGCCGTCTGTTCCGCCGTGGGATGATTGCCCAAGCCCGGCAACTTCAGACTTAAAAAACCAAAATACTCCTCCGCGCAAGGTTTGCACAAAACGTTCATTTTGCGAATGCCGCCAAGCAGAGCCACCGGATCGAGACCACCCGAGTAGAACTCGCCACCGCAATACCGGCAACCGGCCTGGAGTGCGCCTTCGAAATTCTTGGGTAGCGCGCGCTTCTCTTCAAGGTCGGACGCCTCAAAACACTCCTGACATAAATCGACGTGCTTCGGCTCCTCAACCGCAGGGCTTGAGCAACTCGTGAAATGAACGGTCGCTTCTCGTATCTGGCATTTATCGCAACGCATATCAAAAACCAGGTGATATTCCCCGGGCCACCTGTGGTAACAGGTTGCGTGGTCTATTACGAATTGTCAGCCCGAAATTTTTAAAGGCGCGGCAAACGGTTCCTTCTCCCCGGCGGAGAAGGCCTGGATGAGGGCGGGCTCTCCTTCCTCCGCCATTTTTGGTTCCTATTTTTGAATCCGTTCTTGGTGGTCAAAATTCCCCTGCCCCGTTTCGTGCTAATTCGTGAAATTCGTGTCTTCGCCTGGTCTTGGTTTCCGCTTTGCCGCTTTCCGCTTTTGTTTCCGAATCTGTGTCCATCTGCGTCCATCTGTGGTTAAATCCCCCTGCGTTCGTGTTAATTCGTGAAATTCGTGTCTCCGCCTGGTCTTGGTTTCCGCTTTCCCGCTTTCCCGCCTTCCGCCTTTGCCCTTGGAATTCAGATTTCAGCCCGTGCCCTGATGGTCTATGCTCGTCGGCTTTGATGAACTGGGTGGCCGCCACATTGTTATCCGCGTGCTTTCTCGGCATTTACGACCTCTGCACCAAGCAATCGGTGCGCGGCAATGCCGTCACGCCCGTATTCTTCTTCAGCACGCTCACTGGCGCGCTGGTGTGGCTCCTGCTCCTGGCCGCCGACGCCCTCCACCCCGGCTGGCTCCCGTCTTCGCTCGTCACCGACCCGCTCACCTGGCGACAGCATTTGCAGTTGCTGCTCAAATCCACCATCGTGGCCATTTCCTGGGTGGGCACTTACTACGCGCTGAAACATCTCCCCCTCTCGCTCGGCGCGCCCATCCGCGCCACCAGCCCCCTGCTCACCTTGTTCGGCGCCGTCGTGTTCCTCGGCGAACGCCCCACCTGGCTCGAGACCGTCGGCGTGCTCACCACCATCGTGTCGTTTGTGGGCTTGTCCGTCGCGGGTGCCGCCGAGGGCGTGCATTTGGTCCGCAACAAATGGTTCTGGTTCCTCATCGGCGGCAACCTGTTCGGCGCCGCCAGCGGCCTGTACGACAAATACCTGCTCGGCACCCTGCACTACTCGGTGCCCACGGTGCAATGCTGGTTCTCCATCTACCTGGTCCTCCTGTTCACCCCGTTTAGCCTGGGCTGGAAGCTGCGGCTCTGGAAACGCAATGAATTCACCTGGCGCTGGTCCATTCCCTTCATCGCGCTCTCCCTGCTGGCGGCCGACTACCTCTATTTCTGGGCCTTGCGGCATCCCGACGCCCTGATCGCCGTAGTCATGAGCCTCCGCCGCGCCAACACGCTCATCGCGTTTGTCGGCGGCCTGGTCCTGTTCCACGAAGTCAACGGCTGGAAGAAACTTCCCGCCGTCCTCGGCATCCTCCTCGGCATCGTCCTCACCATTCTCGGCAGGAAATAGCGTACCCTTTTTCGAAGTTCGCGGCGCGCGCCACCCTGCGCCGCCCACGCCCGCGTAGCGTCGACATTCTTGTCGGCGGGTAAAGGCGACTTTCCAGTCGCCTGTTCCAAATCTCTGCAACCAGCCGAAAAACACGCGACTCGAAAGTGCCATGAACCCACCAACAGGAATGTTTCGGAATTACGAAAGTCTTTCGTCCAATCCCATCGTCAACATCTCAATCGACGCGGCAACCACATCTCCCGCTCCTCGGGGGAGAGGGCCGGGGTGAGGGCGGGCTCATTTCAGCCAACGCCAGGAGGCTCAAACTCAATTTCAAATAAACTTTCAACTCCGAGCGGGGCCGGGCTCACTTCGGCGTTGGGCGTTGAATGTTTTTTTACGGTCCGCATTCTGCACTCCGCACTCCGCATTTAATTGGCCTTCGTCCGCTCCGCTTCCTTCAATCGCTTTAGCTTAAACGAATAGACGATCATCGCCGGCCCCCAGCGTAAAAGTAGAGCCAGATTGAGGACCGCGCCAATGCAGCCAATCCTGGCGCACCGACTGAAAGCGTGAATCCGATTTCCAGCGTGAGGAGAATCAAGGTCCCCGGTACCAGGCAACACCAACCACATAACCAGGACGAAAATCAGCAATACGATCGCCAGACCGAGGTTGACGCGACGGATCATCCGCAACCAGGCCATCCGTCTCTCCAGTCGGGCGATTTCCACCGCGTTTGAGTACATAAATACGCTTCCCTTTCAATGCTGCACTTTGTATTGCGCCAAGGCCTCGGCCACCCGCGCGATCACCGGTCCCCAGCCCTCGCGCTCCCGCTGCCGAAACAGCCGCATCGTGGGATACCACGGGGAGTCGTCGCGCTCCGTCAGCCAGCGCCAGTCCGGCGGGTCCGGCAACAGCACCCACACCGGCTTGCCCAGCGCGCCCGCCAGATGCGCCACCGCCGTGTCGACGCTGATGACCAGATCCAACTGCTCCACGACCGCGCCGGTATCCGCAAAATCCCGCACCTGCTCCATGATCGGCACCAGCGTGGACGACAGAAATTCAGGTAGCTCGCGTGGGGCCACTTCTTTTTGCAGGCTATAAAAGCGCACCCCGGGCGTCGCCAGCAGCGGCAGCAGTTGCTTCAGTCGCATCGACCGGAGGGCATCGTTATGAAAGGCCCGGTTGCCGGCCCAAGCCACCCCCACCTTCAATTCGTTGGCCGGGCCGTCCGGCAGACGCACATGGGCCCGCGTGGTCAGATAGGGAATGTTGGCCGGGATCGTGGCCAGCGTGGTGCCAAAAATGGCGGGCAGATGCATCAAAGGCACCCAGGCCTCGCAAGCCGGCCGTGGCTCACCCGGCCCCGGCACCAGGTCGGCCACCCCGGATGCCGCCAGCAAGTTGCGCAACGGGCCCTGGCTTTCCAGGATCACCCGGCCGACCCGTTCCCGCACCAATGCGAGATAGCGCACAAATTGGAGCGTGTCGCCCAGACCCTGTTCCGCGAAGACAAACAGCGTGCCGCCTGGCAGCGGCTCGCCGGTCCACAATGGCAGCGGCTCCCGCCGGAACGCCAGTGCCTGGCAACGATGCTTAAACTCCTGAAACCCCTCGGGCAACCGGCCCGCGGCCAGCAACGTGTGGCTGAGGTTCAAATGGATCAGCGCATCATCCGGCGTCAAGGCCAGCGCGCGCTGGTACGCTTCAGCGGCTTCCTTCAGCCGGCCCAGCTTGCGCAGGGCGATCGCCAGGTTGTTCCAGCCGGCGACTTCGTCCGGAGCCAGCGTGGTGACTTGTTGGTAAAGCTGGATGGCCCGCTCGTACTGGCGCAAATCCAAACACACGTCCGCCAGCTTCAGGTAAGCCCGGTGGGATTGTGGGTCCAGTTGGATGCATTTAACAAAACATTCGGCGGCCCGCGCCTGGTGCCCGGTGGCCTGGCAGGCCAGACCCAGGGCGCTGAACAACCGTACCGACGGCGGCAAAGTTTTTGCCGCCCGCTCCAGCAACGGCAGTGCTTCCGCGTGCCGGCCGCTTCGATTGGCGATCAAGCCGTGGAGCAACAGCACCTGTTCCGCCAATTCCGGAACGTTTCTGAGCTTGTGATGGCAGAGCCGCCTTACCTCGTCGATCTGTCCGGCATCCAAGGCCGCAAAGGCTTGCTTCAACTCTGGCGCCATTGGCTTCATCCGCCGGCGAGTGTATTGTGGTCACCGCCCGCCAGGCAACCACATACGCCCCCCCGTTGGTGGGGCGCGTCTCTCCGCTTGTCGCGCCGTAGCCATGCGAAGGCGGATGCGCGCCGCGCCTGCCAACCGCCGGGCTCAAACCAACTCTACGCGCCGCCCTGAAATCACGCTGCAGGCTGCCAGGTTCCGCTGCTCCCAAACCAGTGCCAACTCAGCGCGCCCAGATTGGCCGGGCGCGGAAACAACGGTTCTTTCTCCCCGGGGGAAAAGGTACATACATATATGACTACTTTTTTTGAGATGCCAGGTCGGATTTAAAATAGGCCGCTATTATACAAAGAGCCACCTCTCAGGTGTCTATTGGTTGATTGAAGTATGAGCCGGCGAATCTCTCTTTTATTGTTGGCGGTGATTTGTGTACTCT
>CAYTJG010000340.1:0-6478 GCA_964437865.1 uncultured Bifidobacteriaceae bacterium | reverse complement strand
ATGCGTCCTGAAGGGACGCCGGGATTTCCCCTGTCCTTTCAGGACGTTTTCATTTATGCCACCAGCACACGGCACGCTGTGCCGTGCTTAATCTCCGGCGTCGCTCCGCGACCGCCGCAAGGCGCCTTGAGGATTTTACCCACGTTGAACGTCGAGGAACGACCACCAATGCCCACCCGCGCTCACTGCAAATCACTCTCCAGCTTGCGGCCGATTGACGGACGAAGGGTTTGGACGTATTGCTGCGCGGCGGCATTGGTGGGATCGATCTGCAAAGTGGTGTGAAACTCGACCAGCGCCGGCTCCGTTTTATCCTGTTTGGCCAGCACCATGCCGAGGTTCAGATGCGCCGGGGCAAAATCCGGGCGATAGCGAACCGCCGCCAGAAACTGCCTCCGAGCCTCCTCGAGTTTGCCCTCGGCCGCCAACTCCCGGCCCAGCAGATAGCGCGCCTGCCAGCATCCCGGGTTGAGCTGAATGGCCATTCCCAATGCTTCCATCGCCTGTCCGCGGAAGCCCGTTGCGCTGGCGCCCACCGCCTGGCTGAAAAAATCCGCCGTCCCCTGCGGCTGCAGACGCGCGGCCTGCTGATAATCGATGGCCGCCTGCTTTAAATCTCCCCGGGTCTGTGCCAGGAATCCCAGGAGAAAATAGGTTTCCGGATTGTTGGGATTGGCCCGGAGCGCCTGTCTGAAATACGCGTCCGCCTCACCGGTTTTCTGCTGGTTGGCGCGGATCTGCCCCAGGCCGTTTAGCGCCGGCGCAAAATCCCGCTGGAGCGCCAGCGCCCGCGAATAGTATTCGGCCGCTTCGTCGATTCTCCCCTGAATAATCAGCAGGTTGCCCAGGTCGTAATCCTGCGCGGGTCGCTGGGGCAGCAGTTCGCAGACGTGCTGGGCCTCCACGGTGGCCTGCGCCAGCTCGCCTTTGGCCCCCAAATATTGCGCAAAATTCTGGTGCAAAAAATTGTCCGCCGGCGCCAGCGCCAGTGCTTGTTGGTAGAGTTGCCGGGTTTGGTCCGGTGCCTCGGAATTCATCCGGCTGGCCAGTTCTTCCAGCTTATCCCGGCACCCCCTGACCGTGGCGTCATGGGTCATTTGCCGGGCGTACAGCGGCTCAGCCAGGCGACTGAGAATTTCTTGAAAAACGCGGGAGCGGTCCCACGCGGAGACCGCCAGCCGGCGATCACAAATTTCCGATGACGCCCATCCTCCTTGGACAGGCGATACATTTTTTTTGGCGAGCAACTCCGCGGTTTGTTCCGCCCAGGCGCGCCCCAGCAGATAATTGCCGTCAAAGTTCAAATGCACATGTTCGTAAAACAACTCATGGCCGGGGATCTGCCCCGGTGTGCTTTGCGCCAGCACCCGCTCGGTATCCAGGAAAAGAACGCCCTGACCGGCGTTGGCGTCCGCTGCCGCTTTGATGATTTGATTGATGCGGGAGTCCGCTCGAAAGGCGAGTGCGTCGTCATCGCGGGCCAGTTCAAAATCGCGCCGGGCTTGAACGAAATTGGTGAGCGCCAGGTGGCAGCTTCCCAGGCGAAACTGCAACTCGGCATACTGAGGATCAATGGCCAACGCCTCGGAATATTGCTTCAGCGCGTTTTCGTAATCGCCCGCGGATTCGAAGGCCAGGCCCCGCTGATAAGCCCCCTCCCATTGTGCCTTTTGAGTTTCGCTCAAGTTGGTTGCATGCAGCGAAGCAAACGGAGCGCAGTCCTTTAAGTTGCTGCCGACCGTGCTCAAAATAATCGGCACCCCGGCCGCTTGTCCCGCCCGCACCATGTCCGCCAAATTCTCCCTGAAATTCGCATAAACGCGCCGCCGGTTGGCGTCCTCCGGCCGCAGTTGGTGCTGGTCAAACATGTTCAGTCCGCCCCAGGTGGCCGGCGACGACGAACTATTACCCCAGCGCTGCCTCAGACCATCCAACAACTGCCCGATCCGGGTGGTTTTTATGGCCAGCTCGGTTCGAATCAAGCCCGTCCCGGGCGTGCGGGAACCGGCCTGGTCTCCCGCTCCGAGCGGACCGACCATTTCGTTGTTGCCCATGTAGACGATCCACAAATCCCCATCCCGCCGGGCGCACTCGCGCGCCATGGGCAGGATGGCGTGTGAATTGATGGCGGTCATGGCCAGGCAAACCACTTCAAAATCGATTCCCGGATAGTGTTCGCGCAACAGGGTCTGCAAATAACGCCACGCGCCGTAGCTCGAATCCGGATCACCCAATGCCGCCGATTCGCCAAAGACAAAGATGCGAAAGGTCTGCGGAGGTTTTTTTACCGGCAGCCGCTGGGGCGCGGGCGTGCGGGCCAACACGGGCGGAAAGAACCGGTAGCCGAATTTGTCGTTGGGAACGAAATATTCCTGTCCGCTGATGGTGGTCTTAAGAAAGAAACTGGTGGGATAGCCAAAGCCGAACCAGCGCAATCCCAGCTCAAGCGCGCTCACCATGGCCAGCGGGATCAAAATCGCCGCGCAAAATCGAAACAGCCAGAGGCGTCGGGCCGGCATCGAGGGCGGCAACGGGGAAGACGGGGGACTTTTTCCGCTCCTGGAACGCGCTGGGGGAGGAAATTGCTTTTTCGGCTTCAAACAGCTTGAACGTAACAAGGGGAAATTGCCAGGTAAACCCATTACCAACGTCGCGGAAAAAAACGCAACCAGCGCCAATCGGCGCTGGTTACGATGCGAACTAAATTGCAGGTGCAGCGGCACCGCCCCGTTCCATTGGCCTCACTCGTGCTTGGTGGTCACATTCTGCAGCCACGCCAGATCATTATTACCCGCCGTCGCCGGCAGAGAGCTGGGATCCTCTGTTCTCATGTTAAGTACGACCGGATCAGTCCATTTTCTGATCTGCGCATGGCCGTCGCAAAAAGCCATCCCATTCGCCCCATTGTGATACGTCGCCGGGTAATCCACCCAATTAAGATTGGCTCCGCCCGTTAGGCCCGGCGGCGGATATTCGGCCATATAAGCATCATTGATGCTATAGGGGTTCTCGTCCATCACCAGCCAGACGTTGGCCGCCCCCAGAACGCCCAAGTCGGAGTCCTTGCGAAAAGCACGTCCATTCGCTGAACTGTTCCAGAGATTGATGGGGTTAAGCCAGCAATTCATCGACATGCTCCGGTTTTTCAACTCCTGCTGCCCGTACACCAAAACGGTGCTGGCATCGGCGGGACAGTGGTAAACCGCTACGTTCTTTAAATAAGGATAGATGCAGCCCGCCATCAAAAAGGCGTTATTCGTCTGCCAGGTGGCCGGAGCACCTGTGTCCACCCGGCCCGGGCACCACTGGAGGTCGGCGCCTTGGTAAAGAGGATCGGTTGCCGACGCCCCCTGGGCACCTTCATCCCCGTTCGGCGCCAGTTTACTGTTGCTGTCGCTCGAGTACATGATCCAAGCAACACCGAGTTGTTTGAGGTTGCTCATGCACTGGATGCCTTGCGCCTTTGCCTTGGCTTTGGATAAGGCGGGCAGCAGCATCGCAGCCAAAATGGCAATGATGGCAATAACCACCAGCAATTCAATTAAGGTGAATCCGGACCGACATCTGGGGCCGGAAGTTCTTTTTATGGAGACGCTTGACGCATTCATGGGTTCATTTGTGAAATCAACGACTGCTACGGCAGCGTAGATCGGTATTATGGGTCACTTTCAGTCTACTCGACTATGGCGGTTTGTCAATTCGCGGGTTGGTTCATGCCGGCCGGTCCAAAGGCGGCACCCGCCGCCTTTGGACCCGCACCGGGTATTGATTACGGGGAGGTCACCTTGATATAGCCCTGACTCCCGCTCGGCGGGATGCTCACCTTCGCCGCCGCGCCCGTGCCGGGCACGGTTTGCAGCAGCGACCAAGGTCCGGTCAAGGTGGTCGCCTGCCAGACTCGATAGCTCGAGCCAAGGGTGGTGGGAATGGAAAGTGCGGCATTGCCGCTGCTATTCCCCACCGAGAGCTTGATGCCTTGGACGGGCACCAAGATGAAGTAGTTCGCATTCACGTTGCCGGCGGAGGTGACCCGCAGCGTTTCCACGCCGCCCAGCGTCACCACCGGCGGGATACCTCCATTCAGCAACGGGCACCAATTCCAGCCCGTCCAGCTTTGATCGGCCGCATCGGTAAAGATGGTGCCCAGCGTTTTCAAGGTCTGGTTGGTGGTCCCCTGACCGGCGGTCACTTGGGAGAGCGTCACGCTGCCGGAATATCCCGCCAGCCGTGCGAAAACATAGTATTTTCCAGCCGGATAATTCCGGGTGTAATTGCCCCAATCGCCGGCATTGAAGTAGCCCACATCATAATCGGCACCGGACGCGTACCCCGGCAGCGGGGAATCAACCGACACTTCCTGGGCCAGACCGGTTGGGCCACGGTACGGGAAGTTGCCATTGCCGGCGGTGTGGGAATAGTCAATGCCCAGCACGGCACCTTCGGTGTCTCCCGACACTGCGTCGCCCTCATAGGCATTCGGAACCAAGCCGTTGCCCGCGGTGTCATACAGCCCGCCGTTAAAGTCGAAGTCCACCAACTTGACATAGAAGTTGCCCGGCTCACTAAAGGTGTCGAAACTGACGGTCCGGGTGGTGACGGCCCCGGCCGCATTGGTCACGCTAATCACCGCGCTATAAACGGTGTTCGACGCCAAGTGGGTATAACTGACATTGATCGGGCCGGTGCCGGCGAAAGTGAGACCGGAACTCACATTGGCACCGTTCAAAGTGAGCGAGATGCCGCTGCTATTAATCGTCCCGGAACCCGCGGCCGCCGTGAAGCTCAGGCCTGCCGCCGCCGACTGTAATACCGCGCCATCCGCGGGGCTGATACCGGTGATGGTCGGAGGCAAACCAGAATTTGGGAAAGGTAGGAAGATCAAAGTCCCGACGTTCTCGCCGGCAATCGTCGAACTGAGCAATTGCACGGTTTGCTGGCCCGAAGGGATGGTTACCGAGACGATATTTCCGTCCACGTCCGTCAGCGGCACCCAATAAAACTTGGTCCAATCCGAGCCCTGCGGGCCGTCATACAAATTGGCGTTCGGCATATCAAATTCCCCAAGTCGATTGGTCGTTTGGAGATCGGTTCCATAGCCGCTGGTCACCAGATTAAGGTCTTCGGAACCCGCGCCTTGGCCGCCGGCACAGCGCAGCCACACTTGTTGCGGGCCGGAGGGATAGGGATTGCGGGTGTAATTGAACCAGGAGCCGGCATCGTTGTAACCATGATCAACCATGTAAACCCCCGAGTTGGTGGCTTCCGCCGCCAAATACAGCGGCAACTGGGTATCGCCAGTAACCTCCATTTCCTCAAGGCCATCGGTCCGGTTGGGATAATTCGGGGCCAGCGTGGAACCGCCATACAAGGCCGATTGCATATCAATTCCCACGGTGCCAGCCCGTCCCCAATAACTGTTGGTGGCCGCGCTGGTGGTCGGAATCGGGTTCTGGATGAACTGACCGCCACTGAAGTCATAAGTTTCAAACGGAACGATGAAATCGGGTTGCAACGTATCGAACCGGGAACTAACGGTGCTCACCAATCCCACACTATTGACAACCGTAATGGCGACTTCATAAAGCTTGTTGGTAGTCAAGCCCGGCAGGGTCACCGTCAAAGCGGTGGGTGTGCCGCCAAATTGCAAGTTCGCCGACTGGTCAACCCCATTTACCAACACGGTGACCCCGCTGGTGGGGTTCGTGGGCAACACGGCGCCGCCGGTGGACGCCGAATTGACCGTGAAAGTCAAACTGGAGTTTGTCCAAAAAAACTGCGAGTTGTTCGGCGTCAGGTTGGCAATCACTGACGGGGACGGTCCTCCGAGTTGATTGAGCGTGCAGTCATCAAAATAGAGGGCCCCGGCTTCATACAGCGCTTGGGCCAAACCTACGAAATATTTCACGGAAACCGTCTTCGGTGGCGCGGTCAATATGCCGTTGCTCACGGTATTGGTAACCGACTCCGTGGCGGGATCCGTATTCGGCCCGATGGTAGTGACATCAAATTGATTGGTTACCAGGCAATCCACCCAAGTCAACCAAGTGCAAGGATTCGTCGTGTTGACAGCCGACACGATGCCGCTCGTCGTGGGCAAATTGTAGACGTTGAGTGTCTGGACGCCGGCCGAACCCGGGATCGCGGCGGAGATGGGGCTGAGAATGGCTGACTTGTAATCCGCCAACACATTGTTGCCAGAATCCAGGAATTGCACCTCCACCCAAGCGTCTTCCACGCCATTTCCATCCTGCGTCATCAGACCGGATCCAGCGCCATTGTCACCTCATTCGGCGATGGGACAATAGGTGTATGCGGAAAACCAGGCATCAGCGGTAAAGGTGGACCCTGGCGCACAAGCAAACTTCTGGACCGCACCCATGTTATAGTAAGGCAACGCGCCGCCATTGCCATACAAACCCTGCACAGCGATTTCGCAAGGTGGTCTGGATTGGGGGTTAGTGCAGGGATTTGATTTTTT
>CAYTJG010000339.1:0-6489 GCA_964437865.1 uncultured Bifidobacteriaceae bacterium | reverse complement strand
TGTGCAACAGGCGTTCGGCGTGGTTCGAAAAATCGAACAACCGCCACTTGAGCGAAGTGGATCCAATGTTGGCGACCAGGATCTTCATCAAAATGCAGAATACACAATGCGGAGTGCGGAGTTTTCGTCGCGGGCTTCAGGCCGCAGGACGAGAACCGCCGCCCCGGATCATTCGAGCCATTTGCCGAGCCCGCTCAGTCCTTCATGGGGGCGGGGAATCACCTGGACGCTGACCACTGAGCCTACCTGCGCGGCCGCGGCCGCTCCGGCATCCGTACCCGCCTTCACGGCGGCCACATCGCCCCGGAAAAACACGGTGACATAACCACTGCCGACCTTTTCCCAGCCGGTGATGTGGACATTGGCCGATTTCAGCGCGGCATCCGCCGCTTCCACCGCGGCGCAAAAGCCTTTCGTTTCAATCATTCCAACAGCTTGCTTTGACATTGACATAATAGGGGATCGGGTTGAGCGTTTGCGGTTCATTTCTTGGCGTCGGCGCCCAGGAAAGCTTCGAGTAGTTCTTCATGCGGACGGGCAATCACATGCGAGCTTACCAGTTCGCCGACCCGGGCGGCGGCCTTGGAGCCGGCGTCCACGGCGGCCTTGATGCTGCCGATGTCGCCCTTGGCCAGCACGGTGATCAAACCGCCGCCAATGGGCACGGTCTTGATCAAGGTCACGTTGGCTGCCTTGACCATGGCGTCGCTGGCTTCCACGCTGCCAACGTAGCCCTTGGTCTCAATCATTCCTATTGCATCGCTCATATATTGTTAGTTTTTGTTGGTTATTGCTAAATTTGAATTCGACCCGCGGCGCTCACTTGATTAGTTCCACCGGCGTGTCCGGCTGCAAATTGCAGGCGTTGCCCTCGTCCGTGTCGATGTGCACCTCCAGCTTGAAGCTCGGGTCCACGCGGCAGAGCATCCGGTCCAGCAGCAGCCCGCAGGCGCCGCCGATTTTCAGCTTCATCCAGTCGCCGTGCTTGACGCCAAAGAAATCCGCATCCACCGGGCTCAGGTGGGCATGCCGCAGCGCCCGGATAACCCCTTCCGGCATCTCGAAAAATCCCGCCGGTCCCATCAGCATGGCCCCCGGCGTGCCTTTGATGTCACCGGACGGGCGCAACGGGATTTCGAAACCCAGGGCGATGGAATCGGTATAGGCCAGTTCGACCTGGTTCAGGTTCCGGCACGGTCCCAGGATCCGCAAATTGGAAATCACCCGGCTGCGCGGCCCGATGAGGGTGACCGTTTCCTTGGCGGCAAACTGGCCGTCCTGGTACAGCCACTTGTGAACGCTCAGTTGATGGCCCTTGCCAAAGAGGGCCTCCACCGCGGCGGGAGTCAGATGACAATGCCGCGCGCTGATGTTGACCACCAGCGGGTTTGGCCCGCTGACGGCTCGGGGCAAAGGCTTGCCCAAGCGCGCATAAACCGCCTGCCGAACCAAATGTTCGACGACAGCACGATGAGGTGCAGATGCAGCAACTGCCATAAGTGTGCAAGAGTTTGTCATTGTATCTTCCAAAAGTCAACATTTTGATTGCAATATCTTCCAAAATCTATCAGATTATTGCAGATATGACTGCTGATGAGCGCAAACACCGCATTGAAGCGTACCTTCAGCGCGTGGAATTTGCCTCCTTGGAAGAATTGTCCCAGCACGTAGAGGCGTCGATTTCGACGGTTCGGCGGGATTTGTCCGTGCTCGAGGCCGGCGGCAGTTTGCGCCGGACGCATGGCGGTGCGCGGATTGTGGCGCCCAAGACGGATGAATTTGCCTTCTCCGCGCGTGATTCCCACCAGTTGGCGGAAAAGGAAGCCATCGGCCAGGCCTGTGCGGCGCTGCTGGGCGTGAATCAGAGTGTGATTCTGGACGCCGGCACGACCATTTTTCACGTGGCGCGCCATTTGGAAGAGAAGGCGCCGCAGATTGTGACCAACTCGCTGCCGGTGGCCAACCTGTTTGCTTCGGCCAACCGCGTGGAAGTGATTTTGGCCGGCGGTGTCATTTACCCCCGGCTCGGGGTGTTGGTGGGGCCAATGACGGTGGAGGCCTTTTCCAAGATGCGGGCGGATGTGGCCATCATGAGCGCCGGCGGCATTACCCTGGAAGGCATCACCAATTCGCACGCGCTGTTGATCGATATCCAGCGGGCCATGCTCAAGACGGCGCAGAAGGTCATCTTTTGCCTGGATCACACCAAGTTCGGCCGCCAATCCGTTTCGCCGCTGTGTGGTTTGGACCAGGTGGATGCCGTGGTGACGGATAGCCAGGCGCCGGCGGAGTTGGTGGCCGGCCTGCGGGAACGTGGTCTGGAAGTGGTGGTGGCTCCGGCCGCGCGGACCAATGGCGCGGCCTGACGAGATCCCAATACTGAGAATATGACTCTGGCAGAACAAGTCCGGTTGGCGGGGGTGGTGGGCGCCGGTGGCGGCGGTTTCCCCACGCACGTCAAACTCAATGCCCGTGCCGAAACGGTCATCGCCAACGGCGCGGAATGCGAGCCGCTGCTGCACAAGGATGCGGTGATCATGGAACGGGACGCCGCCGAGCTCGTGCGCGGCATCCAACTGGCCGTGGAGGCCGTGGGCGCTCGCGAAGGTGTCATTGGCGTGAAGGGGAAAAAGAAGCACGCCGTGGAGGCGGTCACCGCCGCCTGTCAGGGTACCAACGTGCGCGTGCATTTGCTGG
Organism: uncultured Bifidobacteriaceae bacterium; assembly: GCA_964437865.1. Lineage (GTDB taxonomy): Bacteria > Verrucomicrobiota > Verrucomicrobiia > Limisphaerales > UBA11358 > UBA11358. The sequence continues at coordinate 3,792 of CAYTJG010000339.1, read as the reverse complement.
GTGATTATTATCCGGCCGGAGACGAGTACGATTTGGTCTATAACGTGACCGGCAAGTTGATTCCGCCGGGCGGCATACCCATCGCCGTCGGCGTGGTGGTGAACAATGTTGAAACCTTCGTGAACATTGCCGCCGCGCATGACGGCCACCCGCTCACTCATAAGCGGCTTACGATTGCCGGCGCGGTGAATTCGCCCGTCACCTTGAAGGTTCCCCTGGGTACCAGTTTCCGCGACTGCATTGCCTTGGCGGGCGGTCTGGCGACGGATGACCCGGTGCTGGTCATCGGCGGCTTGATGATGGGCTCGCACACGGACGACTTGGACACTCCGGTCACCAAGACCTCCACGGGCGTGGTGGTCCTGCCGCGCTCGCACCACGTGATTCAGCGCAAACTCAAGCCCAACCAGGCGCAGGCCCGCATCGGTAAATCCGCCTGCGACCAGTGCCGCTACTGCACGGAATACTGTCCCCGTTTTCTGCTGGGCTACGCCGTGGAGCCGCACCAGGTCATGCGCACCCTTGCGTTCACCGGCACCGGGGCCGACTACTTTAATCAATGGGCGGCGATGTGCTGCTCGTGCGGCCTGTGCACGCTGTATTCCTGCCCCGAAGAACTGTTTCCCAAGGAGGCTTGTGACGATGCCAAGGCGGCCATGCGCGCCCGGCAGATAAAATGGACGGGCTCCATGAACCCGAAAGTTCACCCGATGGCGGATGGCCGTCGCGTGCCGATCAAATCGCTGGCCAAGAAATTGCACGTGTTGGATTACGATTTGCCGGCGCCGTTTTTGGAGCAGGAAATCTCGCCCCGGCGCCTGGTGTTGCCCTTGAAACAGAGTGCCGGCACGGCGTGCCTGGCCAGGGTGCGCGCCGGCGACCATGTGAGCGCCGGCCAGGTCATCGGCGAGCCGGCGCCGAACGCCCTCGGGGCCTTGCTGCACGCGCCGGTGGCGGCAGTCGTCCAAGAAGTGAACGAGAAATTCATAACGCTGGAACGCTGAATATTATGCCGGAAAAATCCATAGGCCTCATCGAACTTTCCAGTGTCGCCGCCGGTTTCCAGGTGGCGGACACCATGCTCAAAGCCGGCAACGTGCGGCTGATTTTGTCGCGCTCGATTTGCTCGGGCAAATTCATGGTGCTGATCGGCGGCGAAACGGCCGGGGTGGAAGCCGCCGTGGGCGCCGGCGTGGGGGCGGCCAACGGTTGTCTCATCGATAGTTTTGTGATCGCCAACCTGCACCCGGATGTTTTTGTGGCGCTCGGCCGCACGCAACCGGCGGAGCCCGAGGGCGCGTTGGGGGTGCTGGAATCCTTTAATGTGGCCACGTTGATCCAGGCGGCCGACGCCGTGGCCAAAGCCGCCGACGTGCAGTTGCTGGAAATTCGCCTGGCGATGGCGCTGGGGGGCAAGGCGTTTTGCACGCTCGCCGGGGATGTGGCATCCGTGACCGCCGCCGTGGCTGCGGGCCGGCAGGTGCTGGCGGAGGCCGGCGTTTTGGTGAATGCCGTCGTACTCTCCCGTCCGCACCCGGATGTTTACCGGGAATTGGTTTGATCGGCGGGTGGCCCGCCGTCCCCGCCGCTATTCGCCTTCCGGCTTCACCACCGCCACCACGAGCGTCTCCGGCCGCAGATATTTCTGTGCCACGGCGCGGGTTTGCTCCAGTGAGACCGCCTCGTATTTGGCGTCGTCCAGCTCGCTGCGCTGGTATCCCAGTCCGTAGAGTTCGTCCAAGGCTGTCGTGGCGGCCAGGCTGCCCAGATCGGCTCGGGCGATTTTTCGCTGGCCGATAATTTTGGCTTTGGCGCGCTTCAGTTCTTCGGCGGTCAGCCCCACCGTGCGCAGCAGTTCGGCCTCCTTCAAGAGTTCCTTCTCCACGAGCTCGGCCTTCGCGGGCTCGGTGCCGGTATAAAAGGCGAAATAGCCCGGCACCACCCCGGCAAAATTTTGCGCGCCCACGTAGTAGGCGAGGCCCAGTTCTTCGCGAATGCGCAGGAACAGCCGCGACCCCAAGTCGCTGCAGCATTCCTGCACCAGGTCCAGGGCGTAGCGGTCGTCGTGATGCATCGTGGTGCCCGGAAAACCAATGACGATCACGGCCTGCTTTTTGTCGCGGTGCTCCGTGACTCGTTGCTGGGTCGATTGGCTGGGGTGGCGGGCGGGCGGCTGCACGCCAGCGCCGGTTGGCCATTGGCCAAACGCCTTTTCCACCGCCGCCCGCACGGCGGCCGGCTGCACATCGCCAAAGATCGACAGCACGCAGTTGTTGGGCACCGCCAGCCGCTGGTGGAAGGCTTTCAGCCCCGCCACGGCCACTCCCGCCACCGTTTCCTCCGTGCCCAATGTGTCCAGTCCGTAGCCGGTATCGCCGAACAGCGTCCGGCGCATGGCCAGACTGGCACTCTTGAGCAGGTCGTCCCGGCGCGAGCGGATGCCGGCGGCTTGGATTTCCTTCTCGCGTTCGAGTTCATCCGCGGGAAACACCGGATGCAGCACCACGTCCGCCAGCAGGTCCAGGCCGGTGGCAAAATCGCAGCTCAACACCTCCAGGTTCACGCCAAAACTGTTGTTGCCGCCGTAACTATCGATCTGGCCCCCCACCGATTCGATTTCCGTGGCAATTTGCTCGGCGTTGCGGGTGGCCGTGCCTTTCAGAAGCATTCGGGCCAGCAAGGTGGTGGTGCCGTTGTTATCCGCATTCTCCGCCAGCACACCGCCCTGAAAGGCGGCGCGGAATTCCACAAACGGCAGGCGGTGGTCCTCCTTCAGCAGCAGCTTCAAGCCATTGGGCCATTCCAGCTTCTGAATGGCATGATCGGTGTTGCTTTCGAGATCGGGGCGGGGCTTGGGCGCGCAGCCTTCCGGCAGCAGCGCGTAGAGCGTGCGGTTTTCCGCCGTCAGATACAGGCGCGTCACCCGTTGCACGTCGGCGATGGTGACTTGTTTGACGGCCGCCAGATAACGTTCGGAAAAGTTGAGGTCATTGGCGGAGAGCCAGTTGCTGCCAAGGTTTTGAGCCTGTCCCTCCATGGTCTTGCGCGATGAAAGTGTGGCGGCAATGAACTGTTTCACCGCCTTCTGCAGTTCGGGCAAGGAAATCGAAAGTGTTTTGATCCGGTCAATCTCCCCCAGGATGGCGTCGCGGGCGGCCTCGAATTTATCGCCGTCCACCATGGCGCTCACGCCAAAGAGGCCGGGCAGGCCGGGGCTGTACGTCCACGCGTCCACGTGATGCACCAGGCCCTGCTTTTCGCGCACCTGTTGGAACAGGCGCGAACTCCGGCCGCCCCCCAGCAGCACGGAGAGCACATCCAGCACCGGCACATCGGCATGCCGCAGTTCCGGGATGTGCCAGGCAAAATGCACGTGGCCCAATTCCACCGCGGATTCCTCGATGATCTCGCGCAGGGCCGTCTGCTGGGGCTCCAGCGGCAGCACCACTGGCGGCATCGCGCGCGATTTGCTGCCCGCATAGGCGGCCTTGATCTGCGCCACCACTTCGGTGTTCTTCACATCGCCCGCCACCACGAAGAAAACATTGTTGGGCGCGTAGCGTTCGGTGTAGTAGTTGCGGATGTCCTCCGGCTTCACCTCGTTGAAAATGTCCGGATAGCCGATGATCGTAAAACGGTACGGACTCTTGGTGTAAGCCGTTTCAAACAGGCGGCGGCTGGCGCGGCGGCCCGGATCATCGTGGCACATGTCCATTTCACGGCGGATCACGCCCATCTCCTTGGCCAGTTCATCCGGCGGCAGCGTGGCGTGCTGCATGATGTCGCACAAAA
>CAYTJG010000338.1:0-6497 GCA_964437865.1 uncultured Bifidobacteriaceae bacterium | reverse complement strand
CCTGGGAAATCACGGTGCAGGCGGGGCGGCACCCTCACACCCGGTTCATAAACGAATTTTCTTCCCCGGCAAACCTGCCTGGTTCCCTGGCTCACCGGCGCGCTTTTACGCTGGTGGAAATGTTGGTGGTCGTGGCCATCATTGGCGTCCTTGCCGCCCTGCTCTTTCCGGTGCTGTCACGCAGCAAACAAAAAGCGCAGCAGGTTTATTGCCTCAGCAACGGCCGCCAGATGATGACCGCCATGATGGTCTATGTGGGCGACGCGAAAGATTATTTCCCGCCGAATCCGGATGACGGCAATATTGTCCCGGGCCATAACTGGTGCTCGGGCAACGCCGGCGTGGGCGACCCGCAGGAGTTTAATCCTGACGTGCTCCAGGATCCCACCCTCGATCTCCTCTCCCCCTATCTTCAACGCGTCACCAGCGTGTTTCATTGTCCCGGGGATAAGCGGATGGGCGTCTACCAGGGATCCAACCCCAACCTGATGGGCAAGGTCATTCCCGCCGCCCGCACTTTTTCCATGAACCAGGCGCTGGGCACCATCTGTCCGGAATTTGACACCACCCGGTATACCGGGTGGGGAAACTCCAAGCACGCGGGGGCGCCGACGCTCTCGGTCAACGGCATCTGCCTCAACAACCAAAAGACCCACCACCGGAACCAGCCTTGGCTCACCTACGGTAAATCCTCCGCCATCCACGACCCCAGCCCGGCCATGCTCTGGGTGTTGGTCGATGAGGACATCAACGGGTTGAATGACGCCGCGTTCGCCTTTGGCATGGAAGTTCCCTTCTGGTACGACGCCCCCGGCACCTATCACAATGGCGGTTGCGGCTTCGCCTTTGCCGACGGGCATTCGGAATCCCACCACTGGGCCAGCACCGCTGCCAAAAAAGCCGACTCCAGCCTGGCCAGCCGCCAGGATTACGACGACTGGATGTGGATGCGCGTCCGGACCTCGGCCAACGTCTCCGGCACCATGCCGCCGCCCCGCTGAGGACCGCCACGGCTTCGGGGCGTCGAACTGGTGTTTCGCCGCCATCTCAAAAAACAGGTTGAACCAGCCACCAGGACCTGGTTCAAACGCGGCAGGTCCGGTGCTTGCCCTGCTCTCTCAAATGGCGGCGGGCCCCGGTTCACTGCCGCCACGCGGTAACTCTTCCCTCTGCCCCGCTGCGGTCCATTCTCCCGACCGGCCCCGGCCGGACCAGCGAATCGCCGGCGGCCAAAGCCAAATTATGTCGATTAATTCGCCAATTCAGGTTGGCTATTTATCCGTTATGGAATACAATTCGTAACGTTCCACATAATCTAGTTTAATCGTTAACACCCGAAAAATGAACGGCCATCCTGGCGCGCCGCCCGGCCAAACCTGAAAGCGATATGAACCCACCCAAAAAGATCTCCGCCTGGATTCGCATGGTCCTGGCCGCCGGGTTGATTGGCGGGCTGGCCAGCCTCGGCTGCGCTGGGACGCCGGCGGACTCGGCGGCCGCCAATACCGCAACCGTCCAAGCTAGTGCGCCGGCGGCGGCAGTGGTCCCCGCCCGGAAAAAACTGACCGGGGCCGAGCTGTACTCCATCCACTGCAACCGGTGCCATCCGGAGCGGTATCCCACGGAACGGACGGCCGCCCAATGGAAAACCATCATGCTGCACATGCAGGTGCGGGCGAATCTGCCTGGCAGCCAGGCCCGGCTGATTTTGGGTTATCTCCAGGAAAACAGCGGCCGTTGAGCGACCCAACAACCCCCTGAACCACCCATGAACAAACAAATGAAAAACGGCGGTTGGCGGCTGGGCCTGGTGGCCGTCACCGGGGCGGTTGGCTTGGGCCTCCCCACGGCGGCAAGCGCGGAGGTAAGCGACGCCGACTTCAACGCCTTGAAAGCCATGGTGCAGCAGTTGAGCGAGCAGGTGCAGAGTCTGCGGCAGACGAACCTGCTGAACCAGCAGGTCCACGAGCAGGACGTGCAGCAATTGAAGGAGCTCCAGGCGAAACTGGCAGCCACGCAGCAGAACATCGCGGCCACGGCACAGCAGGCGGCGGCCCAGGCCCAGACGGAACCGGCGCCGCGCGTGCCCATCGACGAAGCCACCGTAAACCACAATTTCCAGATCCTGGGGGATGCGGAGTTTCAGTATGTAAACGCCGACCATCAAAACGGCTCATTTTTGCTGGCGGATTTCGCGCCCATTTTCCTGTATCGCGGCGGGGACAATATTTTGTTCGAGGCCGGCTTCGATACCACGCTGGCGAACAACGCCCCCAATGGCAGCGGCTACACCACCACGTTCAATTTGAGTTTTGCGCAGTTGGATTACGTGATGAACGATTATCTGACCCTGTGCGCCGGCGACCTGCTGCTGCCGCTGGGAACCTACTCCGAGCGGGGCGCGGGCTGGTTGAACAAGATCCCCGATGATCCGCTGGCGGTGGATGCACTGCTGCCGGGCAGTGGCGTGGGCGCCGAATTGCGGGGCGCGGTGCCGTTGGATGACGCCGGCAAGCTGTTCAACTATTCGCTGTTTTGCGTCAACGGGCCGGGGTCGGCGGACGGCTCGGGCAACGCGGGCGCCCTGGATTTGGGCGGCAACGTGGGCATCCGGTCCGACGGCACGTCGGCGAACCTGCACAACAACCCCGGCGGCGGCGCGCGCCTGGCGGTGTTCCTGCCACTCAAACCGCGTTACGATCTCGAACTCGGCGTTTCCGGCATGGTGAGCGAATGGGACAATGCGGGCAGCCACCTCTGGTCGGCCGGCGTCTTGGATGCCTCGCTGCATTTGGGCCCCAACCTGGAGATCAAAGGCGAGTATATTGCCAGCCGCTACGGGAGTGACGATTTGGGCACGATCAACCAGAACGGCTGGTTTGTGCAGGTAGGTTATAAGCTGGCTGGTTTAAACCTGGAACTGCCCGGAATCAACAACTTGGAGCTGGTGGGCCGGTTCGACTCCTTGCATGACGGGCTGGGAACCTCCACCGACCAATACACGGTGGGATATGTCTATTACATCACCAGCGCCCTGCTGTTCGAAGGCGACTATGAGTTTATCCGGAGTTCCGACCCCACCCAGCCCTCCAACCAGTTGATCTTGCAGCTTTCGTACGGTTTTTAACCTCATCGGTGAACCCACCAGTCCGCCAACCAAACCAACAGCCGCCATGCAAACCTTCTCCCTTTTGAACTGGCGCCGTGTGCGCTTGACCCGGTCGGGTTGGGCGGCGGCCATCAGCGGCCTCATCCTTGGCCAGGCCGCGGCCCAAAACGCCGCCCCCGCGGCCCCCGAGACCACCAATGCCAGCCCGACCTATCTGCGCGATATCCAGCCCATCTTCATGGGCAATTGCTCGCGCTGCCACAACCAGGAGTCCCGGTTTATCTACAACTGGCTGGACTATAAAACGGCCTACGCCGACCGCTGGGAAATCCGCCGCCGCATTTGGGATAGTTGGCAGGGCTCCTATTACAAGGAGGCCATGCCGATCGCCAACAGTCCCGAGTCGCTGGGCTTGACGGATGCGGAACGGGCCACCATCCGGCTCTGGGTGGATAGCGGCAGCCCGCGCGGTGTGACGCCACCGCCTGGTGCCCCCAAATCCAAGGCGGAGCGGATCAACCTTGGCCGGCACCTGTTCGCCTCCATTTGTGCGGCGTGCCACCAGCCGACGGGATTGGGCCGGGCCAACCTGTTCCCGCCCCTGGCCGGCTCGGACTTCTTGAATGCCGACAAAAACCGTGCGATCAACCTGGTCGTTTTTGGCCGCCAAGGGGAAGTGGTGGTGAATGGGCTGAAGTATAACAACAACATGCCTTCGTTCCCGCTGAGCGACCAGGATATCGCGAATGTATTGACCTATGTTTACAACTCGTTTGGCAACTCCGGATTGGAAGTGACGCCGGAGGAGGTGAAAGTCCAGCGCTCCCGCCCGCCGGCGCCTGCTACCACGCCCGCGGCCAAGAGCGAGTTTGAATAGCGGAAGGAGATCGGGTTGCCGAGGCTCATTGGCTGCCTCCTCAGTCGGCAGCCGATAAGAAAAACGGCAACGAAACTCCGATCTGGCAATCGCCACGACGCACCCTCCGACTTTACGCACTGTTGCCTTAGATCAGCGTCTCTACTTCTCGTAGTAATCCCGTCTGACGCTTCATCCCATTTTTCCAGCGGTTCATCCCATTGGACGATAATCAAACACATGTCGGCCGGCATTGATGGCTGGAAAGCCGCCGGCCTGAAAACCGAATCGAGCAAGTAATTCCTCGCGACGATCCACCGTCAATTGGCGGGCAACTTGGAAACAAGTTGCCCGTTTTTTTTGCCAACCGGCAAGGATGATTCGAGTCTTCGAGTCCAGGCAACTCCGTGAGGAACATTTCAACGACTGGCCGAGCAATGCTCGGCGCTCCCGGGGAGACCATGGCAGCCAGGCAGCAGCAATTAAAATCTCGCTTTCTTGCGTAAATCACCGAAAAATGGGGGTTCATGATCGATTTCCTCCGCAAAATCTGGAGCTTTGTCCGACCTTACCGCGGGCGCTTTTTTATGGGGCTGCTCTGCGGCACCACCTATGCCGTAATGAATGGCTTGCTCATCCTGGCCATTCGGGTGGTGGTGCAGTTGGTGTTCGAGGGAGTCTGCAACCTGGGCCCCCAATTGAAGGCCGCGCCCAAGTGGATGCATCCGCTCACGGATCAGCTCGCCGCGTGGATACCGCCGATGACCGCCCCCAAAGCGGATAATCATCTGGCCTGGGCGCTCATCATCGCCACCATTCCCGCCATCATGCTCCTGCGGAACACCCTGCAATACCTGAGCATCTATCTGACCAACTGGTCGGCCATGCACGCCATTGCCGATATTCGCACCAAACTTTTCGGGCACTTGCAAAACCTCTCGCTGGGCTTTTTCAACCGCGCCAGCACGGGCGACCTCATCGCGCGCATTACCAACGACACCCAGGTGCTTTATTCGATCATCGGCACCACGTTCTCCTCGGCCGTGAAGGACCCGGTCACGGTCCTGGTGCTGGTGGCCGGCCAGCTCATTCTGGAACCCACACTGACGTTCCTTTCGATCATTGTCTTTCCGGTCTGCATCGTCCCCATCGTGATCTACGGCCGCAAAGTGCGCAAATCGGCCCGCGCCGTGCAGCAATACAACTCCGAGCTGACCAATCTGATGCACGAGTCGTTTACGGGCAATCGCGTGATCAAGGCGTACAATCTCGAGGAAACGGTGACCGCCCAATTCCGCGCCACCACAAAGAAATACGTGAGCCAGATGATGCGGGTGGTCCGGGCCAATGAAATTCCCAGCCAGCTCATGGAAATCTTCGGTGCCCTCGGCATCGCCATGATGTTTTTCTACGTGCAATTCAAGTTCCAACACCTGCCCCCCGAGGAGCGCCCCACCACCACCAGCTTCCTGACCTTTGCGCTCGGCATGGTGTTGATTTACCCGCCCATCAAGTCGCTCACCCGGCTGCACAACCAACTGAACCAGGCGCGCGCCGCCAGCGAGCGGGTGTTTGAACTGCTGGCCATGAAAAACTCCGTGCCGGAACCCGTCGCCCCCAAGATGCTCCACGCGGACCACGCGGACATCGTTTTCGACCATGTCGATTTCAATTTTGGCGAGAAGGCCGTGTTGCGGAACATCAATCTTACCGTGAAGGCCGGACAGATGGTGGCGCTGGTGGGGGCCAGCGGCTCCGGGAAAACCACCATGGCCAACCTGCTGCTGCGCTTCTACGATCCGCTGCAGGGCCGCATCACCATCGGCGGGGTGGACCTGCGCGAAGTGCGCACGGCGGACCTCCGCAACCAGACGGCCGTGGTGGCCCAGGAAACCATTCTCTTCAACGACACCATCCGCCGGAACATCGAACTGGGCCGCCTGGGGGCCAAGGAAGAGGACATCGTGGCCGCCGCCAACTTTGCGCGGGCCACCGATTTCATCGCGCAAAAGGAACGCGGCTTCGACACCGTGATCGGCGAAAAGGGCGTCTCGCTCTCCGGCGGACAACGCCAGCGCCTGGCCATCGCCCGCGCCGTGCTCAAAGACGCGCCCATCCTGATCCTGGATGAAGCCACCAGCGCGCTCGACACGGAAATCGAACGCCAGGTGCAAACGGAACTGGACGCCCTGATGCAAGGCCGCACCACCATTTGCATCGCCCACCGGCTGTCCACCATCTTGCACGCCGATGTCATCGTGGTGCTGGATGAAGGACGCATTGTCGAACAGGGCCGGTACGAGGAGCTGCTCCAACGCGGCGGCATCTTCCAAAAACTGTACGAACTGCAGTTCAAGTCCAAGTCGTGAACCCGCCACCGGATCCAGCCGACGCCGCGCCAGCATCGGCGCGCGCCCGTCCTCGGGCGCTGCGATGTGATTCTGAGCGATCCGTCACCTGACGGAAGGCCCCGAAACGAACAGCCGCCTTACCGCGCTATGCTCAAATTCCCACGGCCGCAACGCTCGCACG
>CAYTJG010000337.1:0-6513 GCA_964437865.1 uncultured Bifidobacteriaceae bacterium | reverse complement strand
CGGTGGAACTGCTCGAAGTGCAGCTCGTCAACGCCATCGCCCCGTTTCTCCTCAACGCGCGGCTCAAGCCGCTCATGTTGCGCACACCCGAACGCGACAAACACATCGTGAACGTCTCCGCGGTGGAAGGCCAGTTTTACCGCAAGTTCAAGACCACCCGGCATCCGCACACCAACATGGCCAAGGCCGCGCTCAACATGATGACGCGCACGGCCGCCGCCGATTATCACGCCGCGGGCATTCACATGAACGCCGTGGACACCGGCTGGGTGACAGACGAGGACCCGGTGGAGATTGCCGCCCGCAAGCAGGCGGAACACCGGTTCCATCCGCCCCTGGATATCGTGGACGGCGCCGCGCGCATCGTGGATCCGATCATCTCCGGCTTCAACACCGGCCAGCATGTCTGGGGCAAGTTCCTGAAGGATTACCGGGAGACGGACTGGTAGAAAAACCTTATTTCACGGCCAGTAAAATGTGGCTTCAAAATGCAATTCCGAACGTCCCACCACCTGCCCAAAGGGCCCGCAACCAACAGCCCGCTCCATCCGCACGGCAATTCACCGACCGCCGCGTGCGCACGCCACAACGCCCGGAAGAGAGACGCTCCGGCCCTTCACCCTTCCGACTTGGCTTCGGGATGTTCGTCGGCCACCAGCACGCCATGCGGCGGGATGTCGTAATTGCCCACGATATTGTTGCCCGTGAGCAAATCATGCATGGGCTTGTAAAATTGCACGCGGATCGGTGAGTTCTGGTGGTTCAGGAGGAAATACACCCGGGTGCCTTCTTTTTCGCGCATGGAGACCTCGATGTTCTCCGGCACTTTCAAGATGGGGTGCACGCTGCCCATGTTGCGCAGCCAGGCGATCAAGTCGTCGTAAAAATGCTGGTGGCTCTGGGTGCCGATGTAAATGGCCTTGCCCAGCCCAAACGTGTTCATGGTAATGGCTGGTTTGCCGGCATAGAAATCCTTGGCGTAGGTCGCCAGCACCTGGCACTCCTTGGGCTCAATCAAATCGCACCACAGCCGGGCCGGATGCAAATGGCTCGTGGGGAAGGCGCCCTTGAAGGTGAGATGATTTTCCTCGTTCGGCGGCAGGGTATCGAACTCGCGCACTTCCAAGCCAAACAGGTCCGTGAGATCATGCGGCATGCCGCTGTCGGAGGCCATGCTGTGATCATCCAACAGCCCGGTGTTGAAGGTGCCCACCAGCGTGCCGCCGTTTTGCACGTACAGCTTCAGGCGGTCCGCATCACCAGGGGAATAGATGTGCAGCGAGGGCATGAACACGATCTTGTACTTGGACAAGTCCTCGGTGGGCCGGGCAAAATCCACCAGCACATTCCGGTCGTGCAGCGCGTTATAGATGAGCTGGATGTGGTCGCGCAGGCTGAAGAATTTGTTCGGCGGATTGGGCTGCTGCAAGGTCCACTCGTTCTCGTGCGAATAAATGATGCAGGCTTCGGCGGCCACGCGCGTGTCCTTGAGGGCGGGGGCCAGCAGCTTGAGTTCCTCGCCGATTTGCGAGACCTCGCTGAACACCCGGCGGCTCCCCTCCAGGTTGTGCGGCAACACGGCGCCATGAAACTTCTCAGAGCCGATCCGCGGCTGGCGCCAGCGGAAAAACAGCACGGCCGTGGCGCCGCGCGAAACCAATTGGTACGTGAACATGCGCAGCACGCCGGGCCGCACGAGCGAATTGACCTCCTGCCAGTTCACGTTCCCCGCCTTTTGTTCCATCACCCAGAACCCCGAGTCGCCATCCGGCGTCTTGATGTCTTCCTTCTTGAGCGAACGCAGCATGTCGATTTCGCAGGCGATTTCCGCCGGCTTGGCCTTGATGGCCGCCGTGCTTTCGATGGATACAAAATCGAGCACGGCCGCGAGATCGAAATGGTCGAACCGATGGCGGAGGGCGCGGAGATTGGTGGTGAGGGGGCGCTCGGGCGTGAGCTTGCGGAGGATCTCCGCCTGCATGCTCACGAATTGCACAATGGTGTCGCTGCAGAAGCGGTTCCAGTCGAGCACGAGCGCGGGATTGTGCACGGTGGGCGCCATCATGGGCATGGGAACCTCGTTCCAAGCCGACACCAACTGGCCCCAATGGCGGAGGCCGAGTTGCTCATTCAACCGCTCGATCGTCTCGTATTTGGCTTCCAGCCAGCCGTGCCAATCGCGACGCGTGTCCTCGTTGAACGCGGCTTCCGTGTAATTGCCGCCGAGACTGTTGTCAATCTGCCAGGCGAGCAATTGCGGATGGGAGCCCAGCGCCTGCGCCAGGTTTTCCACCACGCGCTTGGAATACGTCCAATAGGCGTCGCTGTTCAAACAGACAGCCCGCCGCGTGCCTTCGTGCTTCACCCGGCCGCAATCGTCGATGGGCAATATCTCCGGATGTTTCCGGGCCAGCCAGATCGGCGGCGCCGCCGTGGGGGTGCACAGCACCACCTGGATGCCGTGATCGCCCATCACATCCATCACCCGTTTGAGCCACCCAAAGTCGAATTTGCCATCCTCCCGCTCGCACAATCCCCAGCAAAATTCACCGATACGGACCACGTTAACTCCGGCCGTACGCATGAGCTGGGCGTCCTGAACCCATTGTGCTTCGGGATTTTCAGCAGAACCGCCATAAGGGAAGACCCAGTGCTCTGGGTAGTAATCAACGCCGAAATACATAGTTTTTTCTCGGGTTTGAATTTATTTTGACACTAAGAGCAAACCGGCGCGCTGGCAATAAAAATCGGTCGCCCTGGCAATAAATCTCGCGGCCAGACGGTCCGTTCCGGTTGAAAAAAGCGGCAGTTGACCGCACGCTCAAGGGAAAAAAGCCTCGGTATGCTCGCGAATTGCCTGATCCAAAACGGGCGCGTCCGACTCAAGCCTTCCAGCGCCGGTGCACCCAGAACCAATTGGCCGGGTCACCCCGCACAGCCGCCTCCAATGCTTGGTTGACGTCGCGCATGATATCCGCGCTCGACCGGGCCAGACCGTCGATCCGGGTTTGAATTCTCTCGCCCACCTCCAACCGCCACTTCGCCAGCCCCACCCGGTGGCAGATGATGGAATACAGATCGCAATCGTAACGCAAGGCCAGCACCGCCGCCGCCACGTTGGTGTGGCAGTCGTGACCCAGGAACGGCGCCCGCACCCCGGCCGAATGCTGGTCCACCAGCAGCCCGATGATGGTGCCGCCGCGACTCATCAGATCGCGCAAGCCGCCGCTTTCGGTGCGGCGCTCGAAAAACCGGCAGCCGTTGACCCCGCGCAGGCTTTGCAGCAACCGGTCCATGCCCCGCTGTTTCAAAGCGCGATAGGTGGTGGCGCCCTGCAAATCCGGCCGAATGTCCTGGATGCGGGCATACAGTTCGAAATTTCCAAAGTGACCAATCGCGGCCACAATATTTTGAACCCGCCCCGCCTCCTGGCCTTGCGGCAATTTGTCGAAGCCCACAAACTCCAAATTGGGCTTCAATTGATCAAAAGTCATGCCGGCAGTTTTGATCGCGCAAACGTAGTTTTCCCCGATCCGACGGAAGTTTTCCCGGGCAAGGGTGACAATTTCCTTCGGCGTCTTCTCCATGCCGAAGCACATGGAGAGATTTTTCAAGGCCACGTGGCGATGCCGGGCATCCAGATAAAAAGCCAGTCCCCCAAACGTGCGGCCGAGCTGGGCCACGAGCTTCAACGGCAGCCATTGGATTAGCACGATCACCAGCCGGCCCAAACGGTAGATGATCGTATCCATGGTCAAACTCCTTTCGGGCCGGCGAGCTGCTGGCGGTCAAAGCGCCAGACTTGGAGGTGGAGATAACGAACGAAAGATGCCGGCTTGAAAAACGGAGGACTCAATTCTTCCCCGCGCCGGAATTTTGGCCGAATGGCCGGAGGCGATTGGACAAGGCGGATCACGAACGGATGGAACCACAGAAGCGTGGCGGCCACCATCGGCCACCAACTGATCATCGGATCATCTTTTGCAAAGGCCCCTTTGCGGGCATGCAAAATCAAAAACTCATGCATGGGCAAGTGCCCTGAAGTATCGACCACCAATCAGTCGACGTCAAACCCAGATTAGCGGCTTTTATTTCAGCCGCCAAGTGATGCGCGCCTTGTTCAAATCGTAGGGCGACATCTCCATTCTCACGCGGTCACCGGCAGTCAGGCGCACCCAGTGCTTGCGCATCTTCCCGCCCACCGTGGCCAGCACCATGTGCTTGTTGTCCAGCTCGACACGAAACATCGTGCCGGGCAACACGGTCAGGATACGGCCTTCAACTTCAATATGGTCTTCTTTAGTCGGATTCATGTAGGGGCGATCCACAAGGAAATGGCGGAGTCCGGTTCACCCGAACCCCGCCGCTCTAGCTCGTCGCAAATTGGATCAATAGCGATTGCGACCACCACCACTGCCGCCGCTGCCGCCGAAATCACGGCGACCGCCGCCGCCGGCCGGACGCTCTTCGCGCGCGCGGGCAATGTTCACGGTGACGGCGCGGCCACCCAAATCCCGACCGTTCAAGCCGGTGATGGCTTTCTGCGCTTCCTCGTCCGTACTCAGGGTCACAAACGCAAAACCGCGGGAACGGTTGGTCATGCGATCAGTCATCAGATTGACCTCGTTGACCGTCCCGTACGCCGCAAAAGCGTCCTGCAAATCATTTTCAGTTGTATCGAAGGAAAGATTTCCAACGAATAGTTTATTGTTCATGTGACACAGACTGTCTTAGATTGAGTTGACTTTGACCAGACTGTTTCCGGAAATCGGATTTCAAATCATCACTGAAACATGTTCATCTGAAGATTCACCATGCCTTGAAAGCAAGAACGATCTATTAGACCACAGTAGTATCGCAGGTTCCGCCACGTTGGCAAGCATAAAGTTGTTTTATTCGAAACAGCCAAAACGACTTGTCCGCGCCACGCCCCCCCTGTTCGGCAGCCCCATTATCGTCCACGGCATCCTCACCACGCTGCCCCACAGCACCTTGACGCAGTCCTCCCCCGCCTTGCCGACCATGCCAAAGCCACCAGCTCGACCCAGCACAAACGGTAACGATATTATTAAAACCGCCGCAGAGACGAAAAAGCGGAAAGAAGAAATTGAGACATAATGGGCGCCCAGGGGCACGAAACCGGGGTAAAACAATCCAACGGTAACCTTCGGGATTCCTGTTCATCCGTGTTAATAAGTGTTAATCCGGAGCGGCTCAACTGATTTGCCATTACAAACCCACCTCTTGCACTATCTAAGCGCCATTCTGGTTAGTCCCCTTTTTTCAGCTCCGCCTCCCACTTCGGCCTCGGTGTTGAATGGCGATCGGGTGCTCGGTTGCTTGGGCGATTGTTGCCGGTAAACTTTACGATTGCACCGATCCGGGCTTTCCGGACTTCTTGAGCCCAGGGTTCAGATTTCATCTGTGACTTTCCAGTCGCCAGTCCATCATTCCACGGTGCCAACCGGGAAACACGGGACCGGAATGTCCCGTGCGCCCGACCATCGGTCATTTCCAGCGCGCGCAGAAGGCCTGGCCACCGTAACGCGCTTTCTTCCCTAGTTCCTTTTCGATCGCCAGTAGCCGATTGTATTTCGCAATCCGTTCGGAACGGCAGAGCGACCCGGTCTTGATCTGGCCGGCGCCGGTGCCCACCGCCAAGTCGGCAATGAACGCGTCCTCCGTCTCCCCGGACCGATGCGAGATCACCGCGCCATAACCGGCCTTTTGCGCCATCGCCACCGTTTCCAGGGTTTCGGACACCGTGCCGATTTGGTTGAGCTTCACCAGAATCGCATTGGCAATGCCCGCCTTGATTCCTTCGGCGAAGATTTTCGGATTGGTGACAAAATTGTCGTCGCCCACCAGTTGCAATTGTCCGCCGAGGGCCTTGGTAATGGCGAGCCAGCCTTCGCGGTCCTCCTCGCCCATGCCGTCTTCCAACGAGGCAATCGGAAACTTTTTCACCCATTGCGCATACAGTTTCACCATCTCCGCCGGGACTTTGCGCGAGCCGTCCGATTTCTTGAACACATAGGCGCCCTGGTCATAAAATTCGCTGGCGGCCGGATCCAGCGCAATGGCGATCTCCTTCCCCGGTTGATAGCCGGCGGCCTTGATGGCTTCCACAATCACTTCCACCGCCTCTTCGTTGGTCCCCAGGCTGGGCGCAAAGCCGCCTTCATCCCCCACCGCCGTGACCAGGCCGCGCTTCTGGAGAATTCTTTTCAGCGTGTGGAACGTCTCCGCGCCGTAGCGCAGCGCTTCCCCGAAGGACGGGGCGCCGATGGGAAACAGCATGAATTCCTGGAAATCCACATTGTTCGTCGCGTGCGCGCCGCCATTGACCACATTCATCATCGGCGCTGGCAAAACGTAGGCGCCTTTTCCACCGTGCAACTCGCGGATGTAAGCGTAAAGCGGCACCGCCGAATCCATCGCCGCCGCCCGGCAAACGGCCATCGAAACACCGAGAATCGCATTCGCGCCCAGCTTGGATTTGTTTTCCGTGCC
>CAYTJG010000336.1:0-6617 GCA_964437865.1 uncultured Bifidobacteriaceae bacterium | reverse complement strand
GCCGCCCCCATTTTACGGGTGTTTTTGGGAGATAAGCAGAATTTTGTCTCACACCCGGCGAAATCGCAAAATGACCGGACCGCGCGGCCATTTGACAACCTGGCGATTCGGGCTATTATATCCGTACCCGATATATCGACCAAAATGGTAAAGCCTCAAACCGATCCCGCCTGCCGGCTGCCCCTGACGCCGGCGGTGTTCCATGTGCTGCTGGCGTTGGCCGACGGCGAACGCCACGGCTACGCCATCATGCAGGAAGTGGCCGCCAGTACCGGCGGCCAAATCAAGCTGGGACCGGGCACGTTGTACGGCACCGTCAAACGCTTGCTGGAGGCGCAATTGATCGAGGAATCCGACGAGCGGCCCGATCCGCAACAGGACGACGAACGCCGCCGCTATTACCGGCTGACCGCCGTGGGCGAACAGGTGGTGCGGGCCGAGGCTCGCCGGTACGCGGAAATTGTGGCGCTCGCCCGCGCCAAAAAACTGATCGGCCGGACGGCGCTCGTCCCGCTCCCGGGAGGTGGCGCATGAAAGACCCGCATTTCAATCGTCCCTTCCGCTTTTCCCTGGGCCTCTACCGACGCCTGTTGTGGCTCTATCCGGCGCAACATCGCGCCAAATACGGCGCCGCCATGGTCCAATTGTTTCGTGACCAATGCCGCGACGCCCGCCTGAAATCTCCCACGTGGGGACTGGCTGCGCTCTGGCTGCGAACACTCTCCGATCTCGCCAGCACCTCCGTTGCGGAGCGGCTGGCCGCACTGAAAGAAAGGAAAACCATGACCGATAAACTTGGCAGTTTGTTCGCGTTCCGCACCACTCCCTTGACCACCCGATTAATGGTGTTCATTCCAGTTTTTGTGGTGGTGTTCCTGTCGGTGTTCATTGGGAGCGTTGCCATCACATTTATTTTGCCGGAGACCTATGCCAGTACCGCGCGCGTAAAAATCGAGGCATTCGAGGCCAACACCGCTCCCGATGCTCTTTCGCACCAGGTTGCCGCGATGAAAAACATCAGTTCGGCAGCAGTGCTCGAGCGTGCCATTGCGCAACTAAAATTAAACGAGGAGTTTGGCAAAAAATATTACAACGGCGAGATTCTCAAGACCTCGGAAACAATGGAACTCCTAAAACACCAACTACGGCTCGCTCCCGTTCAAAACACCAGTCTGATCGCCATTACACTATATAGCGACGACCCCGAGGAAGCGGCTCGCATTGCCAACGCCGTGGCAGAAGCCTATCGCGATATTCGCCAAGAAGCGCGCTCACCTTCGGCCACTTCGCCGGTGAATGCCCTGGCGATATCTGATTCGAGCCCCATTATTATCGATACAGCAGTACCGGAGCGGGTGCCAGTTCGCCCGAACAAACCGCTCAATATTCTTCTCGGAGCCATCGTGGGAGCCATACTCGCCTCGGCTGCTGGCGCTTCGGCACTGGCTCTGTTACTACTCGTTCGCAGGCGCAAGAGCCAGCCCTCTTGAAAGCCAGGTTCAACGGTCATTGAAGGCCAACCGGTGAACCTGGAAGAATTTCCTCCGTTTACCGCTTGGCGTCGCCCTTGGTGGGCGGCAAGGCGTGGTCCGCTTTCCGCCGGCCTGCCAAATTTCCGGCCACGCAGAAGGCCGCGCCCAGGACGCAAAGCGCCCCCCCGGTTTCCGCCAGACAACTCCGGAATTCGGCCGCATTCGCGAAATGGGCTTTCACAAAGGCCGCCAACTTCGGCGACTTCAACTCCGGCCATGCGTTGATGAATTCCGCTTGTCCCGGAGCTTCGTGCTGGTTTGCCAGGGACGCCAGCAGCAACGGCCCGCCGTGCAAGAGCAACAGCATCCCGGCCACGATTAACCACAGGCCCAGCATGAAGTGGCGAGCCGGCGCGGGCGCGGGCGGCAAATGCTGATCCAATTCGATGCGAAAGCCCAGCCGCTGCGCCTGCCGCACGCGGTCCAATTCGGACAGCAGCGCCGGATACTGCTCCCGCTTTTCCAACACGATCGTCCGGCGCAACGGATGTCCGGCCTGCCGCCAGCCAAAATATTCAATCGTCACCTTACTCCATTGGGATTCGCCCGGAACATCTTCACCCCAAAACGCCACCACTTTGGGCCAGGGAATGGGGTCGGTTCCCGGGGCGTTGAAACTGATTCCCGAGGCGAGCAGATTCAAGGTGCGCCGGGAATGGCGCTCACCGAACCGGCGAATCTCGTTCCAGGCAAGAATGAACACCAGCAGTACCGCCGCCGGCAGCAACCCCGGGGCGAGCGCCCGCAGGTTTAATTGGTCCCGGCCCCACAATTGCCAAGCCAGGGTTTCGACAGAACAGAAGGCAATGAAGGCCAGCAACGGCAGATAAATCCGCGAGCGTTGCCAGCGCCCGGCCCAGAACGATGAGATCGGCCCGGCCACAAACCGGTTAAGGTCGGCTGGCTGCTCGTAGGTCATGCCCCGAGCTTATCCGATTTATTCCTCCGAGAACAGATATTCCAAATCCGTCGCCGTGAGACTGCGGGCAAACCCTTCCTCGCCCAGCACGTCGGCAATGGTCTTGGCCTTGGTCTGCTGCAGTTCCCAAATCTTCTCCTCCACCGTGCCGGGCGCGATCAGCCGGTAGGCGTTCACCGTGTGCGTCTGGCCAATGCGGTGCGAGCGGTCGATCGCCTGCGCCTCCACCGCCGGATTCCACCACGGATCGTACAGCACCACGTAGCTGGCGTTGGTCAGGTTCAAGCCCGTGCCCGCCGCACGCAGGCTCAGCAGGAACACGCACGCCCCCGTTTCCTTCTGGAATTCGCTGACGACGCCCTGCCGGTCCTTCGTCTGCCCGGTCAGCGTGTGCGTGCGGATATTGCGGGCGTGGCAGTCGCGCTCCAGGATTTGCAGCATCTGCACAAATTGCGAAAACACGAGGACCTTCTGGCCGTCGGCCACCAGCGTATCCAGCAATTCAAACAGCGTCTCGGTCTTGCCGCTGGCGGTGTCGCTGCCCACCAGCGAGGGATGGCAGCAAATCTGGCGCAGCCGCGTGAGGGCGGCCAGCACGTGCATCTTGGACTTGTTCAGGCCCTGCGTCTCCACGGCCTTCATCACCTGATCGCGGCTGCGGCGCAATTCGGCCAGGTAGAGCATTCGCTGCTCATCGCCCAGCGGGCAATCACGGCGTTCCTCGATGCGCTCGGGCAGGTCCTTGGCCACGTGCTTCTTCAACCGCCGCAGCAGCAGCGGCCGCAGCTTGGCCGAGAGCCGCCGCCGCGCAATGCGCTGCTCGCTCTCCGCGTTCTCACCCCGCGGCTCATAGGTCTCCAGAAATTGTTCCTGGTTACCCAAATACCCCGGCTGGATGAAATCCACGATGCTCCACAGGTCCAACAGCCGGTTTTCCAAGGGCGTGCCGGTGAGGGCGAGCTTGTGCTCGCATTTCAACTGCTTGACCGATTGCGTGACCTGCGCGCCCGGATTCTTGATGAATTGCGCCTCGTCCAAAATCACGGCGCGGAAGGAAAACTTGTGAAACTCCTCGAGGTCCCGGCGCAGCAGCGCGTAATTGGTAACGATGATGTCGTGTTGGGGAATCTGCTTGCGCAGGTTGTGCCGGGCCGCGCCGCTCTCCAGCACCAGCACCTTCATGCCCGGCGTGAATTTCTCCGCCTCGCGCCGCCAGTTGTGCAGCACCGAGGCCGGACAAATCACCAGCGAGGGCCGCGGGTTCTTTGTGTGCCGCTCCTTCAGCCACGCCAGCCACGCCAGCGTCTGCACCGTCTTGCCCAAGCCCATGTCGTCGGCCAGGATGCCGCCCAGCCGCACATGCACCAGATGCGCCAGAAAATCAAATCCGTCCTTCTGATAGGGCCGTAGGTCGGCCGACAGCGCCTTGGGCAAATCCGCGCTCGGCACGCCCTTGAAATCCCGCACGCGCTCGCGCAGCAGCTTGGCCTCGGGCGTGTCCGCAAACCGGGTGAATTCCTCGTCGCCCAAGTGGGCCACATGCTCCATGCCCACCTTTTGCGGCACCGCAATCAGCCCGTCCACGCCCATGTCCGCCATCGCCTCGTGCGCCCCCTGCACGGCGTGCGTATCCAACTCCACCCAGCCGGCATTCGGCAGCTTCACGAACCGGCTCGTCGCCGCCGCCAACCGGTCCAGGTCGGCTTTCGACAACTTCATGCCCTCCGCCTCCCATTCGGCGGAAACCGCCAGCCAGTCAATGCCGCTGCCTTTGACCACCAGGCGCGGCTTCAGCGCGCGGGGCGAGAGGAACAGCCGATGGAACGCGGCGTTGCCCAAAAATTCCGCCTCCTTGGGCTTGGCGGCCCAGGCATCGGCGAGCGAACCCAGAAAATTCTCATTGGCATCCCCAATCCACAGCCCCGGCTCCTGCATGAACCAGTCGAGCTTGCGGAGCCATTGCACGGCCGGATCCAGCCGCGGGTCATCCAGGATTTCGGGCTTGTCCCCCGGCTTGATCACCCGGTTATGCGGCGCCCATTCAT
This sequence comes from uncultured Bifidobacteriaceae bacterium, assembly GCA_964437865.1. GTDB lineage: Bacteria > Verrucomicrobiota > Verrucomicrobiia > Limisphaerales > UBA11358 > UBA11358. The sequence goes on along the minus strand of CAYTJG010000336.1, from coordinate 2,121 downwards.
TGCCGTTCCACACCCACGTGCTCTTGTCGCGCAGGCTGTGCGCCAGCAACCGCAACTGCACCGTGTCGTCCATCAGCTCAAAAACGAATTGGGGCGAGGCCGGATGCGCCAGGCAAAGCTGTTCCCAATCCACGCCGTGATTGGATTGGGTCTTGCGCAGGTGCAGCAGCAGGCGATGGCTCAGCCGCCGCACGGGCACGGAGGGGCGCTGCGCCAGGTACTTCAGCACGCCGTTGGGCGGCCCGTTGCGCAGCAGGAAAAACTCGTTGCCGATCAGCGCCACCGGCGATTGGCGATTGAAAAAACGCGCCTCGCTCACGGCATGCAGGCTGCCATCCGGCAGGGCGATACGGTGGGTGAAGGAAAGTTCGTGGTCGCCATTTTCCAGGTGCGGCGCCAGCGCCACCACCTGGCCGTTGAACTGGAGCGGCTGGCCGTTGGCCGCCGATTCCAGCCGGCGCGTATGGCCCCACCGGGCCAGCCATTGCAGCAATTCCGCATCCGCCAGCAGCAGCGTGGTTTCCATCCCGGCCTTGTCCCGGTGCGTCTCGTAAATCCATTGGATGAACTCCCAGTCCCAGGGCGTGAACAACTCCTGCTCGTGTGCGGCGCGCACCACGAGATCCACCAGGTCGTGCAGCGAACGCGCCTTTTCCCCCGTGCGCGGACGCAGCAGGAGGAATTGCACCGCCAGCCGGTAGCGGGACGACTCCGACTCATCGGCCTGCGGCTGGCAGACCACGCGCAGGGTGGCCCGCGGCGTGTCCAGGTGCAGCGGGGTCGCGGGCGCCAGCCAGTTCTCCAACTCGCGCACCAAGCGCAGTTCCTGCTCCGCCTCCTCCGCCCGGGCAAACCGCTCCGGGCTGGCATGCGGCTGCAATTCCGGCGGCACTGACCGTTTGGCGCGCAAAAACAGAAAGGCCAGTTCCTCCAGCCGCGCCTTGCCCTCCACCGCCAGCATCCGCGGCCACCAATCCGTGGCCGGGAAATCCCGGCGCGAGAGCGACAGCTTCTCAAAATAATCCTCCAGCGCCAGCCAGGCGCGCTGGGAATCCGGACAGAGGGAAAAACCGCGCAGGATTTCCTCGCGCTCGTTCACCGTCGTCTTGGAGTCCGACAACTCACGACGCAAGTCAGCGAAAGCTCCGTAAGTTTGGGAGAGGACCTTGTGGTGGGCGTCGTACTTGCTGGCGCCGTTGCGCGGCCCACCATTTCCGTTTCTGACAGGAGTTCTCGGCATTAAAACTTTAACAACAATGTTCTATCATTTCGTCACATCCCGAGCCAATGGTCAATCGGAAACGGAAAGTTTTTTGGTTGCCTCTAGCGGAAAAACAGGGAGGATGGAATCTGGAGATCTGCCCCGGAATAAAAAAACCGCGCGGCGGAAGGTTGCCAGACCGCGCCACTTCTTTTTCCGACCCAGCCCCGGGATCAGCCAGACCGCCACGACCGCTACCTGCGCGACACCCAGGGGCTGTCCTTGATATAGAAACGCAGCAACCGCCGGGACCAATGTTTGGCGTAATCCACCCCAATACGCGGACGCTTCACCACGGTGAAGGTCTCCGCTGCCCCCGCCTCCGCAATAAAAAAATCGTCGCTCAGCAGGTCGTGCCCGTTCAACTGTCGGTCAATCGCCATCGCCCGGCACAGCAACCCCGGACCGCACGTCCGGCCCGCCAGATTTGCCACCGGCTGCACGGCGCGCAACAGGACCGCCGAGGCGTGACCTGTCTTTTCGGTGACCACGTTCATGCAATGGTGCATGCCGTAGATCAAATAAACATAAGCATGGCCGGGCGGACCAAACATGATTTTGGTGCGTTCGGTGAGCCCCTTGGCCGAATGCGCCGCCAGATCGTGTTCGCCCAAGTACGCCTCGGTTTCAACAATCCGGCCGATGTACCGCGCGGCTGAAGTCTGGTGTACCAGGTATTTGCCGAGCAACTCCCGCGCGACGCGTTGCGTATCGCGGTCATAAAAGCTGCGCGGGAGCCGGTGCATTTTTCCCCAGCCTGCCGCAATTCCCGGTTTGACAGAAGGAAAAATGTCCGCACAATGGTAGCCCTTTCGGTCGCCAGCGTAGCTCAGTTGGTTAGAGCGTGGGACTCATAAGCC
>CAYTJG010000335.1:0-6627 GCA_964437865.1 uncultured Bifidobacteriaceae bacterium | reverse complement strand
CTGTCAAACTCCGGGAGTCTCTCCAGCAAAGCTGGAGGATTTAAATGGGATTAAGAATGGCGATGGGATTCCATCCGTCGTACACGAAATTCAGCGTCGTGAACGACGTGCCGTTGGTTGTCACGGTCTTCTGGATACGCCGGCCTAGCGCATCATACGCGAACGCCAGCCCGTAAAGCGGCCCCACGCCCGTCTTGTTCGTCATCGCCACCAGCCGGTTCTCCGCATCCCAAGTGTAACTCCAGCGACCATCACTCAATAAATTCCCGTCCAGGTCGTACGCGAATTGCTCCCGCGTCTGCGGAACGTACAAGCCGCCCGTGCTCGTACTGCCCCCGCTGGACACCGCTACTTGCTCCCATTCGGCTGAACTCGTGTTATTCGTGCTCACCGTACCCCAATAATACTCCCATTTGTGGAACGCCGGCACCCCATTCACCGTAACCGAGTTCGTCGCCAGCGCCACCCCAATGACATCGTTGGTCCCCGGGTAATCCCGGCTGGTGATCTGGTTCAACGTGTTGGCTGTATAATTCGCCAGCCGTTGATTGGCCCCGTTTTGGTCACCGCCCGCCTTGGTTTGCGTGCGGTTGCCTTTACCCCGTGAGATAATTCGCCATGCGCTGCTTGAGGTAGCGTTTTCCCCAAGCTGTCTTGAGGTATTTTTCCCTGCGCGCGGCATCATGAACATTTTGACACGCCTCATAGTAAATCAGTTCAAATGGTCGACGCGTTCTCGTTGACTGCACCTCGCCCGCCTGATGCTGGTTGAAGCGGTTGCGAAAATCCTGCGTGAGACCAACGTAAAGGTTGCCATCTGTCAGGCTGCGCAGAACGTAAACGTAATAGAACTTTGCCATATCTCACGGGGCGAGTGGTATCAAACGCGTAGCTGAATTGCTGTCCCGGCACGATGGTGCCATCGTAGAAATACTTGAACCCGTTGGTCACCTGGCCCAGCGCATCGTACTGGTAAACCCAATAGCTCCCGTCCGCCAGTTTATCCTTGGTCCGCTGGTTGGCAGCATTATAGCTGTAGTTGAAGGTCTGCGCGGGCTGGCCCGACCCGGCGGGCGACGACGAGATCTGCGTCAGCCGGATCACCCCATGAGATAAACTCCAGACACTTCGTGAACCGCCCGTGGCAAGATAACTCGCGCGCGAGATCATATCATTGTTCGTCCCATATCTCACGGGGTGAAAATCATCGTATTGTTTGCCCGTGGTCATGCTTGTCGTTCCATTGGAAGGTTTACCCCGTGAGATAAAGCCGCCAAGGGCTGGCCATCTAGTGCCGATCCACGCAACCAGACACGTCCGGCGTTCATTGGCAACCCGATATCTCACGGGGCAAGTCTGCCCCATCAGCGACGAATTGGCAACATACCAATACGTGGCCACATCGTTGTTGCCGTCATTGGCCGAGGACGGCCACACTCCGACCGATCTGGCACCCGGCCCTTCGTTTTTTCGGAGTGCGCCCGTCCCGGGCGCAGCAACGCACGAACGTTCAAACGCGTCACTCTCCGCCAAGTCTCCCGTTCACTCGCACATTGCTGTAAAGGGGTCACCCATTAAGGCGTTGGTCAACGATAAAAAAGCTGTCTGTCCCCGTTTTTTTCTTCGGGTTCGTCGAGCGCTTGCGAACGTCCACTTGTTACTCCGCACTCAGTTGGCGGGCTCTCTTTCCGCCAATGTTTTCTGCATCTTGGCAAACATTCAATCAGCAGAATCGAATGTCGAGATGTGGCCCCAGGCGGTCCTAAAATTGCTATTCATTGGCTGGCACTTGGTTCCGTCTTCATGTCGTTCCCCAGTTCGGCAGCCACCCCTTCAAACTCGCGAATCATGGCCGGCAACTGTTTCTTGGCGTCCGACAGTTCCTCGGCCGTCAGTTGTTTCTCCGCCTCCGCCACTTTCGCCGCCGCGCCGGGGGTGCCCTTGGCCGCGGCCAGCGAGAACCAGAGCCAGGCTTTCTGTGGACTGTGCGGCGCGCCCTGGCCGTCCAAGTATTTCTGACCGATTTGCACAAGGCCGGCGTGGTCGTGGGAAACGACCGCTTTTAGATATTCGGACACGGCCGCCAGCAGGTGGTCATCGTTTTTGCATTCAGGCCAGACGCGTTCCAGCAACTGACCTCCGGTGTCTCCCCGGAAAAACTCATGAAACCGACTTTTTCGCGGAACATTTTGGAGCAGGTCGGCGAAGGCGTAGTTTTCCATTCCTGCTAGCGCTGCTTGGCAATACCATTCAGTGGCGACATAGAGGTCTCTCTCTGTACCCACGCCGCATACGTACCGAAAAATCAGCAAATCATATGCCTCCCGGATTTTACCATAGTTGTCCCGCAAGTTGCCCTTCACCACTCGCTGGAGAAGGGCGATCGGCCGGTCCTCGTCGTTACGTGGCATACCAATGCCTCGGGCATAAAGACCAGCCAAGTCCATTTCTGCATACACGTGGTCTTGGTCCGCCGCCAGCCGCAACAACCCCAAGCCGCGTTCCTCATCCTGCTCCACTCCGTGGCCCTCGATATAGCAGAGTCCCAAGTAATACTGGCCGCCAGCCCACCCTTGGTCCGCTGAACGACGGTACCAGCGCACCGCCTCCGGCCAATTGGGAGGAGGCAAACGCACGAATTGATCACCGTTTTTCTCCCATTCCGGATTCTCGTAACGCGCCCCGAGCAAACACTGGCCGTAGGCATCGCCAGCCTCCGCCGCCTGCGCCAGCCATTTCAACGCTTCCCCGCGGTTAACCGCCACCCCGCGCCCGTTGGCATAGGCCACGTAAAGCGCCGTCATCGCGGAGGCGTCTCCGCTGTCGGCAACCGCTTGAAGTAACGGAATGGCCTGATCTGGCCGGCTCTTGTCTTGGTCATAGAGCGAGGCCAGATTGACTTTCGCGTGAGCAAAGCCGCCCTCAATGGCCATCCGGTAATAACCAATTGCTTTTTCCAAGTCCCGCGGAACGCCATTCCCCTGCTGATACATAAGTGCCAGGTTATTCCATGAAGGCAGGTACCCAGCCTTGGCCGCGCGTTCGTAATAGGACATGCCCGACGGGGTGTTTTTGGCAAAACGAAAGCCTTCGGTATAGCAATATCCGAGGTAATGCTGCGCGGTCAGATCTCCGCGGTTTGCGGCTTGCTCGATCTCCGTCAACGAGACATTCGCCCATTTCTGTTTCACCTCCACCAATGATGGCCAACGCGCCGGCCGATTCGTCGCCGCCGGCTCAGCATATCCCAGCGCGGACAGAATGGTCAGCGCAAATACCAGCCAAAGGCATCGAACGAGGCCCGCCATTTGCTGCCGCCGTCGGCACCGGCTGGTTTTGGAGAGCTTCCATAATTCGAACGTCACGCGTTGGAGCCACGAAGCCAGTGGGGCCGGCACCGCACATTGCCCGGCCCGAGCCTGCAGCGATGCTCTTGCCGGGCAACGCTTGGCACTCCAATTGCTAAAAAGTTTCATGGTAGCGTCCGCTCAATTCGCGCGGTTTGCGGTTTGGGGTCATTCGCGTTAGGCACAGCCGCCGGAAGAGGGGTCCTCCGCTTTTCCACGTCCGGCCGGGTGATCAACCAATGGCCCATCAAATTGGGACACCCCACCACGAAGCCCGCCGGAGCGTTAAACCAAAACGGTGCCGCCGGCATTTGAAATCTCCATAACTCCACAAGATCCAGGTCAAACGGGTCAACCGGACGCCCTCCCTTCTCAAAACGAATCGGCACGGCCAGGGGACTTCGCAAGCCTGGTCCGAAGTACAGCAGCGTGGCTTGCCGGTCGTCCTGGAAAATGACAGGTTCGCCCGCACCGATGAACCGCGAATGAATGGCACGCGGCACCAGCATCCAGAGGTTCTTGTCCTCGGCGAACCAGCACGATGATGCCAAAGCAAACGGCTCCGGCCATTCCCAACGCGGCTGGCCCAATCCCTTAATCGATGGGCGATTCGTCGGTCCCCTGCCAATCGCTTGTTCCAAGAGCAACTCCGGTTCATTGGCATCAACCCATAGCGCCATCACATACCGTCTGGGAAAGCCCGCCAAATAGAACTGCACGCCTTGGTCGGAGAAATATTTCTTTGGCTGGGCCAACTTCAAAGGAAACTCGGCCAAGCAGCGCCAATTCCCGTTGACCGAATTCCAGACGAAAACCTGATTGCCGAGAGCCAGGCCCAAGCTGTTCCCTGCCCGAAAAAATTCGTGGCTCCCTTCACCCAACCGCGAATCCATCTCACCAGCCGGGGGGTGTCGCCGCGAACTGGCCACAATCGTGGTCCTGGCCGAATCAGGCTCCACCTTCAAAAGACTGTCCGCCGTGGCCAGATAGAGATGACCGCCAAACTCCGTGATTTCCGCGCCGCCAACCATGGGGACAGCGATGGAATCCCATTTGCCTTCGCGAAACCGAAAGCGTTCAAGATGATCCCCCACACTGACATAGAGCGAATCTGAGGTCACTTCAAAGCCAGGGTCGGGCGAGCCGAGCTCTTCCGGAAACCTGATGGTTCTGGTCTTGCCAGTCTGCGGGTCCGCTGCCACATAAGCCGAAGGCGCATCAAATCCCAGAGAGCCCCCCTTCTGCGTTAAATAATGGACCCGCAGCCAGAGTTCGTTGCCGCGGGCCATCAGCCGCTCCACTTGCGGCCGAACGCTCGGATCCGTTTCGAAAGCGCTCCCCGTCCACGGAATGAACTTCACCGTCAGGGGTTCCGCCGCGGGCAGGGTTGGCTTGGCCGCCGAGGGGGGGCGGCTTAGCGCGGGCATCCCCGCCGCCCGACGAAAGGCTATCGCAGTGTTGAGCACGATCCGATTTTGATTGGTCCAGCGGTCAATTAACGGGATCAATTCCCTGGCTTCGTCTGCCGAAACCGTCGGAAAGTGGTTGTTGAATAACGTGTCCACCACTTCCCCGTCCACCTTCGTCATGGTCGTTAGATAGTCGCGCCGCAGATCCTCCCGCAGGCTCGCAAACGGCTGCCGGCTGAAACACCGATCGACATTGCTCTCCCTGTACTTGTCCCGCAGAATGGTCTCCGCGCGTTCCATTATTGCAGCGTGGCCCGCCTGGCTGTACACCCACGCGCGCTGGTCCCAAATCGCAGCCAAAAAATTTTCCTCGCGGACGTGAAATTCGCCTTCCGGGTAAAAGTCGACATTGATGAGTGCCAGGCACAGTCCGTCCAAACGAATCGCCGGATTCGTCGAGACACATAAGTCGTCAATAAACTGCCGCCTGACTTTCGGCACCCGCCGCCGATCGTCCGCCGTCCAGCCGGCAAAGCGCGGCTGCTCGGTGGGAATATACCCACGATCAAGCATTTGTCGGAACAAAGACACGGAATCTTCCGGCCGCTCAAAAAGCACGCCGCCTTCCTCCCACTTGACCAGATCGTACATGGTCAGTTGCTGCTCAAGGGTGTTATAAAGTTGCTGCGTGGACCGCGAGAGTCCGCGTGGCCGAAAACCGATGGCCACTTCCGGCATCAGCCCAGGGGCTTTGGCTTCCAAGATTGACCAGACCTGCCGCGTCAGCCTCCGGAGTTCCACCAATTGCTCTTCATGCCCTGAGCGCAGTTCGGCCGTTTGATAAAAACCATCCGACAACGGCACCGCCAGCCGGAAAATCCGAATGCCGTCGAGAAGACTGTCTGGATCGGTCGCGGCCCGGTTGGTGAAGATAAGCGGCGAATCCTCGCAAAACAACGCCAAGGCGCGGGTCATGGCCGGCAGTTTCTCCGCATCGGGAAACGCCGGCACGAAGATATTGCCGCTGTGCTCATCGATGGATCCGACGCTGTCCGCATACGCCCGAATGCTTAACAAGGCCAATTCTTTGGACCGTTTGCCTAAGGCCCAAGAGGATTCTACAGCCGTTTGGGCCTCGGAATACGCCCCCCACCGATAGGCCCATTGCGCCTCCTTGAAATATTGCTCCGCCTCGTCCGCCGCATTCCACGCTTCGCCTCCGGCCTTCACCCGCAACGCGCTTGTTACCTTCCCTGCCAACGCTTCCACCAACCCCACCAAGTTTGTCCGGCTGCCGGCCACCCCCAACTCCACCGCCGCCCCACCCTTCGCCGGCGTCAGTTTCACATCGATCGTCATCCGCTCCGGATTGTATCCGTCCCGATCCATCGTTCCTTCCAGCAAATAGCTCCCGTTCCAAAACGGACTGTCATCCAATCCCCTGCCCTTCTCCTCACTCAACAACTCCATTCGCTGCCGCTCGAGCACAAACAAGCCCGGCTCCCGGCTCAACCGCTCAATGGTCAGCGTCTTCAGCACCCGTTCAGTCTCCCCCGCCTCCCCGTAGGCGACCGCCGACCGCAGATTCACCACTGAGATCGGCACGGCGTCCTGGGCTGGCACCGCCAGCTTGGGCAGATAGCCAGCGACGTGGCGCGAGAAGGACGAACTCCAGTCCGGCAGTTCGGTGGACAACACCGAAAACCGCTCGGCGGTCAATATCACCCCCGGCTTGACCGCAACCGACCGCGTATTCAACGATTGTTTTTTGTCGTCGCCAGCAACCTCCAGCAGCAACAACCCGTCCGCGCCCAGAATTTGCCCCAGCTTGAGATAATCCCGGTTGCCTGCGGACAGCGCTTGTTCGCGGT
>CAYTJG010000334.1:0-6672 GCA_964437865.1 uncultured Bifidobacteriaceae bacterium | reverse complement strand
AATCTTTTTACTCTGCGTTTCAACTACTTCCATTCAAAGAAAAAAAGACCCTGCGCGCTCCACCCGCCGATCCGGAATTGGTTTGACAGGGGCGGCCAACTTACCTACCGTTCGGTAAGTTAAATGTCCAAGCCGGCATCCCCCTCCGACACGCGTCAGCAATTGCTGCGCGCGGCGTTGAAGCTTTTTGCCAATAGCGGGTACGCGGCCACGTCGGTGCAGGATATTGTGGACGAGGCGAAGTTGTCCAAACCGGCGCTGTATTATCATTTCAAGGACAAGGCGGGGCTGTTTCAGGCGCTGGTGCACGCGGCGCACGACGAGCGTTACCGCGTGCTGCACGCGGCCGTGGAGCAGCATGAGCACATCGGCACCCAGTTGGAGGCGGGTCTGAGTGCGCTGTTTACTTATTTCCGCCGGAACCGCGAGCTCATGCGCATTTCGTTCGCCACCATGTTCGCCGCGCCGGGCGAGGTGCCGCCGGATGCGGGGTGCGACCAAAAATGCCGGCGCAACTATGAATTCATGCATGCGCTGCTCGGGCAGGCGCAAAAGCGCGGCGAACTCTCGCGCCGGTTCAGCACCGACGAACTGACCTTCGGGCTTTACGGCCTGGCCAATCTTTATTTCGTGAGCCATCTGGTCAGTCGGAGCGCTCCGCCCAATGAGTTGACGGCCCAACGAATTGTGAGACTATTCCTCGCCGGCGCGGGCGCAAACACCCGCGCCAAACGTTTTCAACCATCTGTTCAAGGGAGAAAATGATACGTAAAATATCCATCGGCATTCTAATTGTGCTCGTGATTTGTGGCGCCCTGGCGGCGGTAAAAATCGCGCAGATCAAAACCATGCTGGCCGGGCCCTCGATGTTCGCGGCCAAGCCCGAGACCATCGCCACCGGCCTGGTGCGGCAGGAGACCTGGCCGGACACGCTGGCCGCGGTGGGCTCGGTGAGCGCCGCGCAAGGCGTGATGGTGTCGCCCGAAATCAGCGGCACCGTGAGCGAAATCGCCTTTGAATCCGGCGCCACGGTGAAGCAGGGTGACCTGCTGGTGCGGTTGGACACGTCGTCCGAGGAGGCGCAATTGCGCGCTGCCGAGGCGCAGTCCGAACTGGCCAAGGTCACGGCCGAGCGGCAGCGCAAACTGCAAAACGACAAGACCGTTTCCCAATCCGAGGTGGATCAGGCTGACGCCGCGTGGAAGCAGGCGGTGGCCAACGCGGACAACATCCGCGCCACCATCCAAAAGAAGACCATCCGCGCGCCGTTTTCCGGCCGGCTGGGCATTCGCCTGGTCAACCTGGGCGAGCAGTTGGACGTGGGCAAGAGCATTGTCACCCTGCAGTCGCTCGCGCCGGTGTTTGTGGATTTTTCGCTGCCGCAGCAGGAGCTGGCCAAGCTGCAAACCGGCCTGAAGGTGGCGGCCATGTTTGACGCCTATCCCACCAATGACTTTACGGGGGAAATCACGGCCATCAATCCGGATCTGGACATGGCCACGCGCAGCGTGCGCATCCGGGCCCGGTTCGAGAACGCGGATGAATTGCTGCGGCCTGGGATGTTTGCGCGGGTCGCGGTGACCCTGCCGCAGGAGCGGTCGGTGGTGGTGATTCCCGCCACGGCGCTGTTGAGCGCGGCGTATGGCGACTCGGTGTTCCTCGTGATGCCGGAAAAGGACGGTTCCACCAACCTGGTGGTGCACCAGGCGTTTGTGCGCACGGGCCGGTCGCGGGGCGATTTCGTGAGTGTGGAGAGCGGCCTCAAGGTGGGCGACCGCGTGGCCATCGCGGGCGTGTTCAAGTTGCGCAACGGGGCCGGCGTCCTGGAAAACAATGAGCTTTCGCCGGTGGCGTCCCAAACGCCCACGCCGCCGAATAGCTGATTCGCCAGCCAGGGCCCATGAAATCATTTACCGATATCTTTATCCGCCGGCCAGTGCTGGCCATGGTGGTCAGCCTGCTGATCCTGCTGGCGGGCTTGCAGGCGATTCATTCGCTCAACGTGCGGCAGTATCCGCGCAGCGAAAACGCCACCATCACCGTCACCACCGTCTATGTGGGCGCCAGCGCCAACCTGGTGCGCGGCTTCGTCACCGAACCGCTGGAACGGTCCATCGCGGCGGCCGACGGCATCGATTACATGGAATCGGCCAGCAAGCTGGGGCTGTCCACCATCACCATCCACCTGCGGCTGAATTACGATTCCAAGAAGGCGCTGGCGGAAATCAGTTCCAAGGTGGATCAGGTGCGGAATGATCTGCCGCCCGAGGCGGAAATCCCCACCCTGACCATCGCCACGGCGGATTCCCAATTTGCCTCCATGTATCTCTCCTTTTCCTCCGATATCCTGGAGGCCAACCAGATCACGGACTATTTGACGCGCGTGGTGCAGCCGCGCCTGACTGCGCTGCCGGGCGTGCAAAAGGCGGACATCATGGGCGGACGCACCTTTGCCATGCGCATCTGGCTGAAGCCCGACCGGCTGGCGGCGTTCAACATCAGCCCCAACGAAGTCCGGCAAGTGCTCGCGGCCAACAACTTTCTTTCCGCCGTGGGCCATACCAAGGGCTCGCTGGTGGAGGTGAATCTGACGGCCAATACCGATCTGCGGTCCGTGAACGAATTTAAGCAACTGGTGGTCCGGCAGGCTGGCGACCAGTTGGTGCGGCTGTCGGACATTGCGGAGGTGGTGCTCGGCGCGGAGGATTATGACAGCGAGGTGCGCTTCGACGGCCAGCGTTCCGTGTTCATGGGCGTCTGGGCGCTGCCCAACGCGAACTCGCTTGACGTCGTGAAGGAAGTGCGCGCCGAATTGACGGGCGTGGAGAAAGACCTGCCCACCGGCCTCACGGCGAACATCGCCTATGACGCCACCCACTACATCTCAGACGCTCTCTCCGAAGTGGTCAAGACGCTGGTGATGACGCTCATCATCGTGTCCGTGGTCATCTTCCTGTTCCTGGGCTCCTTCCGGTCTGTCCTGATTCCACTGGTGGCCATCCCATTGTCGCTGGTCGGCGCGGTGTTTTTGATGCAGGTTTTCGATTTCACGCTCAATCTGCTCACACTGCTGGCGGTGGTGCTGGCGGTGGGCCTGGTGGTGGATGACGCCATCGTGATCGTAGAAAACGTGGAGCGGCATGTGCGCGCCGGCCTCAAGCCGGTGGACGCGGCGATTCTCGGCGCGCGGGAACTGGTGGGACCGGTCATCGCGATGACCATCACGCTGGCGGCGGTATATGCGCCGATCGCTTTTCAGGGCGGGCTCACTGGCTCGCTCTTCCGCGAATTTGCCCTCACGCTGGCGGGCGCCGTCTTTATTTCCGGCATCATCGCCCTCACGTTGTCGCCGGTGATGGCCTCCGTGTTGCTGAGTCATGACCGCGAGGATCACGGACTGGCGGGCCGGATCAACCGGGGTTTTGACCGGCTGAAGGCGGTTTACGGCCGTGCGCTGAGCTGGACGCTGACCCAGCGGCCGATGATCTATGCCCTTTGGATCGGGCTGATGCTGTTGACGATTCCGATGTTTCTGATGGCGTGGCAGGCGAAGGAGCCGGCGCCGATGGAGGACCAAGGCGTTATTTTGGGTGCGCTGGAAACGCCGCCCGACGCGTCGATTGAGCAAGCCTCGTTCTATGCGGACGCCATGGAGCACATCATGGCCAAGGTGCCCGAGAAAGAGGAGATTTTCCAGATGACGATGCCTGACTCCGGCTTCGGCGGCCTGGTGGTGAAGCCCTGGGGTGACCGCAAACGGTCGGTGTCGCAGATTCAACCGGAGGTGCAGGCCCAGGTGAACCGGATCCCGGGCATTCGCACTTTCATGTTCACCCCGTCGCCCTTGCCCACGGGCGGGGAAAATTTCCCGCTGAATTTGGTCCTGTCCTCCACGGCCGAGCCAGAGCAGATCCTGGAGTTTGCCCAGCAGTTGCAGCAGAAGTGCGCTACCAACGGCATGTTCGCCTTCCCGCCGCAGATTGACACCAAGGTCGATCAGCCCGAGGTGGCGTTGGTGATTGATCGGGACAAGGTGGCGGCGCTGGGGCTGGATATGCAGAGCGTGGGCTCGGATCTCTCGGCGCTGGTGGGTGGCAATTATGTGAACCGCTTTGATTTTGCGGGGCGCAGTTACAAGGTCATCCCGCAGCTCCAACGCGGATCGCGGCTGACCGCGGAGCAATTGGAGAGCACGTATGTGCGCGGGCCGGCGGGCCAGATGATTACCGTGAGCACCTTCGCGCACCTGGAAAAACACACCACGCCGCGGGCGCTGAACCGGTTCCAGCAGTTGAATTCCGTGAAGCTTAGCGCGGTGGCCATTGTGCCGCTGGAACAGGCACTGCGTTTTCTCGAGGGCGAATGCGCCAAGATGCTGCCCAGCGGCTACAAGCTGGATTATACCGGCGATTCGCGATTCCAGCGCACCGAGGGCAACAAGTTTCTGCCGGCCTTTTTGCTGGCGCTGGTGCTCATCATCCTGGTGCTGGCGGCGCTCTTCAACAGCTTCCGCGACCCGTTCATCATCATCCTGGGCTCGGTGCCGCTGGCGATCTTCGGCGCGCTCATCTTCTGTTTCCTGAAAATGCCCAACCCGCAGATCCCGTATTGGACCGACGGCTGGACCACCACGGTGAACATTTATTCCGAGGTGGGGCTGATCACGCTGGTGGGCCTGATTTCCAAGAACGGCATTCTGATCGTGGAATTCGCCAACCAGCTCCAACGTCAGGGTCGGCCCAAGCTGGACGCCATCCATGAGGCCGCCATGCTGCGGCTCCGTCCGGTGCTGATGACGACCGTGGCCACCATTGCCGGCAATTTCCCGCTCACGCTGGTGACCGGCGCCGGCGCCGCCGCGCGCAATTCCATCGGCATCATACTCGTCAGCGGCATGACCATCGGCACGTTCTTTACGCTGCTGGTGGTGCCTTCCATTTACATGTTGATTGCCAAGGATCATGGCGCGGAGGCGTCCTTGGAAAGTGAACCAGGAGATTTATGAGTGAGGAGAAGTCGGCCGCCTTGCCGGCCGGGAGTGGCGCGAGTCCATCCCCTTTAAGCAAGCCTTGGTTGGTGCTGCCGGCAGCCATTGTGTTGGCCGGGGTGCTCTATCTGGGCAGTAGTTATATCGTGGACATTTTCACGCATGAATCCACGGACGACGCATTTATTGCCGGCCACGTCACCTCCGTGGCGCCCCGGGTGGCGGGGCAGGTGGCGGCAGTGTATGTGAACGACAACCAGATGGTGCGTTCCAACGACCTGCTGGTGGAGATCGATCCGGGCGACTACGCCCTGGCCCTGGCGCAAAAGGTGACGGCCGCCGATTCCCAAAATGCCAGCTACCGGACGATGTTTGCCGGGTACGAGCTGATGGAGACGAAGGTGGCCACGGCCCAGGCGGCCGCGCGCAAATCCCTGGCCGATGCCGACGCCGCCCGCGCCAGCGTGGAGATCGACCAGACCAATCTGGAGCGCGACCGGGATTTGCTGAAGCAAAAGACCGTCTCGCAGCAGGAGTTCGACAACCTGCAGGCGGAAAACGTTCGCGCCGAGGCCGATCTCAAGTCCGCCCTGGCCTCGGTGGAGGAGGACAATTCCCGCGTGGAGGAAGCCGAGCGCAGCATGACGGCGGCGCGCGCGGAAGTGGCCACGGCGCTGGCGCAGTGGTCCCAAGCGCAGACCAACACCGCAGTCGCCCGGTTGAATTTGTCCTACACCAAGGTTTATGCCCCGGCCGACGGCCGCGTCACCCGCAAGCAGGTCGAAGTGGGCGATTATTTGCAGGCGGGGCAGCAAATTCTATCCATTGTGCCCCCCGAAGTCTGGGTGGTGGCCAATTTCAAGGAATCGCAACTGAAAAAGATGCAAACCAACCAGCCGGTCCTCGTGGCGATCGATGCGCTGGGCGGACAGGAGTTCAAGGCGCACGTGGACAGCGTTCAGGCCGGCAGCGGCGCGCAATTCAGCCTGCTGCCGCCGGAAAACGCCACTGGCAACTACGTGAAGGTGATCCAGCGGGTGCCGGTGAAAATCATTTTCGACGAACCGCTGCCGGCCAGTCACGTGATCGGCCCGGGCCTGTCGGTGACACCGAGTGTGACCGTGAGTGGCTTTGTGCTGCCGGATTGGGCCCGGTTGCTGCTGGCCTTGGCCCTGGCCGGAGTGGTGGCCTCCCTGGTGATGGCCCTGGGCGGACGCAAGTCGGCCGAGGCGTAGCCTAGTCGTCCATGGCCGACGCCCCGCAACCGGTCTGGCATCCGCGACACAACCCGTGGTTGATCACCATTTCGGTGATGATGGCGGTGTTCATGGAGGTGCTGGACACGTCCATCGCCAACATCGCGTTGCCGCACGTGGCGGGCAGTCTTTCGGCCACGCCGGAGGAGGCCACATGGATTCTCACCAGCTATCTCGTTTCCAACGCCATTGTGCTGCCGATGACCGGCTGGCTGGGCAACCACTTTGGCCGCAAGCGGGTGTTGCTCACCTGCATTCTTACCTTCACTGCGGCCTCGGCACTCTGCGGACTGGCGTGGGATCTGCCCAGCCTGGTCCTGGCGCGGATTTTGCAGGGATTCGGCGGCGGCGCCATGGTGCCCATCGCGCAGTCCATCATGCTCGAAAGCTTACCGATGCAGAAGCGCGGCGCGGCCATGGCGGTATTTG
>CAYTJG010000333.1:0-6701 GCA_964437865.1 uncultured Bifidobacteriaceae bacterium | reverse complement strand
GTGGCGGATGGCAGCTGCATCGGGCAAGTGATGACCAGCCCGTCCGCCTGCTGCGTCCAGACGATCGGGTTCGTGCTGCCGAGCAGCGAGACGGATTGGATCGGAGCCGCGAGCAATTTCGCGTCCGCGCCGAACGAGGCGATCTTCAACTGTGCGCCCGGTGCCGGCACCGTCATGCAATAGGCATAGAGACAACCATTGGTGCCGACCGTGAAACGAAAATCCTGCGGACCGAATTTGAATTCAGCGTGTTGTTTCCGCAGCGCGCCGCCGGGCAACTGCTTCAATTTACCATTCACCATTTCGCCTTCGCCGGGAGTTTTCCAAGCGTGGCTGCCATAGATGCCCTCGCCATTGCAGCGCATCCAGACGCCGACCTCCTTGAGCATTGTCCGACAACCATCATCGAGCGAGCCATCCGGCAGCAGCGAGATGCAGATGGCGGCGTTGCCATCGCGCGACGCGGCCTCGGTGAGGTAATGAATCATCATGCCGGAATCGTAGGTAAAGTCCGGCGCGTAAAACCAATCGCCCACGGGCGTCTCACCGATCCACGCCTGATCAGTGCGGATGTGGTCAGGCAATCCAAATTCCTCGGTCGTCACCGTGCCGTTGGTTTTCTTGCGGAACTTGACGATGCTGAATGTGTCCACCTTGCCGCGCCGTTCCAGGGTGGTGTTATAAAAATCCGCGATGACGGTTTGCATCGCGTCGGCCTTGAGGCCGGTGCCCGTGCCGCTGCCGCTGAAGGGCTGCTCGTCGGTGCCGTCGGTGTAGATGAAATCGGGACTGTATTGATCCACCACATCCATCATGCGCAGCGCCCATTGCGTGGCATACCATTTGTCGTAAGCCAAGTGGCGCGCGAAAATTCCCGCGGGCGGCGGACTCCACGGCGAATAGGCCGCCTCGGTCACGCCTTTGTATTCGCGCAGGTCAATGCCGTAGAGCCGGCGCGGGTCGAGTCCTGCCCACCATTTGCCTTTGCCGTCGGCGAGCGTCAGATTGCCATCGTAAGGCACACCGGCTTCGGGACCCGTCTGGTCGCTGCCGAACGCCGTCTGCCACCACCACCAGGTGTATTCGTGATGAAACGTCACGCCAAAGCGCATTCCCTCGGCGCGGCAGGCCTTGGTCCATTCGCCGATCAAATCGCGGTGCGGGCCGAGGTTCACGGAATTCCACGGCTGATAATGCGAGTCCCACAAATCGAAGTTGTCGTGATGCACGCCCTGAATCATCAGGAAGCGGGCGCCGGCGTCCTTGTAGATTTCCGTGAGCCTCGCGGGGTCGAGCTTCACCGGATTCCAATCGCGCAGGACTTCCTTGTAACCGGACTCGGAAGGCGGGCCGTATTTTTTGAGATGATTGTTGTAGGCCGGTGTGCCTGGCACATACATCTTGCGCGCATACCAGTCGCCGCTTTCGCCGGCGGCTTGCGGGCCAAAGTGAACCCAGATGCCGAATTTCGCCTGCCGCAACCAGTCGGGCGTGCCGGGATAATTTTTCTCGATGGACGCCCACGTCGGCTGAAACGGCCCGGGGGCGATGGTAATATCCAGTTTCATTTCCGGGAATTCCTTCAGGTCGCCCAGCGGAACGCTGTCAAGCGGACGCGGCTTGGGAATATCCGGCATGGGCGGCAGCGGCGGCAAGGCAAAGGCCGATGCCGACATGACCGCGAGCAACAACAGCAGACTCAAATTTGACATCAATTGCATAAATTTCAAAAACGCACTACCCCGACCACCGCCGCGCCATATTCGACGCCAATTCGGGTAGCGATAGCCATTATAATTGATAATGTCCGGTTGACCAAGAGTCCGTTGGCAGTGCCGTTGCCCGGAGTTCCAGATGTTTCAGGGAGCCTGAAAGGGTCTGAAAGTGAAAGGGTCGTGAAAGGACCCTTTCAAGCCTGGAAAGATTCGTTCAGAATTAAACCATTATTTGAACCATTTTTTACGCTCACGGCACCAAAGGTCATGAAAGAAATAAACCAATGAAAACATTATTCGCGATATTATGCTTCTGCCTGCTGCCGGGCCTGCCTGTTTTGGCGGATGGTTTGACGGTGGAGCAACACGTCCAAGGGGTGTTCACCCAGCTCCGCGACTTGAAGTTCATGCAACCCGGACAGAGCTATACGGTCCGGGTGAGCGGGGCCGAGGAGACCGGCTTGAAGGAGCAGTTCCTTCGACGGCGGACGGCCCCAGAGATCAGCGACAGTGGTTTGAGCTGCGGTTGCGGGGACAACGCCATCGTGTTCATTGACCGCCTTGAAGCCAGAGGCTTCAAGGCGCTGCTGGTGGACGGAGCCGAGGTTTCTTCGGGATCACTTAAGGACCATTTTTCGGGTCACGCCGTGGTCGCCATCCGGAGCGAGGCGGCTCCGGAAACCGCCTCCTGGTGGCTGGTGGACTCTACAAATCTGAAGATTCTCTCACGGGATTGGTCACCGACGGAAAAGAGCTTCCAAGCGTTCGGCTGCATTTTCTGGATTGGTTACTGCGGTCCGCTCGCGGGCTATCCCGTGCATAACGGGGAAGAGCTTAAGGCGTTTTACACGAAGACCCTGGCCAGCATTCCAAGACAGTTCCTGAACCAGGCCCTTTTTCGGTTCAAATTCACCATCGACACCTCGCTTATCGGTAAAGATGGTCTCTTTTTAAACCCTCGACTTGCTGACTTTCAGCGCATGCAGTCTGACATTTTCAACGGTTATGGCATCGAACCCGAGCGCGAGATTGCCATCCGGCTGACCAGGGGTGGCAATGGAGCAGAGACGGATCTGAAGTACTCGAACGAAGCCGGCTGGGTCGGACACCTCGGGTTGAATTCCGGTTGTAGCCTTGGCTTGCTTTCATATTTTGAGCGGGTGGTTCGAAACCATGAGAAGTCATCAATGTGATCGGCGTCAGGCCGGGTGGGGGAGGTGGTGACGCGGCATGATCGCTATTGCCCCCCGCTTTCCCCTCTGCTTGTGAAGTCGCAAAAAAGACCAAACTAAGGCCTCCCACCGACCCCTGGAACGTAATGGCTTTTCGGCCACCTTCGGGAGTCCGAAAATGGCCCCCTCCGTTCGTTGACACGCCGGATCGCGCTGCGGTAGCCTGCTGCCTTATTCCATGAACCACCAAAGAAACTCACCCATCGGCGGAGCCAACCCGTGAAGCTTTCCCGCAACCATGGGCGTGTCTGGCTGAGTCTGACTTTGGTCGTCCTGGCCGCCACTGCGGCCGCCGACGAAGTCCGTCCCGAAAGTGGCCTCTACCTGGAGCCGGGCAAGACCGCCGCCGACTACCGCAACGTGGCGTTGAATCCCACGGATACCACCAATCGGGAGCCCGTCACCTTCCCGCACGCCACGAGCAACAGCGAATACAACCAGCGCGAGTTCGCCGCCCGCTGCGCCATCGATGGCAACCGTCGCAACGATGATGTGCATGGCTGTGGCTCGTGGGGTCCGCAAAGGACCAACGACCTTTGGTGGCGGCTCGATTTCGGCCGGCCGGTGACCATTGACCGGCTGACCCTGTACCTGCGTGCCGCTTGGACGCCGGCGGATGCGCCGCACGATTCTTATTGGCGCGAGGCCACCGTCGTGTTTTCCGACGGCTCCATCGAGAAGTTGGAGTTGAAGCAGGTCGCCGCCGGCCAGGAGTTCCCGATCACTTCGCGAACAGTGAACTGGCTGGTGCTGCGCAATCTCAAGGCCGCCGAGGACAAATGGTGCGCGCTCTGCGAATTTGAAGCGTGGGGCCGGGATGCGCCGCCGTTTGCATATGTGGCCGACGCCGCTTTTGCCGCCCGGCTCCGGCAGGATCCGCTGGTGGCCAAGGCGATGGCCGCCATGCTGGGTTTCCAACGGTTCTCCTGGGAACAAGGCGTTGCCGGCCAGGCCTTGCTCGAGGCGGGCGAACGCGATGCCGCCGTGGCCCTGGCCCGCGCCTCGTTGATCTATGTCAATGCCAGCGGCGTCGTGGCCGCCAGCGGGGGCTCCACCACCGACCCGCTGATGCTGGGCGAATGTCTCGGGTGGGCG
Organism: uncultured Bifidobacteriaceae bacterium; assembly: GCA_964437865.1. Taxonomy (GTDB): domain Bacteria; phylum Verrucomicrobiota; class Verrucomicrobiia; order Limisphaerales; family UBA11358; genus UBA11358. Next base: position 2,659 of record CAYTJG010000333.1, on the reverse strand, counting down.
GCGCAGCAGACGGGCGATCCGGCGCTCACGAAGGCGGCGGACGACCTGCTTCGATTTGCGCTGCAGGGCGCACCCCGCGCCGCCGATGGCACGCCCTATCACCAGGCCGCCTCGCAAGAGATGTGGTCCGACGGCAGTTTCACCACCCCGCCTTATCTGGCGGCCGCCGGCCAGTACGACCCCGCCCTTGCCCAGTTGCTCGGCGTGCAGCGCCGGTTGTGGGATCCGGACAAGAAATTGATGCGCCACCGCTGGTCGGAACCGCAACACGCTTTGGTGGATCCGAAGTTTTGGGGGGGCGGCAACGGGTGGACCGCCGCCGCGTTGGCGCGCGTCATAAGGTCCCTGCCGCCCAGCCGCGCGGCCGACCGCGCCCGGCTGGCCGTCCGGCTGCAGGAATTGATCGACAGTTGCCTGGCCCACCAGCGGCCTGATGGCCTCTTCTACGATGAGGTGGATAATCCCGGATCCTTTGTGGAGACCGACCTGGCCGCCATGCTGGCCTACGCCAGCTACGAAAGTGTTCGCGGCGGGTGGTTGCCGGAGTCATATCTGCTTCCGGCCGACCGGATGCGCGCGGCCGTGCGCGCCAAGGTGGATCGTTTCGGGTTTGTCCAAGGCGTGGCTGGCGCGCCCGGCTTCGACCACCCCGGCATCTCCACGGAAGGCCAGGCGTTTTTTATTCTAATGGAAGCCGCCGCGCGGAAAGCCGGGCGGTTTGAGGCCAACCACTAGTCGGAGCTCTTTTGGCGTCGTTGGGGTCAGCCATGGCTCCCAAATCTCAAACTCACTCCGTCCACGGCGATTCATCAACCCGGCCGTTCACTGGCGATTGCCCTGGACTTCGCTACCCCGCTCACAGTTCACGGCTCGCGCGGTGCGAGGCCCCCACCTGCCGCCTGGCACACCTGCGCAGCGCCGACATTCTTGCCGGCGGGTAAAGGCGACTTTCCAGTCGCCAGTTTCCTGTCCTTGACCGCCCCCATGGGTGTTGGGGCTGGTTCGGTTGGATGGCGGGGAACTGGCGTTCGCCGCCATTTTAAAAAGAATCCGGGCATACGGGCGGTTTATGATCTATGCTTGATCGAGGATGAGCGCCGGTCAATAGACGGAAAATCCAAAATAACACAACACTATAGAGAGAAAACGACCGATAACGACCCGCAACAATTTTAGCAATGAATACTTTTATCCCTGAAACCGCTCGTCCCGTATGGGAACAACTGTCCGCAGCCATCCAGGCTGAATGGAAAAAGTCGCTCGAGGATTTTTATCCGGAAGGCGCCCTCACCAAGGATGACCTTGATGGGGTGGCCAAATACGATTACGAGATGGCCGAAACACTGCACCCCGAGCGGGTGGCGGTGGACTAATGAATCCGGCGCTGCGTACCAAAGGCAAACTGTGGCCGCAACCGGATTGTCTTTTCATGTCAAGACAGTCCTGTTTGGACTTCTCTCATTGGCCAGCTAGTGCATGAATTTCGAACGGCGATAAGGCGCGGTTGTAAACCCGAACATCATCAATTTGCCCTTGAAATGCCCTTGCCATGTCCGACGTGCGATTGCCGATGTCGAATGACGTGGATGCGGCGGTTGGACTGGTTGCGCCTGAGGCGACCAATGCTCCATTAATGTAGATGGAACCAGTGCCGTCTGAATTACGTATGACGCACACAAACTGCCATTGGTTTAACACAATGGAATTGTTTGGTGCATTTAATACGGAGGAGGAAGCGTTGTCAGAAAACACGTAAACTGTGTTGAATGCGCCGCCATATGACGAAGAGATAAACAACCCGAACTCAACCAGACCGGAATCAATCGAAGCGCAAATATATCCCCTGCCACTTTCGCCCCACCCAGACGGATTTATCCACGCCGTCACGGTCACAGTACCGGTGCCAATCAACTGGTTGTTGACATTGGCATACTGGTTCAGAGTTGACCCGGCATTAAAGCTTAACGATTGTCCAACTTTACCCGCACTCGTGGCTGGGCTGTTTTCCAGAGTCAATGTGTTTCCGCTGCCGCTGCGGTCCGGACACGTGGTTGCCCCCAAATAAACATCGTCAAACTTCCACCAACCGACGAGGCCATCAAGAACTTTATATTCTCGCGCCGCGTTGGAGATCGGTTGCGCCGTGCAGCAAAAAGCCGACAGAAAAATCAACAGAAACGTTTTCATCAAAAAACCCCTCCAGAAGTGACAAGAACATTGGTTCCTGTGGTGTCAACGTTGTAAAAATTAAGCATGATTGAGGTGTTTGTAAACACGGTAAACGTTGCTCCATAAGGTCGAATCGCTTGAGCAAAGGTTACAATTGAGGGGGCCGTATTGGTCCAACCTTCCAGAAGAACCGACCGCTGCCAATTGGGGTTATTCGTGCCAGTTAAGATGATATTGACGTTGGTGTTCGCGGTAATGATCGTGAGCAGATTCCCAGACGCTCCGGGAAGCAGTTGCACTGTATAGTTCGTTGCCGAGATGTCGGCGACCAATGAGCCAGCCGAGATAACAGTGTTGGTGTCATAAACGTTCAACAGTCCGCTGCCGTCGCCGGTGAAGCTTCCCGTCATTTGGTTGTTGACGTTGGTCGCGATTACCACGCCGGCGAATTGGTTGGTGGCGGTAAAGTTATTGGTGCCGTTAAGCAGCG
>CAYTJG010000332.1:0-6745 GCA_964437865.1 uncultured Bifidobacteriaceae bacterium | reverse complement strand
CTGCCGACCAATCACGGCGAAAGCATCGTGATGCGTATTTTGGACAAGGAAGGGCTGAAGCTGGGCTTGGCCGAGCTGGGGTTTATGAGCGACGACCAGGCACAGTTCGAGCGCATCATCGCGCTGCCAGACGGCATCCTGCTGGTCACCGGCCCCACGGGGTCCGGCAAGACAACGACGCTTTATTCCTGCTTGAATTTTATCAACCGGCCGGATCGCAAGATCATCACGGTCGAGGACCCGGTGGAGTATGTGCTTTCCGGCATCAACCAGGTGCAGGTGAATGAGATCGTTGGCTTTACGTTCGCGGCGGCCTTGCGCTCCATGCTGCGCCAGGCGCCCAACATCATCATGCTGGGGGAAATTCGCGACCTGGAGACGGCCACCATCGCCATCAACGCGTCGCTAACCGGCCACCTCGTCTTTTCGACCCTCCACACCAACGACGCCCCCGGCGCGGTGGCTCGTTTGATTGATATCGGAGTGAAGCCGTTTCTCGTGGCCTCCTCCACCCGCTGTCTGATGGCCCAACGCCTGGTCCGCAAGATTTGCAAGAAATGCATGGCCCCTTACGATCCCACGGATGCCGAGTTGCGGGCGCTGGGGATTAAACGCGAGGATCTGAAGAACGCCAACGTGCAGAAGGGCCGGGGTTGCAACAACTGCAACGGCACGGGCAACCGCGGCCGGTTCGGGATCTTCGAAATCTTCGTGCTGGATGACGAGGCGCGGAAGCTGGTCTACGACCGCGTGCCCACCAATGTGCTGCGGGCGCGGGCGCGCGAGATGGGCATGCGCACCCTGCGCGAGGACGGCATCCGCAAGGTGCTGGCCGGACTCACCACCCCGGAAGAAGTCATCCGGGCGACGATCGGCGATGAAGCGTGACGAATTCAACAGGAGCAGGTCTATCATTAACATGAAGGTTTGTAGTTTTAACCACAACGGAATTCTCCGGGCGGGCTGCCCGCGTCCCTAACGAGCCATGTCATATTCGATGTCCGATTTGTTGCAGTTGGTGGTTTCGGAAAACGCTTCCGATTTGCATATTCGCGTGGGTACCGCGCCCACCATCCGCGTGCACGGCATTTTGCACCGGGTTGAGGGACCATCGCTCAAGCCCGAAGACGCCGAGGAATTGATGCGCAGCATCACTTCGGAGGAGCACATCCAGGAGACCCGGGAACGCGGTGGCGCCGATTTCGCCTTTGCGTTCGGCGAGGCGGCCCGGTTCCGCGTGAGCGTGTTCAAGGAAAAGGGCAACTTCGGCATGGTCATGCGCCAGATTCCCAGCAAAATGCTCACCTTCGAGCAGATCGGCTTGCCGGAATCCACCCGGGAATTGTTGTTCAAGCCGCGCGGGCTCGTCCTCGTGACCGGCCCCACCGGCTCCGGCAAGTCCACCACCCTGGCCTCCATGTTGAACATCGTCAATGAGACCCGGGATGAAATCCACCTGATTACGATTGAGGACCCGATCGAGTATTATCACCACCACAAGAAGGCGCTCGTCACCCAGCGCGAAGTGCACGTCGATGTGCCGAACTTCGCCGAGGCCCTGCGGCGTGCCTTGCGCCAGGACCCGGACATGATTCTGGTCGGCGAAATGCGCGACTTGGAAACGATCGAGGCGGCCATCACCGCGGCCGAAACCGGCCACTTGGTCTTCGGCACCCTCCACACCACCGGCGCTGCCAAAACCATCGACCGCCTCACCAACGCGTTCCCGACCAACCAGCAGGAAATGGTCCGCATTCAGCTTTCCACCGTGCTCCAGGCGGTGATCTCGCAGTTGCTCATTCCCCGGATTGATAAACCCGGCCGCGTGGCGGTCTTCGAGGTGATGGTCAACACGCCCTCCATCGCCGCCCTGATCCGTGACAACAAAACCTTCCGTATCCAGTCAGACATCCAAACAGGATCCAAATACGGCATGGTCACCCTGGATTCCTTCCTGGTGGAAAAATACCTGGCCGGCATGATCGCGCGCGAAGAGGTCATCAACAAGTCGCAGGATCCCACCACGATCACGGCCAAGCTGCAGGAGCTTGAACTGGCCGCGAGCACCGGCGTAAAGACCAAACAATAGTTCCCTGTCATGTCTGACGAAATCTCCAGTCCATTATTGACCCTGATTCGCGAGAACGGGCTGATTGACGACCTGCAATACGAGGAAGTGGCCGGCGAACTCAAGCGCAGCGGCGCCAGCGCCATCCAGGTGCTCCAGGATTTCGGCATCATGAAGCTGGACGATATCCTGCACGTGGAGGCCACGGCGCTGGGTACCGAAGTCATTTCGTTGAAGGACCGGGAAGTTCCGGAGGAGGTTTTGAAGCTGATCCCGGCCAAGGTGGCGCAGATGTACCACTGCCTGCCGATCGCCCTGACCAATGGCAGCCTGCAAGTGGCGCTGGCCGAACCGCTGGACCCGAACACAGCGAGCGAAGTGGGCTTCGCCGCCAAGCGGGATGTGCTGATCATCGTGGCCGACCCGGCGGATATCCTCAAGGGAATTGAGCGCTTTTACGGCCAGCAGGACAATGAGAGTTTTTCGCAACTGCTCAAGGAAATCGACGCCAACAAGAACTTCGAACGCGAGGCCGTGGTGGCGGTGGACGATGCCAAGGCGGCCGAGGAATTGGCCAACGCGGCGCCCATCGTCAAATTCGTCAATATGGTGCTCCAGCAGGCGGTGGCCGACCGGGCAAGTGACATCCATTTTGAACCCTTTGAGACGGAATTCCGCATTCGTTACCGCGTGGACGGCGCGCTCTATGAAATGGCGCCGCCGCCGAAGCACCTGGCCTTGCCCGTGACCTCGCGTATCAAGGTCATGTCCAATCTGAACATTTCCGAGCGGCGCATGCCTCAGGACGGACGTATTTCCATGATGATCCTGGGCCGGCAGGTCGACATGCGCGTGTCGTGCCTCCCCACGGCTTTCGGCGAGTCGGTCGTGTTGCGCGTGCTCGACCGCTCCGCCGTGAGCCTCGAGCTCGAAACCTTGGGCCTCCCCAAGAACGTCTATGATTTCGTCACCGAGGTGATCCAGCGGCCCAACGGCATTTTCGTCGTCACCGGCCCCACCGGTTGCGGCAAAACCACCACGCTCTATTCCTGCCTCCGGCGCGTCAATACCATCGATTCCAAACTCCTCACCGCCGAGGACCCGGTGGAATTCGACATCGAGGGCATCATGCAGGTGGCCATCAATGAGGCCGTCGGCATGACCTTCGGCAAGGCGCTGAAGTCGTTCTTGCGTCAGGACCCGGACATCATCATGGTGGGGGAAATGCGCGATTTGGAGACGGCGCAGATTTCCATTCAGGCGTCCCTGACTGGCCACTTGGTCATGAGCACGCTGCACACGAACGATTCCCCCGGCGCCGTCACGCGCTTGGTGGATATGGGCGTGGAACCCTTCCTGATTTCGTCCACGCTGATGGCCGTGCTGGGCCAGCGGTTGGTGCGTACCATCTGCAAAAACTGCCGCACCCCCTTCGAACCCACCGAACAGCAACTGTCGCTGCTGGGACTCTCCCCCTACGATCTGGGCGACAAGGTGTTCCACTATGGCCGCGGTTGTTCCAACTGTAACGACACCGGCTACAAGGGACGGAAAGGCATTTACGAATTGTTGGTGGTCAGCGATGCCATTCGCACGCTCATCAACGACCGCGCCCCGACCGTGGTGGTCCGGCAAAAAGCGGTTGAGTTGGGCATGGTCACCTTGCGCGAAGACGGCCTGCGCAGCATTTTTGACGGTGATACAACCATCGAAGAAGTCGTCAAATACACTTGATTTGCCATGCCCAAGTATAATTACGTAGCGCTCGATAACAAAGGCAACGAGACCAAGGGTGTCATTGAAGCCGGCAGCCAGAACGAGGCCATCGGCCGCGTGAAGGACATGCAGCTTTTCCCGACCCGGATCACCGAATCGGAAAAAGAGGACAAGGGCCGGAAGTCCAAGAGCAAGTCCGCCCCCAAGCCGAAGAGCGGCGGCAAGAAGGGGGGCGTGAACCTCAATATCAAGATTCCCGGGTTCGGCGGCGTCAAACCCAAGGTCTTGACCACTTTTACCCGGCAATTGGCCACGCTGGTGGACGCCGGTCTGCCGTTGTTGCGCGGTCTGCGCGTGCTGGAAAAACAGGAACGCAACAGCACCCTCCGCGGAATCATCGGCGAATTGGCCACTTCCATCGAAGGCGGCAGCACCTTTTCCGAGGCCTTGGCGCAGCATCCCAAAGTGTTCAATCGCTTGTTCGTCAACATGGTCAAGGCCGGCGAACTGGGCGGCGTGCTGGAAGTGGTGCTCAAGCGCCTGGCGGAATTCTCCGAAAAGGCCCAAAAAATCAAGGGCAAGGTCAAGGCCGCGCTGTTCTATCCCGTGGCCGTGCTCATCGTCGCCATCGGCATCATGATCCTCCTCATGTGCTTCGTGGTGCCCAAGTTCAAGGACGTGTTCGCCGGCATGAACATCACCATGCCCGAGTTTACCCTGCTCGTGCTGGCCATCAGCGACGCCATCCGTCTGCACATCGTGACCACCATCATCTGCGTGGCCGTGGTCGTCGTCCTCTTCCTGCTGTTCATAAAAACCAAGTTTGGCCGGCAACTATGGGATAAATTCAAGCTCATCATGCCGGCGATCGGGCCGGTCATCAGCAAGGTGGCCATCTCGCGCTTCACCCGCACCTTGGGCACCCTCGTCAGCAGCGGTGTGCCCATCTTGCAGGCCCTGACCATTGTGCGCGAAACCGCCGGCAACGTGATTATCGCCAACGCCGTCGCCAAGGTGCATGAAAGCGTCAAGGAGGGCGAAACCATCACCGCCCCGCTCGAAGCCTCGCGCGTCTTCCCGCCCATGGTGGTCAGCATGGTGGACGTCGGCGAACAAACCGGTGCCTTGCCGGAAATGCTCTTGAAGATTGCCGATAACTATGATGAAGAGGTGGATAATGCCGTGGCCGCCATGACCTCCCTGTTGGAGCCCATCATGATCATTTTCCTGGCCGTGATCGTCGGTAGTATCGTCATCGCCATGTTTCTGCCCCTGATTGCCATGATCAGCAACCTGAGCGGTGAAGGCGAGGCGGGCGGCAAAGGTGGCAAAGAGTAAGCCGGCAACGGCTTGGCATTTCCTCGGACCGCCTTGCCGGTCCACGCCAGCGGGTGGGAGCGGAGCCCTGCAGCGGCGCCGCTGCCGGTCAGGGCGGGAACGGACTGCCAAGGGATTTCGGCGGTTTTACCGAGGGTGCCGCCGGCCTTCCGGTTGGATGTCCAACGGTTCGCCTTTTGGGAGGGCAGGGGGCGGCGGGGATTCTCTGGTTTCCAAGAAGTTTGATGAAAAGCGCTTTCAGCGCCCAGTTTTAGGCATTATAATGCTGCCCCGAAAGAAAACCTTGACAAATATGCGCCCGCCGTGTAAATACATTGTATTCACATTATATGGGCGAGTTATTTACAACTGAACGGATATGGAGTTCGATTGGAATAACCTGCCTTTTGAGCTTGGTTCTTTGAATCAACGGGAAGTTGAGGAGTCATTCGAGGACGCCTTTGCCGTGCGTCTGATGCCGGACTCGTCCCGTTTCGGTGTGCAGGCGCGGTTTTTTAATCTGGGTATGTCGGCGGGCGGAATCGGTATCTTGAGTGTGTATCGTACCAACGGGCGGTTGGTGCGGGTGTTGCTGGCCCGGCCCTTCGAGCCGGAAGAGCGGTTCTTTTACCAGCGAAAGATGGGGCAGACTCTCTCCCAATAAGGTGATTGGATTGGATGAAAGACTGGCGGAACGCCAGTTTGCGGGTCCACAAAACTTTAATTTGTAGCCGGTTAAATCGGATGCGTACGTTTGCCAGATGGGAAGAAGTGCCGCTCTTCGACAGCGAAGAGGCGGAGGCTGGCTTTTGGGCGGAGAACCGGCCGGATCTGCGCTTGATGGAAGCGGCGGTGGCCGGCAACGGTGAGGCCGCGGAATCGGTCACCATCACCTTGCGCATCGATCCGCGGATGCTCGCGCGGATCAAGCGCTTGGCGCGCATGCGATTTTTGAATTACCAGAGCATGATCAAGCAGTGGCTCAGCGAACGCATGGAACAGGAACTTAAAGAACGATGAAGACGATCCCAATGGGTATCCCGGAGCGTGGAGTGCCAATGAACCGCACGGCCGCGCCGGGCGGAACTGTCGGTGGGCGCCAAGACCAAAACGCAAACCAGGCCCCGTCGGGCGGGGCTCGCGGCGGCTTCACCCTGATCGAACTGTTGGTCGTCATTTCCATCATGGTCTTGCTGGCCTCCTTGACCGTGTCCGTCTTGCATGGAGTGGCCATCACCAAGTACCGGAACGTGGCCCGCGCCGAGTTGGGCGAAATCCAGACCGCGCTGGAACGATACAAGGACCAGTACGGTACTTATCCGCCCTCCAATGCCAATGCCGTGGGTACCTATCCAACTTCAAGTTGGCCGCAGACGAACTCCTTGTTTCCTCCCCTTTACTATGAACTGTGCGGGGTCACCAACAATGGCAGGCAGTTTGTCACGATGGACACCATCGCTGCCATAAATATCAGTGATGTCCCCAAGGCATTCGGAATGAGTGGGTTTGTCAACTGCTCCCGGGGCAGCGGCGATGAGGGCACGCCGGCTAAGAACTTTCTCCTGGGTCTGAAAGCCAACCGGATTGCCTCGGTGAGTGACAACAACCTGATGGTTACCAATCTGGTCACTTCCGTGGGTGGGC
>CAYTJG010000331.1:0-6814 GCA_964437865.1 uncultured Bifidobacteriaceae bacterium | reverse complement strand
GGCTTATCTCCATTGTCGCTCCGCGACACCTCCCTTTACCCATTACAAACGTCAATGAAAGGGTCAGTCCTAGAATTTTGGTATTCCATCCTGTTTTAATGCGCAGACTCCCCCGTTCACCAGACCGGCTTCATCGCTGCGCGCACTCCGGTGGCGCGGTCCTCGGCCCGCGTGGCTGTAGTAGCCTATGTCCAGCAGTGCACTCACCCACGGAGCCAGGCGATCGCCTGCTCCCGCAGCCGCCGTGACCGGGCGGCCAGCTACCAAATCGGCCGCGTTTCGTGGTTCCGCGAAATTCCATGGGCAAAAGTCTCGCCCGACCTGAGCATTCCCGCCGACCCTCTTCACCAAGTCGAACCCACATTTACCAGTTTCCCAGGACCCTTTCAGGGTCTCCCACCCGAAGAAAGGCCGGAACGGACTCGTTAGCGGTCTCTTCGATGGGCGCCCCCGGTTTGATTTTTTCCGGTTATTCACTGATCCTTTTTGCTCCAGGATTACGCATTGCAGATTATAATTTGGGTGTCGATTGAAAGGATGAACGAACCCGGACATGACGAAGAATCCATCTTTGCAATGGCAGCGGAGTTGCCGATGGAACAGCGTGCGGCCTGTTTAAAGGCGGCCTGCGGGGACGATTTATTGCTGCGGCGACGCATCGAACTTTTGCTGGCCGCGCACGATCGTGGGAGCGCCTTCTTGGAAGAACCGGCGTCGCCGGCCATCACAAAAAAGGTTCTTTTGCCCAGGCTACTCTCCGAAAAGCCGGGCGACAAAATCGGCCGTTACAAGCTACTGCAACAAATCGGAGAAGGCGGTTGCGGGGTGGTCTATATGGCCGCGCAAGAGGAACCAGTTCACCGGCACGTGGCGCTTAAAGTCATCAAGCTGGGCATGGATACGAAGAATGTCATCGCCCGCTTCGAGGCGGAGCGCCAGGCCCTGGCGCTGATGGACCATCCGAACATTGCCAGGGTTTTTGACGCGGGCGCGACGGAAACGGGGCGTCCGTTTTTTGTCATGGAACTGGTGCGCGGCGACCGGATCACCAGGTTTTGTGACGAGAACCGCGTGGCAACCAACGAACGGCTCAAGTTGTTCATCCAGGTTTGCCAGGCGGTCCAGCACGCGCATCAGAAGGGCATTATTCACCGCGACCTCAAACCGTCCAACATTCTGGTCACGCTCCGCGATGGCATTCCGGTGCCCAAGGTGATTGATTTTGGCATCGCCAAGGCCACGACGGACCAGCGGTTGACGGACAAAACCGTTTTCACAGCGTTCGAGCAGTTCATCGGCACCCCGGCCTATATGAGTCCCGAACAGGCGGAGTTGAGCGAGTTGGGCGTGGACACGCGGAGCGATATTTATTCCTTGGGCGTGCTGCTCTACGAGCTTTTGACCGGGATAACTCCGTTTGATTCCCGGCAACTACGGCAAGCTGGATTGGACGAAATTCGGCGCATCATCCGGGAGGAGGACCCCGCGCATCCCTCCGTGGCCTTGAGCACCATGACGGCGGCCAAGCTGACGGATATTGCCGGGCGCCGGGCTTCGGAACCCGCGAAATTGGGCTGCTTGATTCGCGGCGATCTGGATTGGATCGTGATGAAATCCTTGGAAAAAGATCGGGGGCGACGTTATGCGACCGCTTACGGCCTGGCGATGGATATTCAACGGCATTTGAACAACGAACCCATCGTCGCCCGTCCCCAAAGCCGCAGCTATCGGTTTCAGAAACTGGTCCGCCGCAACCAGCTCGCCTTTACCGCGGCCGGGTGCGTGGCCGTGGCATTGCTGCTCGGCCTGGCCGGAATTTTATGGCAATGGCGGCAGGCCGAGCGAAATCATCAGGAAGCCGAGGCGAATTTGTATTCTGCGGACATGAATCGCGCGGCGCAGGCGCTCGATGATTTGGATCCGGTCGCGGCGAGTGGACTTTTGTTGCGGCATGCAAAGCAAACGGAATTGCACGGATTTGAGTGGCGTTACCTCTGGAAGCAGTGCCTGGGCGACTTTGCTTATTCCTTTCCTTCCCACAGCAATCGCGTGTGGAAGCTGGTCTTTGCTGCGGACGGCAACACGCTCGCAGCGTTGGAAGCCAACGGCACACTGCGGCTGCTGAAGGTGGCGGATCGGACCGAGCGCGATTGCCTGACCAATGTCACCGGTCTGGCCGGATTCACCAAGGACGGACAAGAACTCGTGGTCGGATTGCGCGAAAGCAACTCGATGCGCCTTGCCCGTTATGATCCAAACTCGCGGCGGATCACGGCCACGTTCACCAACGAAAGCCGCCTGGGCTGGTTGCCCAACCTGCTGGCGGACGGACGGACGGCGGTGATCGCCGGAGTGGGAAAAGAACTGTCGCTGGTGGATGTTCGCAGCGGCGTCGTCACCGGACGACTCCAACTGCCCAGCCGCCTTTTTATGCGCTGGGAAATGATCGGAGAAGCGGGAGCTGTAAGTGGTGATGGCCGGTGGGTCTTCTCGTTGGACAACGGCGAGGATTCGGGAACCAGCGAGGGTCTTTCAATCCGGGAACTGGCTTCCGGAAAAATTCTGGCCACCTATCGCGACGATGCCCCTGGCACACCGCGGTCTAGCCTCGCGGATCGAGTCTATATCTTACGATTTTTACCCGGCGGGACGAACGCCATTTGGTGCAATCACGATGGTTTTTTGCGCCGATGGCAATGGCTGGACGCGGGTTCCAAGCCGCTCACCCAGGCGGGGCATCGCGGGATTATTTGGGATATGAGTTGCTCCCCCGATGGACGACGACTGGCCACGGCCGGGGACGACCAGACCATTCGCCTCTGGAACGCGGCTGATCTAAGTGAAGAGCGGGTTCTGCGCGGGCACACGATGCCAGTCTATACCGTCGTCTTTTCCCCGGATGGTCAATGGCTGGCCAGCGGCGGAGAGGATGGATCGGTCAAACTCTGGGACCTCAACCGGGCAGAGGATATGGGCGAAACTCCGGTATTGGCCGCGCGGCATCTGGCCAATCGTTTGGTCTTTGCACCTGACGGCCGAACACTCGCACTGGGGACGGATGACGAGGCCATCACCCTGATCAGCACCGAAACCGGCCAGACGATGGGCTCGTTCACGAATCTCCTTTTCCCGGACAGATTCAATGCCGACGGGACGCGGATCATCGGTTATGGCGGCGTCGGCAAGATCCCGGCGGGCAAAGTCGAGCATGTGATTCCCTATTCAGCCACCGCTTATCCCTGGAGCCATGACGTGTCGCCGGATGGGCGGTTGCTCCTGCGCTCGTTTTTTTACCCAAGCAATCAAGTGGCTCCAATTGAATTGATGGACGTGGCGCGTGGAGTAGAGATTACGAACTTCGTGCCCAGTTCCCAAGTGCAGGCCGCCCGGTTCACGCAGGACGGCCGCACGGTTCTGGCGTCATTACTCGATGGGCACTTGGATTGGTGGGAGGTGACGCCACGCGGCCTGGCCACCCGGAAATCCGTCCAAGTGGGTTCCTGCAGCCGGGCCATGGCCGTCTCGCCGGACGGCGCGACGGTGGCGCTGGGCGGAAACTCACAAATCAATCTCATTGATTACCGGACCGGAGCGGTCCGCCAGCGTCTTTACGGACATAGCGATGGGATCAACGCACTGGACTTCTCGCCGGACGGCGGAACCTTGGCCAGTGCCGACATGGATGGAACAATCAAGCTCTGGAACCTGCACACCAAGCAAGAGGTCTGCGCCATTCCCTTCGATGTGAAGCCCGCCCTGGGCAAAGAGTTGGGAGTGCAGGGGGTTGGGTTCGCTCCCGATGGAAACTCCCTCTGGGCTTTCTCACGCAGCGGTATCCTCAAATCCTGGCCGGCCGCGACGCCGGAAGAAATCGCCGCGGCAGAAGCGGCCGACCGTCCATGAGCAAAGCGATCTGGCATCTGGCTGCGATGGAGGCCAACGCGGGAAAACGGGGGGTGCCAGGCGGGTTAAAATCTGCTAACCTTTGGCGCGTGAGCGATGTGACCAGGATGCTGGAGGCGATTGAAGACGGCGACCCCACTGCCGCCGACGAATTGCTCCCCCTGGTCTACGATGAACTGCGCAAGCTGGCCGCCGCCAAAATGGCAAACGAGTGGGAAAACCATACGCTGCAGCCGACGGCGCTGGTCCACGAAGCCTGGCTGGCCCTGACCGGTGGCAGCAGCGTCAAATGGGAAGGCCGCGCCCACTTTTTCGGTGCGGCGGCTGAAGCCATGCGGCGCATCCTCATCAACAACGCCCGCCACCGCCAGTCGCAACGTCACGGCGGCGGCCTGCAGCGGTTCGACATTCAAGAATTCGAAATTGCCAGCGCCGGGAAGGATGAGGAGATAATGGCTGTGAATGACGCGCTCGAAAAGCTGGAAACCCACGACGCCACCAAGGCCAAGCTGGTCAAGTTGAGATATTTCGTCGGCTTAACCAATGCCGAGGCAGCGGCCGTGCTGGGAATTTCCGAACCGACGGCCAAACGGTATTGGACTTATGCCAAGGCTTGGCTGCTGGCCGCCATCGAAAATTCGCGCTAAACCGACCAGGCTTCCGGCCCAGCGAAAACGCGCCGCGTTGGCAGCGTTTTCACCCTTCCAAAAATAATTCACGGCAGACTGATCCTTTCGGCCGCGAAATTGCGCATTGAGGCTGAAACGATGGTTACGCCGGCCCGAGCGGGACGGCAGGGGCGATTCAAGAAGACGATATAAATCAATTCCAAACAAGAAAGGCAAATGCCAATGAAAAATTCTCCCTTACAAAGTGTGAACGCGACGCTGACCAGGCGTGGCGCGGTGGTGGCGGCGGGTGCATTACTGCTGCTCGTCCAGGCCCAGGTTCAGCCCGCCGCGGCCCAAGGCACGGCCTTCACTTACCAAGGCAGCCTGACCGATGGCGCAAACCCGGCCAATGGCAAGTACGACCTGCGCTTTGTTTTGTATGACAGCAGCGCGGGCGGCAACCAGCAGGGGGCGATACTGACCAACAGCGCCACCGCCGTGAGCAACGGCCTGTTCACCGTCACGCTGGATTTCTCCGATCAATTCCCCGGCGCAGCCCGCTGGCTGGAGATTGCTGTGCGCGCCAGCGGCGCCAGCACCTTCTCCACGCTTAGCCCGCGTCAGGCGCTGACCCCTGCGCCCTATGCGATCACGGCCAGCACGGCAGCTAGTTTGACCGGGGTGACCGAAAACAATTCTGTGTCCCCGGGCGAATTCGCGACCGTGGGCGGCGGCGCGGGTAATACCGCCAACGCCTATGCAGACACCGTGGGCGGCGGGGCGAACAACACAGCCAGCAGCCCCGATGGCTCGGCCACCGTGGGCGGCGGCTACTTCAACACCGCCAGCGCCGACTCTTCGACCGTGGCCGGCGGGGACGCGAACATCGCCAGCGGCAGCTATGCCACCGTGGGCGGCGGCACGGGCAATACCGCCAGCGGCAGCTATGCCACGGCCGGAGGCGGCTCAGGCAATACCGCCAGCGGACAGTATGCAACCGTGAGCGGCGGTAATGCCAACCTAGCGGCCGGGGACTTCAGCTTCGCCGGAGGCAATGGCGCACAAGCCATGTATCAAGGCGATTTTGTCTGGGCGGATGACAATGGAGGCACGTTTGCCTCGACCGGCGCCGACCAATTCTGCGTTCGTGCGCTGGGAGGAGTCGTGCTTGCCGCCGATGTCACGCTTTCGGGTGGAAACGCCTACCACAACCTCTCGTTGAGCGGCGGCAACGCCCTGGGCTATCTCTACGGCTCGTATCCGGCTCTGGCCGACGGGGTCCATCTCGGTTACAACTGGTATTATGACGCCAACGGCAACGGTCATGTGTCCAACACCGGTGGCGCCACTTCGCGCCTGACCACCGGCTATGGCTTTGTGGGAATCTATGTGGGCGGGGTGGATGCTGAGCCGACCACGCAACGGCTGCTGGCCAACAGCACCGGGGTGACGGTCAACGGAACGTTCAATAATTCGAGCGACCGCAACGCCAAGCAGGATTTCGCCCCGATCAGCCCGGCGCAGATGCTGGATAAGGTCGCGCAATTGCCGGTGAGTGAATGGAGTTATAAAGAAGATCCGCAGACCCGGCATGTGGGCCCGGTGGCGCAGGATTTTTATTCCGTGTTCAACATCGGCACCGACGACAAACACATCGCCCCCATTGACGAAGGCGGCGTGGCGCTGGCGGCCATCCAGGGCTTGAACCAAAAGCTCACGGAGAAAAACGCGGATATACTGCAACTCAAACGGCAAAACGATTCGTTAGCCAACCGGCTGAAGGAACTGGAGCAACTCGTGCAATCGCTCGCCGAAACGAAATAAGGAGGTCTATGAAAACCTTGCTTCTAATTTTGCTGCTGCCCGCCAGCGGTTTCTGCCAGCAATATGCCATTGGCTGGTATAAGATCGCCGGCGGCGGCGGCACCAGCGCCAACGGGAGCTATGCTATCAGCGGCACCATCGGGCAGCCGGACGCGGGTGGTCCATTGGCGGGAGGCAACTACTCGCTCAGGGGCGGTTTTTGGAGCCTCATCGGCGCGATGCAATCGGTGGGAGCACCCAACTTGACCATCATTGCCACGGGCCCCAACAGCGTGAAAGTTCTATGGCCGGACACGGGAAGCTATATCTTGCAGCAGAACACCAGTCTGGCCACGGGCAATTGGACTGCGAGCAGCTATCCCATAACCACCGCCAACGGCATGAACAGCATCACCATTACCTCGCCAGCCGGAAGCTTATTCTTCCGCCTGGAAGAATAGTTTGTTGCCTTTACGCAACGCCGCCACGCGCAAATC
>CAYTJG010000330.1:0-6820 GCA_964437865.1 uncultured Bifidobacteriaceae bacterium | reverse complement strand
CCGACACCGGCGCGATTGGCGCGGTCGTGTTCGGATCCGATCAGGGATTGGTGGGCCAGTTTAATGACGTGGTGGCAGATTATGCGGTCAAGACCCTGGCCGCTTTGCCCGGCAAACCGGAAATCTGGGCGGTCGGTGAACGGGTTCATGCGCGGCTGGCGGAGGCGGGCGTGCCGCTCATGGGGCTGTTTTCCGTGCCGAATTCCGTCCAGGCCATCACGCCGCTCGTGGGCCAGATTCAAATCGAAAGCGAAGCGCGTCGGGCCAAAGGCGAATATGCCCGGCTCTACATTTTCCACAACCGGCCAAAGACAGGAGCGCTTTACGAACCCGTCGGCCAGCGCTTGTTGCCGCTCGACACGCCCTGGCAACATGGGCTGGCCAAAGTTCCGTGGCCGACGAAGCTGTTGCCCGAAGTCATGTGCCGCGATACGGTGACTCTGCGCGCGCTCGTTCGCGAATATCTTTTCATCTCACTCTTTCGCGCCTGTGCCGAATCGCTGGCCAGCGAGAACGCCAGCCGCCTGGCCGCCATGGAACGGGCCGATAAAAACATCGATGAATTGCAGACGACCCTCCATGCCACGTTCCACCGGATTCGTCAGGCGGGCATCGACGAGGAATTGTTCGATGTAATCGCCGGCTTCGAGGCGTTGACGGCCGGATGAAGGCGACCGGAAGCAGTAGTGGTTGCCCCCGGCCCACGTGGGGCTGAGCCTATTTGATCCGCTCCGACCGCGCGGGTTCCGAGTGGCGCGAGCGGGGAAATTTTCTGAAGGTTGCCGCCGCGGTCGTTCTGGAAAAAACACGTCGGCCGCTTCCGTTGGCAACGGATGACCGCGCGTTCTGGATTCACCCAAGCTCTCACCACCATCCCCCAGCGCGAGCCGATGCCTGAGCGGCCCATCGGTCAAGACTCCCCGTTTTCGAGGATGGCGGCAAATTCGCGGCCCGATTACAATCAAGTCCAGATTCCCAAATCACAACATTGCCGAAGAACCGCAAACATCAAAATGAACCCCGCCACGAAACCGTGCCCCTCCCGTTCCAACCGGGAAGCTGGCTTTACCCTGATTGAACTGCTGGTGGTCATCGCCATCATCGCCATCCTGGCGGCCATGCTGCTGCCGGCCTTGTCCAAGGCCAAGCAAAAGGCGCAGGGGATTCAGTGCCAAAGCAACATGCGACAGCTCGGGCTGGGCTGGCTCATGTATAACACCGACTTCCAGGGCAATTTTCCCAGGAACGGGGATGAAGGCGACCAACCCGGCACCCCCACCCCCAGCACGGACCCGCAATGGTGCCCGGGACGGATGGACGCGGGGACAGGCACGCAACCCACCAACGTGCTATGGCTCGCGGCCGGCCAGATTTATCCGTACATCAAAACCGTCGCTGTGTACAAATGTCCCGCCGACCCAAGCACAGCTCAAGGGAACCTGGTCTACTATGCGGGCGGCCCTGGTACCCCGCGGGCGCGGAGCATGTCCATGAATGGTTATTTGAATGGCGACACAGCGACTTATAATGGTTTTACCTCCGGCTTCATACTCTACACCAAGGACTCCCAGTTGACGCAGCCGGGCCCCGCCAACTTGTGGCTGTTTATTGATGAAAATCCCTATAGCATTAATGATGGATTTTTCATAAATAATCCGAGCAACGCGCAAAATCCGCCGACGGCCAACAGTTGGGAAGACTGTCCGGCCAGCTACCACAATGGCGCGTGCGGCATGGCGTTCTGCGACGGGCACGCCATCATCAAGAAATGGATGGATCCGACGGTGCTCAAATGGAACACCACCACCCACGGTGTGGCCGCAGGCCAGACCCCCGCCTCCGACCTTGACTGGCTCTTGAGCGCGACGACGGCCCACAGATAGAACGGCCGGTGGGGCGGTGAATCCCGGGGGGAAGTCGATGTTGGGTTGGGGGGCGCCCCATGCTTTGGCTGGGGACGCAGGGCTGAATTGTGCCCAGTTTCAGCGGCCGTGCGTGCGGATTTGGCTGAGGCGGCGCGCAAATTCCTCGGCGTCCATCTCCACCGGCACGGCGCGGCAGGCCTGCGCGAAGCCGGGGAAATTCCAGAGATTGGGGAAGTTGCGGCATTGTTGCGGCTTCACGGCGTTTACGGCGCAATCGTGGTCGGCGAGGAAAATGCACTCGCCGCCGGTTTTCTCCTGCAAAGCCAGACCGCGGCGATCCTGGCGCAACCGGGTGAAGCGCTGGATGAAGTCAAATTCGCTCAGGCCCAGGGCGGCGGCCAGCCGCGTGATTTCCTCGTCGGTCAGGCGCACCTGTCCGGGCCACCGGCAGCAGGCGGTGCAACGTTGGCAGACGTAGAAGATCGGCACGGCAGACTCCGTGGCTTCGCTGTTGATTCCGTATTTGTGGCCAGGACCCGTGGCTGGCTGGCTGGAGGCTGCCAGCGTTGAAGACGCCGGCCACGCCATTACCGCCTCACGGCCGTTTGACGGCCACTTCCACGGCAGCCTTGTTTTTGGCCAGGCTGTTGGCGGGCAGGATGCCGCGCCAGAAAACGTTGGGATAAACGGTTGTGTTGCGGCCCAGAATGCTGCCGGGGTTGAGCACGGCATTGCAGCCCACTTCCGCGCCGTCACCGAGCAGGGCGCCGAACTTGCGCAGGCCGGTGTCGGTGGGCACGCCCTCGATTTCCACGGTGACATTGCCGGGGACCAGTTTGACGTTGGAAATTTTCACGCCGGCGCCAAGGTGCGCCTTGTGGCCCAGGATGGAGTCGCCCACGTAATTGTAATGGGGCACTTGCACATGGTTGAAGAGCAGGGCGTTCTTCAATTCGCTGGCGTTGCCCACCACACAATCATCGCCGACGATCACATTTTCGCGGATATAGGCGTTGTGGCGGATCTGGCAGTTCTTGCCGATGATGGCCGGGCCCTTGATCATGGCGCCGGCTTCCACGACAGTGCCTTCGCCGATGACCACGCGGTTGCCGATAAGCGCCCCGGGAAACTTCTTGGGCGGGTTCTGGCGCGGTACGTTGGCCAGGTAAGCTTCAATCTTCTTCAGCGCTTCCCAGGCATACTGGCAGCCCTCGAAGAGGGCGGCGTGTTCCGTCTGGCTGAGGTCAAACAAATCGGCGGCATTAAACATGACCGCAGGGTAGCCGAATTGGGCACGCGGGCAAAGCAGGATCGGCAGGATCGGCGAGGACAGGACTGGTGAGGGTGACCCCAATCGGGGGTGGAACAGAATTGCTCGTCTCCCAAAGAGGCCCATGAAACGGAGTGCTACGGATCGGTGCCAGTTGATCCCTCTGGAGGGGCGCCCGCCGGGGTGGAGCGTGATTCCGCATTCCGAACTCCGCACTTGATTGGGTCTGGGGGCAGGGGAACGGCCGGCAACGCCACCTGGGCGCCGGCAAAAGCGGGGGCCGCTTGGCTACTTGTCTTTGTTTTTTGAACCGTCCGCGACGATCAGCGTTACAATGACGATAACCAGCACCAAAGCGACAAAACTCCAACGGCCGCCCGGCAAAGCCGAGGTGGGCCCCTGAGCCAACAGCAAAAAGAACTTCATACCACTTGCAATCAATACCGGCGCCGTGCGGGGATCTTGCAGGAATATTTCAAGCCCGGCCGCCAGGGGAAAAATCGCCTGCATCCGCCGGCGGCGAGGGCTAAGCTGGAGGAATGGACGAGAAATGGATGCGGGCGGCCATTCAACTGGCGCGGGTGAAAATGCGGGCCAATTGCGGCGGTCCGTTTGGTGCGGTCGTGGTCCGGCGCGGGCAGATCATTGCGCGCGGCTGGAACCGGGTGACTTCCGCCAACGATCCCACGGCGCATGCCGAGGTGAGCGCGATTCGCGCGGCTTGCCGGAAACTCCAGCGGTTTCACCTGGCAGATTGCGAATTGTACACCAGTTGCGAGCCGTGCCCGATGTGCCTGGCGGCGATCTATTGGGCGCGGATCCGGCGGGTTTATTATGCCGGCACGCGGCGCGACGCGGCGCGGGTGCAGTTTGATGACGACTGGATCTACCGGGAGGTCGCACGGCCGATCGCGCGCCGGAAACTGCCCATGCGGCAAATGCTGCGGGCGGCGGCCGTGGAAGTTTTTGCGGAATGGCAGGCCAAGCCGGACAAAATCCCATATTAGAAACAAGTTAGAAAACGGAAAGTGTTTGGGGGGGAAAGAGAGCCCGCCCTCATCCTGGCCTTCTCCCCCGGGGAGGAGAAACCAAAGACGCAGTGAACGAAAAGTTCTCGCCGCGGGGAGTGTGTGGATGAGGGAGAACAAAAGACAAAAACCGATTGGCCGGGGACCGGAAACCTGAAACCATGTTCAGTCATTACAGTATGATCACCAAAGGGAACCAGGTTAAAAATCTTCTGCTGGGCGTGGTGTTGCTCCCTGCCGTGGTGCAGGCGCAGCTCGCCTTCACGATCGTTAACGGCACGATCACGATCACGGGATACACCGGCTCCGACAGTGTGGTCTCCATCCCCGCCAAAATGGGCTCCCTGCCCGTCACCAGCATCGGCTCGGGGGCGTTTTCCTCCACCAACATCACCAGCGTTCGCCTACCCGAAAGCGTCACCAGCATTGAGGAAATGGCGTTCTACGGCTGCCGTAATCTCGCCAGCATCACCATTCCCGGCAACGTCACCAATATTGGGGCCGGAGCGTTCAATTCTTGCTTCTGCCTGACCAACGTTGAAATTCCCGCGAGCGTCAGCAGTATCGGAGACTATGCGTTCTTTTGCTGCACCAACCTGGCCGCCATAAATGTGGCGGCTGCCAACCCGCATTACAGCAGTGCGGCGGGCGTTTTGTTCAATAAGGACAAGACGCTCCTCATGCAGTTTCCTGCCGGCAAGGCTGGGAGCTATTCCATACCCGCCACGGTGCACACGCTCGCGGACGAAGCGTTCGGGATGAATGACGACGGCCAATACCCATTTCCCTATGCGGGTTGTCCTGGCCTGACCAACCTGACCCTCCCCGGCAACCTCATCCATATTGGAGATCATGCGTTTTCACATTGTGTGGGCTTGACCAGCGTCAACTTGACCGACGGTATTGCCAGCTTTGGGGTTGAGGCATTCTCGTGGTGCTCCCATCTGCACAATATTACGGTCCCGGGCAGCGTCACGAATATCGGGGACCTGGCCTTTTATTACTCCGGCTTGGAAAAAGTCACTGTGCCGGGCAACGTGAGCACCCTCGGATTGGGGGCGTTTGCGGTTTGCAGCAGTCTGAACACCGTCCTGCTTCAGGATGGTGTGACCAGCATCGGCGAGGTGGGGTTCAACTTTTGCACCAACCTGACGAGCATATTCATTCCGGAAAGCGTCACCAACATCGGGGAGAGGGCATTTTGGTTCTGCACCGGCTTGACCAACGTTACGATTCCAAAATATGTCGCCAGTATTGGCGCGTATGCTTTTTCAGCCTGTTCCAGCCTGAACCATATCGAGGTGGATGCCCGAAACGCGTCTTACGTCAGTGTGGACGGCGTTTTATGCGGCAAAAACGGCGGAATACTCATTCAATTCCCCGGCGGCAGAGGTGGAAGTTATCGTGTTCCCGACGGCATCACCACGATCGGTGATTTCGCCTTCGGCAATTATGATCCCGACTTTTATGGTTTCGATTATTTGCCCGCTTGCGCAAGCCTGAGCAGCATCATCATGCCTGACAGTGTGATTTCCATCGGGTTTGAGAACTTCAATGCTTTGGACGATCTGACCCGTGTTTATTTTGAGGGAGATGCCCCGGCTGTTCTCGGTGATTTGTCCTATGACAGCTACGTAACCATTTATTATTTGCCGGAGACCCTCGGCTGGGATACTGCTCCCATAAGTAATCCGACCGCGCTCTGGTTACCACAGATGGAAATGACCGGGAGCAGCTTCGGCGAGCAGCCAGGCCAATTTGGCTTCAGCCTCGACTGGGCCAGTGGCCGGACCGTGGTGGTGGAAGCCAGCACAAATCTCGTTGATTGGCAGCCGGTGCGGACGAATGCGCTTTCGACTGGTTCGGCCTATTTCAGCGATCCGCAATGGATGAATTATTCGCAACGGTTTTATCGCCTCCGCTCACCGTAAAGGAGAGCCCGCCCTCATCCTGGCCTTCTCCCCGGGGAGGAGGAACGCGTTCTGGACCTCGGCAGGCGCTGGGGAAGAAGTGGGGCTGATGTATTAAATAAAAAAAAGTGCTTGCTCCTCGAGTTTTTTGGTCTATAGTTAACCATATGGTTAAATATGCACCAAGGATGTTGGATCGGACGTTTGCAGCGCTAGCCGATCCCACCCGCCGCCGCATTTTGGAACACCTGGCCCAGGGGGAACACTGCGTGACCGATCTGGCGCGTCCGTATTCGATGTCGTTGCCGGCAGTCTCAAAACACTTGCGCGTGCTGGAGAAGGCGGGCCTGGTGCGCCGCCGGCGCAACGGGCGGGTGCATGCGCTGAAATTGGAAGCCGAGCCGATGCGGGAGGCGTCGCAATGGATTGAGAAATATCGTCGCTTTTGGGAGGACAGCTTTGATCGACTGGACCAGTACTTGCAACAACTGCAAACAAAGGAGACAACATGAACACTAACACCATGAACAAGACTGAAGAAAACATCAAACTGCAACTGACCCGATTCTTCGATGCGCCGCGCGAAGTGGTCTATCGAGCCTGGACGGATCCGAACCAATTCAAGCAATGGTTTGGGGCGGCGGCGTGTGGCGGGTCGACGCTGGAATCGGTGCTAATGGACGCACGGGTGGGCGGGAAATACCGCCTGCAGGTGCGCAAGCCGGATGGCGAGTATTTTACCAGCGT
>CAYTJG010000329.1:0-6829 GCA_964437865.1 uncultured Bifidobacteriaceae bacterium | reverse complement strand
TGGCGCCGCTGGCTCCAGCATCACACCTCCGGCCCGGCCGCGAAGAGGATATGCAATTACGTCACTTATAGTATGTGGCGGTGGGGGTTAAGTGTGGCATCCTAACCATTGTGCGGCGGATTTCCCCGGGGGGAGAATCGGAACGCTGCCCGGCTGTGCCGCCTTGGACCGCAGCAACGCCAACTGCAAGAGCGGGTTAATTTTCCAGCCCAATGCACCCGCCTCTTGCGCCGCAAGACCAACCCAACTCAGCGACTCTAAACGTTATGGACATGGCCAGCCATTTTTTCAATGCCGGACCCTTCATGCCGCATGGCGGCTGCTATCTTTGGACAACCAGTTTAATTGCGCTCCAAGCCATTTCCGATGCGCTGATCGTGGTGTCTTATTACTCCATTCCGGTCACCTTGGTCTATTTTGTACGCCAGCGAAGGGACCTGCGATTTCACTGGATGTTTGTGTGTTTTGCCGTGTTCATCCTGGCCTGCGGCACGACGCATTTCATGGAGATCTGGAACATCTGGCACGCGAACTACTGGCTGTCCGGCGGCGTCAAGGCCATCACCGCGCTGGCCTCCGTGACGACGGCTGTACTGTTGGTCAGATTGATTCCGCAAGCACTGGCCTTGCCCAGTCCCGATGCGTTGCAGAAAGCTTATGGCGAATTGGAGCAGCGCGTGATGGAACGTACGCTGGAGCTCAAAACTGCCAATGAGACCCTGACGCGCGAGGCCGAGGAACGGCGGCGGGCGGAGGCCGAAATCAAGAACTTGAACGCCGAGTTGGAGCTCCGGGTGGCCAAACGCACCGCCGAACTGGAAGCCGCCAACAAGGAACTGGAGGCGTTCTCTTATTCCGTTTCCCACGACCTGCGCACCCCGTTGCGCGCCGTGAACGGGTTCGCGGGCATCGTGCTGGAGGATTTTGGCCCGCACCTGCCCGAAGAAGGCCGGCGTCATCTGGAGCGGATACGCGATGGCGGCCAGCGCATGGGAGAGTTGATTGACGACTTGTTAAAGTTCTCCCGCTTGAGCCGGCAGCCCGTGAACCGGCAGCCGGTGAACCCCACCCGGATCGTGGAGGAAACCTTGGAGGAATTGAAACCGCAGCGGGCAGGCCGGCAGATTGAACTGCGGATCGGGGAATTGCCCCCATGCCAGGCCGATCCCGTGCTGCTGAAACAGGTCTGGGTCAATTTGGTGTCCAACGCGATCAAATACTCGCGCGACCGGGAGCCGGCCATTGTGGAAATCGGCTGCCGGCAGGAAAACGGGACTAAGGTGTATTTCGTGCGCGACAACGGAGCGGGCTTTGACATGCAGTATGCGGGCAAGTTGTTTGGCGTGTTCCAGCGGCTGCATCGGGCGGACCAGTTCGAGGGCACGGGCGTCGGCTTGGCAATTGTACACCGGATTGTGCATCGGCACGGTGGCCGCGTGTGGGCCGAAGCGCAGGTGGATCGGGGCGCTGTCTTCTATTTCACCCTGGAAGGAGAATGCAAGCCATGCCGGCCGTCAAACGATGGCTGACCCAGCCCGTGAATGTCAACCGCATCCAGGCCATCCGTTCGGCGCCGTTCGGCGATTGGTGGATGGTGCTGGACGACGGCCGGGAATTCCTCATGACGCGCGGCCTCAAGGAGGTCCAGACCCGGCTCCAATACGCCGGCCCCCAGCCGCCCGCGTGATCCGTGCCTCTTTTTGCAGCTTTGTTCTCTGTCTGCGCGAGCAGTAGGAATCAGCGCAGGGTGGAGAGAATCTCCCGCATTTGGGACAGGCTGTTGGCGAACAGGAAGAGCGTGGCGGCGTAGTAACAGAACGTGATGGCCACGGCGAGCGCGTGGATGAGCCGGTTTTCGTTGTAGGCCTTGAAGCCGTCCCGCCCGAGCCGGCGCTTCAGAAAAATCGTGTAATAATGCACTCCGGTCACGCCCACGGCTTGCGCCAATCCAAAGAGGGCGTAGTTCCAACCCACGCCATGCCAGATCCCAATCAGCAAAAACACCACGAAGATGGTCAGGGCAATTGCATGATTGGCGGCGGATACGCCCATGATTCGCACCAGATACTTTGACAGCGGCGAGAAAACCACGTCCCGCATCCACGCTGAGAGCGTGATGTGCCAGCGGTTCCAAAACTCCCGCATATTCCGGGCGGCCAGCGGGTTTTCGAAGTTCTCCGGCACCGGAATGCCGATGAAGGCGGCCGCGCCAATGGCGAGATCGCAAAAGCCGGAAAAGTTGCAATAGAGGAAGAGATAATAAAACACCATGGCCACCGGCAAATCCAGCCAGCGGTGGGGATGATCGTCCAGCAGCAGGGCCGAGTAGGCCAATTGACTGCAAAGACCGCCCAGGATTTCGAATTTGACGAGCCCCACCAGGACGCGCAAGGCGGCCCGCCCCACGGGCACCGCGTAGGGAGCTTCAAAGCCGCGCCGGTAGTTGGCGTAATTGTTGATGGGGCCAACGGACATCGTGGGCAGGAAAAAAGCGAAGTTGAGGTATTCCAGGAAGGCCGGCCGTTTCACGGCGCCGTTGCGAATCTCCAGCACCAGCCGGCTGCACCGAAAAGTAAGATAAGAGACCCCGATCAAGGCTGGCACATCCGTCCAGTCCCAGCCCGCGGCGCGCCCGACGGCCAGAAAAAACGAGCCGGGCACATAGCGAATGGCGGCCAGCACGGCAATGGGAGTGAAGAAGGCGATCCAAGGCCGCCAGCCGCGCTGTTCCGCAAAGAGCCGGAGAACGATAAATTGCAGAATCACCAGGGCCAGATACAGGGAGAACATCCCCACGTAATGATGATGCTGGCCGTGAAACAGAAAGGCATAGACGCCGCCGAGATTCAGCACGACCAGCCAAATCTCGCGCCAGGCGCCGCGGGTATGTTGCATGACCAGCCGGCCGGCCAAAAGGTAGCCCAGCAAAGCCACGACCTTGTGGGCCAGGTGCAGGAAAGCCGGTGCCTGCGGGCCGGTTTCCAGCCACGGCCGCAAGACGGTCAGCCAATGATGAAGGGAGGCCATGCGCTAGAACCCTTGATAGACCGACTGGGATTCCATCAAAAACGGCGCGGCGGCGAACAGCGCCAGGGCTGCCAGCGCCAGCAGGATCACCAACACATAGATCAACCGTTCAAAAAGTTTTCCCGGAATCATAAAGTCGGAGCAAGGTGGGCAGGACCAGTTTAGTGAAATACTCCTGTCCGTTTTGGTTAAAGTGAACCGAGTCGCTGTAGAGTTTCCGCACGTCCTCGTCGGAAAGTCCTTGGAACAGGGTTGCCGGCGGAATGCCCACCAGCGCGGCATTCGGGGGCAGGAGGTCCGGCCAGCGGGCGGAAGTGACGATCTTAGTCGACCGTCGTTCCGCAAAGGTCGGAACGTGCAACATCACCAACTGGCAGCCGTTGGTCTGCGCCAGCGCAACGAATTTGCGCAGGAAGTGACGTTGCCCGGGCGGCGGGGCATCGGTGGCGAAGCTGAAATTCGACGCGGTCGCCGGTGAGTAAACGCAGACGTCCGCCGGCTGCGCGCCGGTCTGGGGCGTGAAAGGCGCAAAGGGATCAGGCTCGGCCAAGGGGGCGGCACGGAAACCGATCTGGGCAATGCCGGCGCCCAGGCTGGCGACCGGATTCAACTCATGCGAATGGATCTCCCAGTAGGTTTTCCGGTGGGGATCAAATTCCGCGGGCAGATTGGGCCGGACCAGCCCGAGCAGCGTGCGCGGCATGCCCGTTATCGACGCCAGGTAATAGGCTGCCTTGAGCGAGGACGGCAAGCCGGCGAGTTTGTTCCAGTCGTCGCCGTACCGGAACCAATGGGGCGCGAGGGCGTGCGGCGCGTCTGAGTCCGCATAGACATCATCCAACACCAATAGGCGCACGCGCCGATGGGCCAGGAGATCCGCGGTGATGAAATACATCTGGTCGTAGCCCGGCCCGCCCCAGCCAAAGGTGCGGGCCACCGCCGGGCGGCCCAGCGCCCGGCCCAGGGCCGCCTGCACCTCGGGCGTGTTGATGCCACCCCACAGGTGCGATGCGCCAATGAACAATACGTCGATATCGCCGTTGGTCCGGAAAACCTGCTGGTCGATATAGGGGAAATCGCCGTTGGCCCACCAAATGGAGGAGTAGACTTCGCTGCGCGGAGGCAGCAGCGACCGCGGAAAGGCCAGCGGCAGCAACAGCACGGCCAGCAACAGCAGCCCAAACGCCGCCGCCTGCCGGGTGGAAGAAAAAGCCGGACGCATCACGGTTCCGCCAGGCGCTTGAGGATGAGGTCGGCAAACTCGCCGATGTTTTTCGCGTTCTCAACTTCACCCACGCGAAACCGCACGTTGAACGCTTTTTCCACCGACACCATCAGGGAAATGTGCGTCAGCGAATCCCATTCCGGCACATCCTTGGCGCTGATGGCGGGGGTGAGCACGACCGGTTCCAGGAACACCGTGTCAAAGATGGTCTGCAATTTGGCGATGACTTCAGCTTGGTTCATAAGCGCGGCGGGTGATTTCAATTTTGGTGGGGATGGGTCGGAATTCCTCCAGCCGCAATTCAAATTCGCGTTGGGTCTCCGAGTCCGAAAGCAGGGTGAAGCCCAGGCGACTGTAAAAATCGCGCACCATTTCGTTTTTCGGGGTGGGCAAATAGACGCCCCGCAGGCTCTGGCAATGACGCGCTTTGGCCAGCCGCGCCAGTTCGTTCAGCACCTCTTCCTCCACCTGCCGCTTCAACACGCGGCAGCTCATCAGCCAGGTGTCGATCTCCATCACCGCGCCCGCTTGCCGGCCGATGACGATCGAGATCAACCCGTGGTCGCCGAAACGATCGCTCAGCCGCACCGAATAGGCGAGGTGCGCCGGATCGTTCATGACGGCGCCCACCTCGCTCTCGCTCCGGCGGCGCGTGGTGAGATTAAATTGGTTGCTCTTGTTGATCAATTGCGCCAGCCGTGGCACATCCACCGGCTGGAATTCACTGATGACCGCTTTCATCTGGAGCGAGGCCAGGTAGGCCGTCATGTCGGTCACCGAGGCCGACAGTGCCTGGCGCTGCGCTTCCGAACGATACTGGGCGGTGCGTTCGGCGTCCTCGTGCGTGATGCTGCGCGGCTCAAACAGCCGGCTGTCCGCCAATTGCCCCACGTACTCGGACGGGTCCGGCCCCAGCAAAATCGGCGTCACTTCCGGCGCGAACTGGCGCACGATATCGACTTCGGCCGGGTTGTCGTCCACAAACACAAAACTGTCCAGCCCCAGGTTCAATTCCACGGCCAGGGCGCGGAGATTGTCCGATTTGGGCTCCCAATTCGCCTTGAAGGCCACGAAGTCCTCCAGCTTCAGCACCATGTCCGGATGCTTGGCAAACGGCTCGGCGGCCTTGGCGTGGTCGTTCTTGCTGCAAACGGCCAGCAATACGCCCCGTTGTTTCAGGGAAAGAATGTATTTTTGAAACGCCTTGAACGCCTCCCCGCGCGGTGACGTGTCGCCCAACTCGATGCCCTCCAGCCCGTCGTCCGCCACCACGCCGCCCCAGAGCGTGTTGTCTAGGTCGAGTGCCAGCACTTTCTTGGGCGCGCGTTTGAATGAGCGGATGATCTGTGTGACTTCGCGCGCCAGTTCCACCAGCAGCGCGGGGGAACACGGCTGCTTGCTTTCGAACCAGGCGCGGTCGTCCCGGGCGGCCAGCCCGCCGAGGCGATGCGCCAGAAATTCCCGGTCGCAAATATGCAGATAGGCGGGCGCGCCCAAACCCAGTTCCAGGTTGACCCATTGGCGAAAGGACCAGTCCGAGCCGAGCGTGCGCGACCGGTAGGCGCCCAAGTCATGCCGCGCCGGCAGCATGAAATTGGTCATGATCACTTCCGCGCCCGTGCGTTCGTGCACCGTGTGCGCCAGCTCCCAGAGCGACTCCACCACTTGCCGGGCTTCGGCCTGCGGGAGTTCCCGGGCATCCGTCAACTGGCCGGTGTAAACGCAACGCCGCTCCGCCGGCAGCACCAGCACCACCTGGGGTGCAAACGCATACAGGCCGCTGTCCGCATCGGTGATCTCGGACACATAATTGTCATACGCGCCCTGCCACAACTCCACGGGCAGGTCCTCCACCGCGCAAAGATGTTCGATGAGTTCGTGCAGGGGATAAAGGCTGTAGCCGCCCACGATCGCCAGCCGCAGTTTTTCCCGGGCTGGCGACGGCGGACTCAATTGCCGCGCGAGCGCCTTCTTGCGGAGCGAGGACAGCAGGAACACCTCATCAAAAGCGCGCGCCGTGCGCGTCGCAAGCTGGAGGGCATCCCAAAATCCGGGGTCGTTCCGCCGAAGCAATTGCTTTAGATTCTCAATATCCATTGGAGTCGGCCGGGGGAGATTATTGCGGGAAGCCAGCGGCTTGGCAAACCCGTAGTCAGACCGGGCGCCCTCCGGTCCGCGGCCGTCCTCGGCCGCTGCGACATGATTTTGGACCAAGCGTCAGCCGGCAACGACCTTCCGCAACGAACGGCCGTCGCACAGCCCGCCGCGCGCCGACGCCCAGCCGTATCGCGCGCCGGAGCGCGCCCGTCCCGGGCGCTGCGACATGATTCTGGACCAAGCGTCACCTGGCAGCGACCTTCCGCAACGAACCGCCGTCGCACGGCCCGCCGCGCGCCGACGCCCAGCCGTATCGCGCGCCGGAGCGCGCCCGTCCCGGGCGCTGCGACATGATTTTGGACCAAGCGTCACCTGGCAGCGACCTTCCGCAACGAACGGCCGTCGCACAGCCCGCCGCGCGCCGACGCCCAGCCGTATCGCGCGCCGGAGCGCGCCCGTCCCGGGCGCTGCGACATGATT
>CAYTJG010000328.1:0-6850 GCA_964437865.1 uncultured Bifidobacteriaceae bacterium | reverse complement strand
CGGTTCACTCACGACCGGTTCACTCACGACCGGTTCACTCACGACCGGTTCACTCGCGGCCGGTTCACTCGCGACCGGTTCGAAAACGACAGCGGTTTCTGGTTCGCTGGCCGAGGTTGCGGGGACCTCCTCAAACAATAACGCCTCGGCCGCCGATTCCGGTGTTGGCACTGGCGCCGCGACCTCGCCCGGCACCCGGTGCGCCGCCATGACCCCGGCAAACACCTGCCGCTCCGAGGCCATCGTGTAGTCCCGCTTGAATTGATCCACCAAGTTGATGGCCGGCGTGCCTCCCCGCACTTCAGTCACCCAAGCTTGCATCCCGTCACCCAGATTCTGCAGCGACGTCTGCAGGGCCGGCAGCGTCACTTGATGGAATTTCGTAAATTCGATGCTGGTTAGGGCGACTTGCGCTTGCTGGCGCACCTCGTCGCGCAGGGATCCGAGTCCACGCAATGTCTCCAGGGCTTCGTCACGGATGGCGTGCAACTGCTGCTCGCGCAAGCGCCCCTGTTCATCCAGTTCCGTTTGCTGCGCCTGACTGCGCGCCTGCAACTCGTCAAAGGCCTTCACGCTTTGCGCCAGCCCGCTCGCCAACTCGTCCAGCCGCGTCGCCGCCTGCTGGCCAATGCGATTGGTTTCCTCCGAAATCTCCCGCGTCCGCACCGAAAGCACCTCCAGTCCGGTCCCATGGCCGTCTTGCGCCGCCTGCGCCGCCTTGATCTGCGCGTTCAAGCCGATCAGTTGAATCTGCCCGGACATGCTGCGGATCACCAACGTCAAATCGGTGGCCAGACTGCCCAACGGCCGCAACAAGCCGTACGCCTCCGCCGCGTTGGTCACCGTCAAAGCCACCACGCTCCGCACTTCCTCAATGGTCTCCACCAGCACCTGCACAATGCCATCGAACGAGGTGGTGAGCAGCGCGAATTCATCCAGGGAAAGGCAGTGCGTATCCATCTCCGTCACCTGGCTGAGCACCTTTTCCACGCCGGTGCGGATCCTGGCCTCCGCCCCGGCCAGTTCGTTCCGCGCGGATTGGGTCTGCGCCGCCTCCAGCCGGCACGATTGCTGCACAAAATGCACCGCCTCGGCCACCGTCTCGCCGGCGCCCGTGTGGACTTCGCGTGCCCGCACCAGGATCTGCGGCAGCGCGCCCAGCACGTGCTGGAGCTTCTGGTTGACGATATCCTGAAACTGTAACCCAATCACCACGTCCTGCACTTCCCGCGTCACCGCCCGGCTGAACCGCTCCAACCGCACGTCCCGGTCCTCGTTGTTGTGCATCTCCTTCTTCAAAGTCTCGAGCGAGGCGTCGATCTGCGCCTTCCGGGAACGGGTCACCTGCTGCAACAACGCCACCTGCGCCTCCAGTTTGCCAATCACCTGGCCGATGGTTTGGTGGGTTTGCTCCAGCTGCTTGAATTTGGTCCCGAAGATCTCCCGCATCTGCCCGTGCAACTCTCCAATCTCCTGGGTCAACGAGCCGAACATTTGCTGCACTGCCGGGCCCAGGGGCGCGGATTCCATCCGGAACAGGGTCTGCACGATGCTCAGGGGCAGCATCGCCCGCTGCAACTCCGCCTCGGCGCCCAGTAACTGCTCGATCTGCACATGGTAGGTCCGCAAATGCTCCAACAGGCGGCTGGTCTCCTCTTCGCAGTGGCTCAAAAAACCGGTGGCCCGCTCGATCATCTCGATGGCCGCAGTGAAGATGCTCCCGTCGCAACCCTTGCCCGTGGCCAAGCCGATCAGCTTCTCCACCTGGCCCACAAAGGCATCGCTCTGCCGGGACAAATTCTCCAGCACCGCACCGGTCTGGAGAAACTGCGCCTCCAAGCCGCCCGCCGCCCGCTGCAAATCGGCCTGGGCCGTATGCAATTGCTCCGCTAATCGAGCCGTTTCAGCCCGGCGCCGTGTCTGTCGTCGAAAAACGGCAAAACGCGGAACAGAAGGAAAAGCCCAATGCGTACGCCTGGGAAACGCAAGGTTCACCCTCCGGATATCGGAGACGTGAGTCCATGCTTGATGATGTGAAAACCCATCCGGGCAACCGCCGGAATCGGCGGGTTTACTTGATTCCGGCTGAAGGAAAACCCTGCACTTGAAAATCAAGCCCCCCCGGCAGCTACTTTCCCCTCGTGAAAAACGAGGTCTACCACCACCGAAAGCCGGTTAGACCTTCACCAACTCAAGCTGCTTGTCCAGCCGCGTGAACGTCAGCGTCCGCGAAACATTCGCATCCGCATAGGCCACTTGCAGCCGCCCCCCTTGTTTCTGCACGGCCTTGAGCAGCCCGACCACGAGATTCAAGCCCACCGAATCAATCATCTTCGCCCGGGTCAAATCCAGTTTCACGGCGGCGTCCGGCGGCCAGTCGCCGCCAAGCGACACCAGCAGGCGGTCGATCTCGCGGCGAACCGCCGCCGCCGTGGTGCTGACGAGATCTCCCTCGACCGCTATGGTCAGCGGGTTAGGGTCGCTTTTCGGAGAGGTTCCGGTTTTGGGGGGCAAGTTCATAAGCTCAACATAGGGTTTGAAATGACACATTTCACGGCGCAAATTCCATGACTACGGTCGCGCCGGCCCGTTCTATCCGCATCTCGCTGGCCAGATGCCGGGCCAGGATCAACCCGCGGTGCGCCGCCACCAATTTGCTTTCCAGCAATTGCTCATGCCGGGTCACATCGAATTGGTGTCCCGGGCCGGGATCCTCCACCCGCACCCGCAGCGTACGTTCGGCGCGGCAATAGGCCGCTTGGAAGCTGGCTTCCTGCTGGGCGCACCCGTCGCAGCCATGCTCCAGCGCGTTGAGCACCATTTCCCGCGAGGCCAGCAGCACGTCGTGCAGCCGCGCGGCGGGCAATTCCGGCAGGGCCAGCGCCAGGCTGCGCCGCCAGTATGCCTGCAAGGCATCAATCTCCTCCGTCTGGCCTCCGTGATATTTTTCCGCCAGCACCGGCCACCAGTTCTGCGTGCGGTCGATCTCGGCAGAAAGATGGATCACCGCCAAAAGCACATCGTCCTTGGCCAGCTCGAGACAGGCCAACCGCTCGCCCCTCTCTTCGGCCTGCTGCACGGCATACGCCAGACTCAAGGTGCTCACCCCTTCCCGCTCCGCCAAATCCTCAAAGCCATCAGTCCATATGTAAATGGAGCCGTCTTTGGCCACGGGGTGCCTGGTTCCGTGCAGCACGAGCGCCGGAAACCAGCCCAGCGGCGCACCGCCGCCTTCCCCCAGCATCTGCACCCCGCCAGCCGGCGAAAGGTAGATGGGCGCGGGCGTCCCCTGCATGGTCACCGTCGCGGTCTTCGTCGGAAGATCCAGCAGCAGCGCGCACACCGCCACCGATGTATCCGCCTCCGTTCCCTCCCGTCGCAAAACGCTGGCATTATTCAACTCCTCGAGCAAAAAACGGTTGAAATCGGCGCACACCTCGTCCATCGTCCCGCCGCTCATCACCCGACCGCGAAAGAAACCCTGAAAGTAGGCCGACACATACGCCGCCCGCAGATCGTGCCCGGAAACATCGGTCAACAAACAATAAAGTTGATCTGGCTGGGGCCGAAAATAGGTGAAAAAATCCCCTCCTGCCTCGTGGCGTGGGAAATAATAGACGCGCAGGATTTTGCCGCATTGGTTGATGCCGGCATCCAGCAACCGCTTTTGAGCCAGACCGACATCCTTGACCGCGGATTCCGATTGTTCCAGGTGCCGCTGCCGGCCGGTTTGGGCCACCGCCCGCGCCACCGCGAGGCGCACTTGTTGCAGATCCACCGGCTTCTCCAAAAAATCCACGGCGCCGCCGCGCAAGGATTCGGCCACCAGTTCCTTCTCGCCCCGCGCCGTCACCATGATGGTCGCCAGGCTCGGGTCACGCTCCCGAATCCACGCCAGCAGTTCCAGCCCGTTGCCTCCCGGCATCATGTAATCGGTCAACACACAGTCCACCAACTCGATCTTCCCCGGGGCCAAGGCTTCCCTGGCTTCGGCGGCGTTTTCCGCCGCGATCACCCCATAGCCCTGCCGGGTCAGCGCCACCTCCAGCAGGCTGCGGCTGGTCGGATTGTCTTCGACCACCAGCACTTTGTTCGCCGAGCTCGTCATCGCAAGGTCTCCCGGGCTAGGCGCTGACTATGCCCTCACGAACTGCCAACCGCACCAACTCCGCCGACCCGCGGCAACCCAATTTCTTCATCAACCGGGACCGATACGCCTCCACCGACTTGGGGCTGATGGCGAGCAACGCGGCGATCTCCTTGTTTCGTTGACCTTCGGCCACCAAGCGGAGCAGTTCTTTTTCGCGTTTGGACAACAGCGGCTTCACCACTTCATGCCCGTCCAAAACCCGGCGGCGATAATCCTCCAACAAACCCGTGCACAATTCCGGACTCACGTACAAACCTCCGGCCATCACGATTTCCGTGGCTCGAATCAGGTCGCCGGAGAGCGCCCGCTTCCAGACAAAACCGCTGGCTCCCGCCCGCAACGCCTCATCCACCAAGTGCCGGCTAGTCGAACTCGAAAGGATGATGACCTTGGCGACCGGGCGAGTCTTGAGGATCTCCTGCGTCACCGCCAAACCGCTCAGGTCCGGAAGAACGGCCTCCATGAGGGTGAGATCGGGCGCCAACTTGGCCTCCAGCGCCAAAGCATCCGCCCCCGTCGCTGCATCTCCCACCACCACCAAGTGGGAGTGTTGCGCGATGGCTTGACGCAGTCCGTCCCGAAATATGGGATAGTCGTCCACAAGCAGAATAGTCCCAGCCTTTGATCCGGCTTCTGCATTGGGTACGTCCTGCGGATGTTCAACCGATGTGCCTAAACTTGAATCAACTTTGGATTCACTGCTCAAGGACACACCCGCCCTACTATTGTTTTTTAACCCTGCACCGTCCATTTCATCAACATATCGGCCAAGACATCTCGGAACACCAGCACAAATCTTAACAAAATGCAGCCATAATTTGCGCAGACACTAATACTACAAACCGGTATTCCATCGCTCCAAGTTAATCTCCTAAAGAATGTTATACAATAATCAAGGGAACACCATTGGTCACCGTCACCCAATCCCCGGAGGCGATGACGCCCACCTTCGCACCGGTGACCAACTTGAAATTAATTTGCATCCGAAATTCACCCCGCGGCGGACAAGACATGAACAACCGCTTCAGGCACGCTGAAGCACCAAATCAACCTCGAACCATCCTATGAAAATCAACCGTAATTTTGTAACGCTCACCGCCTTGTGTCTGACGCTGGCCGCTCCGGCATCCACCCGGGCCGCCGGCGCCGTGGCCAAAACCAACAACGTCATGGTGCTCAACTTCTCGCTCACCGCCTGGCCCAATGCCACGGCCGGGCCTGGGGGGATCGCCCTGCCCCAAGCCGCCGGCTTGGAGAACACGGACACCACCGAGGCCGCCGCCGTGCCGGAAACGACCACCGGCGCGCCCTTCAGCATCGTGTCCAGCGACATTATTAGTTCGCTCAACGGCGTCACGAACAAAGGCGCGGCGATGCACTTTTCGAAGCAGGCGAAATTGCTGTACTGGCAGGTGGTCAGCCCGCGGGTGCTCACCATCAATGCGCTGGGCACCAACCGCCAGATCATCGTGCGCGACGGCGCCACCCGTCACACGGTCGAGACGGACATCAGCTCATTCTTTACCGTGAGCGACCAATATGTCTCCACCCGAACCGTGGCCAGCGGCCTGGAAACGCACAAATATTCAACCCTCTCGTTCAGCAGCCCCGGCCACCTTACCCTCGACTTCACCGCGCTGACCGTGGAAGAAACCGCGCCGACCAACACCAGCGGGGTGGCCGTCATACGTTCCCTTACGTGGAATACCCAGGGGTACGGCGAATCGACCAACAGCACGCCCGACCGGGTGGTCAGCGGAGTCGTTTCCACCAGCCAGGAAACGCTTGAATAACATCCATCCCGGCCGTCAGGCCGAACTGGTTCGATGAGAATTCAAGTATTATTGCCCTGTCTGCTGCTGCTCACGTTGTGCGGGCTGCTGGTGTTGCAAAAAAGCCGGTCGGGAAACGTGGCCGCCGATGCGCAACCGGTGGTCGCCCATCCATCGCCAGGGGAAACCGGGAAGTTGGAAGAAAATCGGATCACCACCGCGGCCGCAGACCGGACCGAGATGTTCCCCGCGCCGGCGCCGGAGGCCGAAGCGGTCGCCGACTTGCCGGCAAGGCCGACGGTGGATGAAATCGCCACAGCGCTGGCGGATGCCGATGCCGACAAGCGGGCGGACGCGCGCGAGGCGGCCGTGCAGTCCGGCGACCGAAATCTGATTCCGGTGTTGCAATCGGCGGCGGAGCGGGCGACGGATGCCCGGGAAAAAGTGGCGTTGCTGGACGCGGCGGATTTTTTGGGGCTGCCCACCATGTCCGAGGCACTGGCCGCACGCTGAATCGAGGAGCCGAAGCGAGGGCCAAACGCCAAGTCGGGCTGCCTCTTGGGCAGCCCGGCTACGGCCTCGCAATATCGAGGTAGGTATTTCACTTCAAGTTGTTTGCAGAGATCCAGTTCGTTTGGGGAGGGCTGCCCCCAAAAAAAATGCATCCACCGGCGGCCGGCGGGCGGATATGATATTGCAGCACTGGACTTTGACGTTTGGAACCAACTGACGGAGACTTGTTGCGTCCGCGGGCGGAAGCTTCCGCCGTAACGCCGGATGACGTGGAGGCCCGCGAGGACGCGCGCCTGCTGCACGCTATTGCCGGCGGGGATGAACACGCGCTGGCCACCCTGTACCACCGTCGCGGCGGGTTGGTCTTTTCATTTCTTACCCGGATGCTGGGGCAGGAAGCCGAGGCGCAAGAGGC
>CAYTJG010000327.1:0-6851 GCA_964437865.1 uncultured Bifidobacteriaceae bacterium | reverse complement strand
CCTATTTGAACCATGTTTGCCGAAATCGTACAATCCAACGCCCCGTCATTCCGCGACCCGGACCAGATTTTCGTGGCGCTGAAGCACTTGGTGGTCGGCTGGTTCCCGGCCTCCTGGCTGCCCGTCGTCTCCCCCCTGCTGGGCATCCTGGTCATCATCTCGGTTTTCCCCGGCCTCTTCGCGCTGATCACGGTCATCGAGCGCAAGGGCCTCGGTCGCATCCAAAACCGTTATGGTCCCAATCGCGTGGGTATTCCTTTTACGAAAATCCGCCTGGCGGGTTTCGGCCAGTTTGCCGCCGACGGCATCAAGGCGTTGATCAAGGAAGACGTGGTGCCGCGCCCGGCGGATAAAGTGGTGCATTACCTGGCGCCCATCGTGATTTTGATCCCCGTCTTGCTCACCTATGCGGTGCTGCCGTTTGGGCGAAACATGGTGCTGGCGGATTATGACGCGGGCCTGCTGTTTTTCCTGGCCGTGGGCGGGGCGGTGGAAGTGTCGGTGTTCATGGCCGGCTGGTCCAGCCGCAACAAGTATTCGCTGCTCGGCGCCATGCGCGCCATCGCGCAAATGCTCAGCTACGAAATCCCGCTGATCCTCTCGGCCGTCACGGTCGTCATGATCGTTGGCTCGCTCAATCTGACGGCCATTGTGGAGCACCAGAACCAATACACCTTCGGCCTTGCGCACTGGCATGTGTTCACGCCGTGGGGCCTGGCCGGTTTCATCCTCTTCTTCATCGCCGCGTTGGCGGAATCCAACCGGTCGCCGTTTGACCTGCCGGAGGCGGAATCGGAGATCATCGCCGGCTATTTCACCGAGTATTCCGGCTTCAAGTTCGCGCTGTTCTTCCTGGGCGAGTATCTGGGGATGTTCGCCATCACGGGCCTGGGGGTGACCCTGTTCCTGGGGGGCTGGACCGCGCCGTTTTCCTGCCTCACCTGGATTCCCTCCTGGATCTGGTTTCTGGCCAAGATGCTGGCCATGGTCTTTGTGTTCATCTGGATTCGCGGCACGCTGCCCCGTTTGCGCATGGATCAATTGATGAACCTCGCCTGGAAATTCATGCTGCCGCTGGCGCTGGTCAACATCGTGGCGGCCGGCCTCTGGTTTTTCCTGGGCCAGGGCTGGTTGCGCTGGCCCGTTTGCGGCGGGCTCCTGCTCGTCGCCTACCTCACCCTGGGCCGCGCGCTGATGCGGCATCAAAAGCTCGGTCTGCGGGTTTATCGTTTCGCGGAATAATATGTCACTGAGTCTCCTTCTCACCGCCGTTGTCGCGTTGCTGGCCGCTGTGGCCGCCATGAGCCTGCGCAATTTGGTGCATTGTGCGCTGATGCTGGCCATTGCGTTCTCCGGCGTGGCGGCATTGTATTTGCAACTGGACGCCGAGTTCATGGGCTTCACCGAGATTCTGGTCTACGTGGGCGCCGTGGCCATCTTGATCGTGATGGCCATTTTGCTGACGCGCAGCGGCGAGGCGCCGCATCAGAGTGTGCTCACCGCGGGCTGGCCGGCCGGTGTGCTGGTGACCGTCCTCGTTTTTACGCTTCTGGCTTGGGCCGTCCTGAATAGTACCGCCCTCCCGGTGGCGGGCGCCGAGGCGCCCTCGGTCTCGGTGAAGCAAATCGGCACCGAGCTGATGGGCCGCTACGTGCTGCCGCTGGAAATCATCGGTCTGGTGCTCACGGTGGCCATGATCGGCGCGGTGATCATCGCCTCCCGGGAAGGTCCGCCCGCTCCCAGCCGCCGGCTCGGAGCCACCCAGGTTTCCGTGCCTGACGCCGTCATTGCCGAGCCACCCGCACCCGTCACCACGAATACGCTTGTGGCCGATGTCTCGGCCCCGAAAGAAGGTGCCGCATGACCCCCTTGCAATTTTGCCTGCTCGTTTCCGCGTTTCTTTTCGCCACCGGTTTTGCCGGCGCCGTCACGCGCCGTCACGCCATCCTGGTGTTGATCGGCGTGGAATTGATGCTCAACGCCGCCAACCTGAACCTGATCGCCTTCTGGCGGTTTGGACCGCATCCCGAGGCGCTGACCGGTTTCATCTTTGCACTGTTTTCGATCGCCCTGGCGGCGGCGGAAGCCGCCGTGGGCCTGGCCCTGGTGATTTCCATTTATCGTCACAAGAAAACCTCCAACCTGGATGAAGTGAAGGAGTTGAAGGGTTAAAATGAATTGGATTGTTCAATATCTGTTCCTGATACCCGTGTTGCCACTGGTGGCGGCGGCCGTTATCGCCGTCAACAAGCAGCCCAAACGAAAATTGGCGGCGGGGCTGGCCATCGGCTCCATGGCCCTCGGGTTTCTGCTCTCGCTCTGCGCCTTGGCCGTCACGCTGGGCCACAGCGAAGGCCCGTATCGCGAAGTGTTCAGCTTTCAATGGATTCAATTTGGCGGGCAGTGGATGAGCCTCGGCTGGGTGTTGGACCCGTTGACGGCCGTCATGCTGGTGATGGTGACGTTTGTGGGCATGTTGATCTTCATCTTCAGCGTGGGCTACATGGCGCACGACCAGAATTTCATGCGGTTCTTCTGCTTCCTGGCGCTGTTTGCCGCCGGCATGCTCGGCGTGGTCATTGCCAACAACCTGCTGCTCCTCTTTGTCTCGTGGGAAATCGTGGGGCTGACGAGCTACCTGCTGATCGGTTTCTGGTTTCACAAGCCCAGCGCGGCGGCGGCGGCGAAAAAGGCCTTCATCACCACGCGCATCGGCGACCTGGGCTTGCTGCTCGGCATGGTCTGGCTGTACGCCCAAACGGGCACGCTGGATTTCTATGATCACGGCCGGGGTTGCATGGAGAACTCCGCGCTGACGGCCATGGCCGCGCAAACGACCGTGGGCGGGCTGGCGGTTTCCACCCTGATCGGCTTGTTGATTTTCCTGGGCGCCGTCGGCAAATCCGGCCAGGTGCCGTTGCACGTCTGGCTGCCGGATGCGATGGAAGGCCCCACCCCGGTCAGCGCGCTGATTCACGCCGCCACCATGGTGGCGGCGGGTGTTTTCCTGGTGGCGCGGGTTTATCCGCTGATGGCCCAATTGCCCACCAACAGCCCGGCGGTCTGGCTGCATGGCTCCCCGACGTTGATGGTGGTCACCTGGGTCGGCGCCATCACGGCGCTGTTCGCCGCGAGCATCGCCGTGGCACAAAATGACGTTAAACGCATTCTGGCCTATTCCACGGTGTCGCAACTGGGCTACATGATGATGGGCCTGGGCGTGGGCGGCGTGGCCGTGGGCATGTTCCACTTGATCACCCATGCGTTTTTCAAGGCGCTGCTGTTCCTGGGTTCCGGCTCGGTCATCCACGGCTGCCATGACGAACAGGATGTGCGCCAGATGGGCGGGCTGAAGAAATACATGCCCCTCACGTTCGCCGTTTATGCGGTGGGCATGCTGGCCTTGTGCGGCTTCCCGCTGTTCTTCTCCGGTTTCTGGAGCAAGGATGAGATTCTCCACCACGCCCGCGAATGGCCGGTGTCCCACGTGCCGTTCTATTTTGGCTGTGCCGGCGCGCTGCTGACGGCGTTCTACATGACGCGGCAGGTGGCTCTGGTGTTCTTTGGCCAATATCGCGGCCACGCGGCGGCGGAGCACGGCCACGCTCACGCTCACGAGGACAAGTCCCACGCGGCCCAAGCCCACACGCCGCATGAAAGCCCGGCCGTGATGACCGTTCCCTTGATCATCCTGGCGGTGTTCGCCGTGGTGCTGGGCATCATCGGCACGCCGGCCTGGCCGTGGTTCCACGGTTACCTCACCGGCGAAGCGGTCCAATTTGATTTCAGCAAGCTGATGGAAAGCGGCACGCTGGTGGTGATGTGTTCGTCCGCGGTGATTGTCTTCGTCGGACTTGGTTTGGGCTGGTATTTGTACGGCCGGCGCCCGCGGCAAACGGCCGGGGAAAAGGACGTCCTGGAAGTCGCGCAGCCGGCGTTGTTCTCGCTGCTACAAAACAAGTATTTCATCGACGAGCTTTATGAACACACCGTCATCCGCCTGAACGCCTGGGCGGCCGTGGCCTGCGATTTCCTGGATCGATGGATTTTTGGCGGGGCGGTGCTGCTGGTCACCTATTTGGCGCTGGGCTCGTCCTGGCTCTATCGCCTCTCCGATGAGTATTTTGTAAACCCCGGGTTTGACAAGGGCTGCGACTCGCTGCGCGGCAGCGGCGGACTCTCGTCCCAACTCCACTCCGGCCGCGTGCAGTCGTATCTGCGCGTCATCGGCGTGGCGCTGGTGGTGCTGGTGCTGATCCTGATCTGGGGGCGCAAGGCATGAATCATTCCCTGACCATACTCACCCTGGTACCGCTGTTCGGCGGCATTGTCGTGGCGGGCGCCGGCTCCGCCCGGAAGAATCTTGTGCGCGGCCTGGCGCTGTTCTCCAGCCTGGTCACGCTGACCGGCGCCTTTTGCCTGTGGACCCACTTCCTGCCCAACGGCACGGAACTGCAGTTCGAGGAAAAGTTCGACTGGATCCCTTCGCTCGGCATTCAATACCACCTGGGCATTGACGGGCTGGGCCTGTTGATGGTGATGCTCACGGCGCTGATCACGCCGCTGGCCATCCTGGTTTCGTGGTCCCAGGAGGACCGGCCGCACGTTTTTCATGCGCTGATCTTGTGGTTGCAGGCCGGCTTGTTCGGCACGTTCACCGCGCTGAGCTTCTTTCATTGGTTCATGTTCTGGGAACTGGCTCTCATTCCCGCGTTCTTCCTGGTGAAGCTGTGGGGCGGACCGAACCGCGGACCGGCGGCGATGCAGTTCTTCATCTACACCATGGTGGGCAGCGTGACGTTGCTGTTGAGCTTCCTGGCCATC
This sequence comes from uncultured Bifidobacteriaceae bacterium, assembly GCA_964437865.1. Classification (GTDB taxonomy): domain Bacteria; phylum Verrucomicrobiota; class Verrucomicrobiia; order Limisphaerales; family UBA11358; genus UBA11358. The sequence goes on along the minus strand of CAYTJG010000327.1, from coordinate 2,027 downwards.
TGGCTGGCCACGCACAGTTTTGATTTCATTGAGCTCAAGGGCATGGCCCACAGCGGCCTGCTGGCGCAGAAATTGCAGGCCACGTTTGGCTGGAAGAACATCAGCCTGATTGTCTTCCTCGGCGTGCTGCTCGGCTTTGCGGTCAAGGTGCCGTTGATACCTTTCCATACCTGGCTGCCGGCCACCTACTCGGAGGCGCCGAGCGCCGTCACCATGTTGCTGACCGGCGTGATGTCCAAGATGGGCGTTTACGGTTTCCTGCGCATCCTGCTGCCGATCTTCCCGGACCAGATTCGGCTGGTGCTGACGCCGCTGCTCTGGCTGGCGGTGGCCACCATTGTGCTTTCCGCCTGCGCGGCTTTTGCCCAGCGGGACATTAAGCGCATGATCGCTTATTCCTCGGTGAACCATCTGGGCTATTGCCTGCTGGCGATGTTCGCCGCCGTGGGCGTGGCCACCAATGTGAACCAGCCGGAGCTGCAAAAGGCCGCGGCGCTCGATGGCGTGCTGCTGCAGATGTTCAACCACGGGTTGACCGCTTCGGCGCTGTTCCTGTTTGTGGCGCTGCTCGAGCGGCGCAGCGGTGGCTTGCGCAACCTGGATGATTTCGGCGGGCTCCGCAAGGTGGTGCCCGTGTTTACGGGCCTCATGGGCATCGCGTTGTTCTCGTCGCTGGGGCTGCCCGGCCTGAACGGATTTGTGGGCGAATTCCTGATTTTCAAGGGCGTGTTCCCGCTGGCTCCGTGGGCCGCGGCCATTTCCACCATCGGCCTGCTGGTGACGGCGATTTTCCTGCTGACACTCATCCAGCGCGTTTTTTGCGGACCGTTAAACAGCCGCTGGGCGAAACTGCCCGATTTATCCACCGCGGAACGGTTCCTGGTGGCGCCGAGCATCGCGCTGATGTTTGTGCTGGGCGTGTGGCCGCAGCTCATTCTGGGCACGATCGATGCCACGGTCGTTCGGTTGGTACAGCAAATATCCTTGTAATATGTTAGCCTGGACAATTTACATTTCCTTCCTCGGCGTGCTGGTGCTCATGCTCCTGCCGCGCGACGCGGCCCGGGCGGCGCGGATCGTGGCCCTGGCCACGGCGGTGCTGGCTTGCGGCGTGGCCTTCGCCGGCGCCATTGCCCAGGCGCATCAGGGCAATCTGGGTGACGTGACTCAGATCGTCAAAATTGATTGGATTCCGGCCCTGGGCGCCAGCTACTACCTGGCGGCTGACGGTATCAGCCTGATGCTGGTGGTGCTCACGGGTTTGGCGGCCGTCGCGGGCATCCTGTTCTCCTGGAACGTCGAGAAGCGGACCAAGGAATTCTTCGCGTTTTACCTCACGCTCATCGGCGGCGTGTACGGGGTGTTTCTGAGTTTCGATTTGCTGTTGCTGTTTGTCTTTTACGAACTGACGATCATTCCCAAGTATTTTCTGATCGCGCGCTGGGGCAGCACGCGGCGCGAATACGGGGCCATGAAACTGGCGCTGTATTCGTTTGTGGGCAGCCACCTGGTGCTGATCGGGTTGATTGCGGCGTGGGTGGTGGCCCGGACGCAGACCGGCACGGCCACGCTGAATTTGGTGACGCTGTCGAATGTGGCGTTTCCGGCCAGTTTTCAACATTGGGTGTTCCCGCTGGTATTTGTGGGGTTTGCCATTTTGGCGGGCATGTGGCCGTTTCACACGTGGGCGCCCACCGGCCACGTGGCGGCGCCGACGGCCGCTTCCATGTTGCTGGCCGGCGTGGTGATGAAGCTGGGTGCTTACGGCTGCCTGCGCGTGGCCATGGTCCTCTTCCCGCAAGGCGTCCACGACTGGCAATGGGTCATTGCCACGCTGGCCGTCATCGGCATCATTTACGGGGCGGGCGTGGCGCTGGTGCAGCGCGACTTCAAATTTGTCATCGGCTATTCCAGCGTGAGCCACATGGGGTTCGTGCTGCTCGGCCTTGCGACGCTCAACACCATCGGCCTCGACGGCGCGGTGCTGCAAATGTTCTCGCACGGCATCATCGCCGGCCTGCTGTTCG
>CAYTJG010000326.1:0-6851 GCA_964437865.1 uncultured Bifidobacteriaceae bacterium | reverse complement strand
CGCAGACGTCAAGCAACCAAACGGCCCCTGGCCAAGGACGGCAAGTACCAGAACACGCTGGTCAGCCGCCTCGTAAACACCGTGATGATTTCCGGCAAGAAGAGCACGGCCCAACGCATTGTCTATGGTGCGTTCGACACCATTTCGGAAAAGAACCCGGCCAGCAACCCGATCGAGATCTTGCAGCGGGCGGTGGATAACGCCAAGCCGCGCATCGAGACCAAGGCCCGCCGCGTCGGCGGCGCCACCTATCAGGTGCCGCTGGAAATTCCGTCCGACCGGCAGAATGCGCTGGCGCTCCGCTGGATTGTGGATTTTGCGGACAACCGCAAGGGGCAGCCGATGAAGGCCGCCCTGGCGGCCGAAATCCTGGAAGCCTATCAGGGCCAGGGAAACGCCATCCGGAAACGCGACGAAGTTCACAAGATGGCGCAGGCAAATAAGGCCTTCGCACACTTCCGTTGGTAGGATTTTTTTCAAAAGCGCCCCGACGGAAATCGCCGGGGCGTTTTTTGTTACCAGAATCGAGCATGACACCATTTTGAAACTATGAGCGCTGAAGCCAAATCCGTTAATTCGCCCACCCGCGAATATCCCCTGGAACGCACCCGAAACATCGGTATTGCCGCCCACATTGACGCCGGCAAGACGACCACCACCGAGCGTATTCTCTTTTACACCGGCCTGATCCATAAGATCGGCGACGTGGACGATGGCAACACCGTGACGGACTGGATGGAGCAGGAGCGGGAGCGCGGCATCACCATTACTTCCGCGGCCGTGACCTGTTTCTGGACCCAGCGGACCATCAAGCCCGGCGAGACCGCGATCTACAAGGCTTTCAAGGATGTGCCGCACCGGATCAACATCATCGACACTCCCGGCCACGTGGATTTCACGGCCGAGGTGGAACGTTCCATGCGCGTGCTCGACGGCGCGGTGGCCGTGTTTTGCGGTGTGGCCGGCGTGCAGCCGCAGTCGGAAACGGTCTGGCGGCAGGCCACCAAGTACAATGTGCCGCGCATTGCGTTCGTCAACAAGATGGACCGCACCGGTGCCAATTTTGAAAACGCGCTGGCTGACATGCGCAACAAGCTCAAGGCTTATGCGTTTCCGGTCTACCTGCCCATCGGCGCGGAAGACAAGTTTGCCGGCCTCATCGACGTGGTAAACCAGAAGTGCTTCTGGTTCGGCGAGGGCGATGTGACCAACGAGGGCTTGAACTACGACGTGCGGGAAATCCCCGACGAGCACCAGGAGCGCGCGAAAGCCGCCCTCACCGAACTGATCGAGGCGGTGTCCAACAAGGACGACGCCGTTGCCGAACTCGTGCTGGAAGAGAAGCCGGTGGACGCCCCGACCCTGAAGGCGGCCATCCGCCGCCTGACCTGCAAGCTTGAGTTGGTGCCAGTGCTCTGCGGTTCTGCTTTCAAGAAAAAGGGCGTGCAGATGCTGGTGGACGCCGTGGTGGATTATCTGCCCAGCCCGTTGGACGTTCCGCCGGCTGAAGGCACCGAGCCCGGCACCGACATTAAAGTACCGGTGGAGACCAATGATTCCGGCAAGTTCTGCTCGCTGGCGTTCAAGCTGTGGACCGATCCCTACGCGGGCAAGCTGGTGTTCTTCCGCGTGTATTCCGGTCAGGTCTCCAAGGGCGACATGATTTATAATCCGCGCACGCGCCGCCGCGACCGCGTGAGCCGGCTCATGGTTATTCAGGGCAGCGAACGCAAGGATATCGAACGCGCCTATGCCGGCGACATCGCCGCGCTGGTCGGTTTGCGCAACATCACCACCGGCGACACGCTGTGCGACGAGGATTTTGACGTCACGCTCGAGCCGCCGACTTTCCCGGAACCCGTCATCAGCATGGCGGTGGAGCCCAAGACCAAGGCGGACCGCGACAAGATGTCCGAAGGCCTGCAGCGGCTGGCGGAAGAAGACCCCACGTTTCGCTGCTTTACGAACAAGGATACCGGCCAGTTGCTCATCGCCGGCATGGGCGAATTGCATCTGGAAATCATTATCGATCGCCTGCGCCGCGAATTCAAGGTGGAGGCCAACACCGGTGCCCCGCAGATTTCCTATCGCGAGACCATCACCAAGGACGCGGATGGCGAAGGTAAATTCATTCGCCAGTCCGGTGGACGTGGCCAATACGGCCATGCCTGCGTCAAGGTGCAAGCCAACGAAAAGGGCAAGGGCGTGGAAATCACCAACGAGATCGTGGGCGGCACCATTCCCAAGGAATACATTCCGGCGGTCATCGACGGTGTCGAAGAAGCCGTCAAGGGTGGTGTGTTTGCCGGTTACCCCGTGGTGGATATCAAGGTGCAGATTGTCGACGGCTCGTTCCACGAAGTGGACTCGAACGAACTGGCGTTCAAAATGGCCGGCATTTTCGCGCTCAAGGATGCCTTCAAGAAGGCGGCGCCGATTTTGCTGGAGCCCATCATGAAGGTGGAAGTCGCCACGCCGGACGAATATCAGGGCGATCTGCTGGGCGATATCAACCGCCGCCGCGGCATCATCAACGGCATCGACGCCAAGTTGGGGCAGACGATCCTCAATGCGAAAGTGCCGCTGGCTGAAATGTTCGGTTACGCCACGGCCATCCGCTCATTGTCCAAGGGCCGCGCCAGCTACTCGATGGAGCCGCTCACGTTTGAGCAGGTGCCCAACAGCGTGCTGACCACGATCATGGACCAGGCGGCCAAGAAGCCGGCGGCCCGCAGTTAAGGCTGGCGGCTGGGAGCCAGATATTATTTCAAGAGCCGGAACGCAAGTTCCGGCTCTTTTTTTATTAAATGCTGTTTGCCGGCGTTGGTTGGCGTGATTAGATTCTGAGCGTGATTCTCGGTACCGGCATAGACCTCATCGAGGTGGCGCGCATCGCCAGCTCGTTTGAGAAATTTGGCGAGCGGTTTGTAAACCGGATTTTGCTTCCGGAGGAGATTGCCTATTGCCTCTCACACCGGGTGCCGGCGCCATTTTTAGCGGTGCGTTTTTCCGCCAAGGAAGCGGTGTCGAAAGCGTTTGGCACGGGGATTGGCGCCGAACTGGGCTGGCAGGATATTGAGATCCGCCGCAAAGAAACGGGCGAGCCGTATGTGGTGCTGCACGGCAAGGGCCAGACGTTGTTTGAGGCGCGGAACGCCAGGAAACTGCATGTCAGCCTGACCCACACGCAACTTTACGCCGCAGCCACGGCGATCTTGGAGGGTTAACGGTGGCCGTGGCTGACGTGCCGGGTGTTTGGCCGCCGTTCGCGCCGGCGGTAAATAGGTCGCTGGTTCACACTGTACTTCGCCAGGACACCGTGGCAGGCTTGGCTGCGGAGCAACGATTTTGCATGGAAAAGGAAAAAGGAAAGGGTCTGCTATGAAGAAACATCAATCCGTCTTGGTTGGGGTCATTTGCCTTTGCTGGCTGCTGGTTGGAACCACCGGTTGCCAGACGGATGGTGGCAACCTCGGCGGCGGCTCCAAGAACATCAAACCACAAGGCGTCTATACGACGCTGGCGGCGCACAATAACGGGCTGGATCTGTCGGGGGCGCAATACTTGCAAAAGACGGATTTTGCCCCGGGTGAGCGGCCGGCCGCGGTGGTGGCCGGGTACGGTGATTATAATCAGCCCTTGTCGGTCCATCTGGAATTGATCGAGTTGGGCACGGGACGCACATTGATGTCCAAGGATGACTATGCCAGTTATGGCAAGGCGATGGTGCATTCGCTCGCGATCCGTTTGAGCGGCCAATATGAGTTGAAGCTCAGTGGCGGTGGCGTGGCGCTGGATTCCTGTCAATTCACGGTGACCCGGACCAATCAATCAGGAATGGTGGGAGTGGATCTGGCGCAGGCGGAGGCCAAGTATGCCGAGGGCGGATTCTGGGTTGGGTTTGAAGACGCGAAGATGCCGGAGATTTCTGACCAGTATGTGAGTCGGCTGATTTACCACATGTTGAACTCCGTCACCAAGGAAGTCGGCTCGACGAACCGGGATTTGTTTGCACAACGCTTTCCCGGCAAGGTGGTGGTGCACTGCCGGTTGGATGCCAGCGGGCAGCTTTCAGACCCGAGCATTGTGAGCAACGAACTGGATGATGAATGCGCCGCCGTGTTGGTGCAGGCGTTGCTGGACCGTTCGCCCTACGATGCGTGGCCGGCGGAGGCACGTCAGGCGCTGGGGACGGATCATTGTGACATTAACGTGGTGATTCGCTACCAATGAGAATTGGATTGACGGAATGGCTGGGACTCTGGATTTAAAGGCCTGCCGTTCCTGATTCGGGCAGGTTTACCGGAACGCCAGCCAGCCGGTGCCGAACAGCAGAACGCCGAAAACGATCGCGGAGGCCGCATCGGTCCGGGGATTTTGCCAGGTTTTTGGCAGTCCTACCAGGACGCCGCCCAAGGCCAACCCGGCCACAAATCCCCCCAAATGGGCCACGACGTCGGTCTCCGGGCTCAAACCAAAAAGGACGAACAACATGACGCCGGCGAGCATGCCGCGGAACACGTATTTTCGGCCCACCGGACCGTGGCGCAGCAAGGTGATGGATTGAATCGCCAGCAAGCCCAATGCCCCCATCACCATGCCGGAGGCGCCCACGCCGTAGTGCGGCTCCGGGTAGATCATCAGACCGGCCAGGTTGCCGACGGCGCCAGCCAAATACGCGGCCAGCAGGCCGGTGCCGCTGCCGTAGCGGCCCATGGCCAAGCCCAGCAGCACCACGCCGAGCGATACGTTGGATACCAGGTGTGCCACGTCCGCATGCAACCACATGGCGGTAAATATTCGCCACCACTGGCCCGCGCGAACCGCGGCGCTATCCATGCGGCCCGCTGTCTGGATCGCCCGTCCGGAAACAAAACTGAGGGCGTGAACCGCGATCAATGACGCGGCCCAGAGAGTGACCTTCCAATCGAAATGAAGCCCGCGCCACGGCAGCGGTTGGCGCCAGTGCCAGCGCCGGTTTTCCCAGAGATAAAGGTGGATGGCGCGCAGCGCAGCGGCGTGTTCCCCGGTGGGCACCCAGAGACACCAACCGCCGCCGTCAGTCCCGTCGTCAATGACGGCGGCAATGCCCTGGCTCATCAGGACGAGGCCCCAATCCATCGTTTGACGACGGTTGCGCGTGGGGATACGGGTGTGACCGGACAGTTCCAACACCCCGCAGAAATAGCATGAACGATCGCGGAAAAGAACCGGATTCCGCCGGATTTGGGCCAGTCGGCCGGCGTTGCCAGCAGAACCAGTGAAACATTTTAGACTCTGTTTTCGTCCATTCCTGTGGCACCATAAAGTTCTGCCGTGGATCCTTTAGCCACCGTAAACCCATCCGTATCGCAAAGCCGTATCGACCCGCACGGAAAATCATTCCGTGCGTCCGTCTTGTACGGGCCGAAGCGGCTGGACCTGCTGCGTGAAGAAACGCTGGCGGATATTTTGGCCGCCACCGCCCGGCGGCAGCCGCAACAAACAGCGTTGCTTTGGGAGCAGCGGGCGGTGACGTATGGCGAATTGGATGCCGCCAGCAACTTCATTGGCGGCACCCTGGCAAGCCGCGGCGCCAGCCCCGGCTCGGTCATCGGCTTATGGCTGCCGCGGGGGGCGGATTTGCTCCTCGCACAAGCGGGCATCACCAAGAGCGGCGCGGCTTGGTTGCCCTTTGACGCCGAGGCCCCTTTGGAACGGGTGGCCCTGTGCCTGCATTCCGCCAAGGCGGTCGGCTTGGTGACTTGCCGCGCCTGGCTGCCGCGGCTGGAGAGTTTTTCCGTCCCCGTCTGGGTAATCGAAGACCTGCTGGTGAACTGGAACGGTTCGGGGGCACCATCGACCGGGACACGCGCGTTGGCGCAGGCCGACCTTTTTCCAGAGCGACCGGAACCGGTCTCAGCCGCCACGCTGCCACCCGCGGCCAAACCCTCCGATCCGGCGTATGTCATCTATACTTCCGGCTCCACTGGCGAGCCCAAAGGGATTGTCATCAGTCATCGCAGCATCTGCCATTTTCTGCGCGCCGAAAATGAACTGCTGGGAGTCCGTGCCCAGGACCGCGTGTACCAGGGATTCTCCGTGGCGTTCGACATGTCGTTTGAGGAGATTTGGATCTCATACCTGGTGGGGGCCACGCTGTGGATTGCGCCACCATCGATCGTGGCGGATCCCGACGCCCTGGCCCGTGCGCTCGCCCGCGAACACCTCACCGTGTTGCACGCGGTGCCCACCTTGATGAGCCTGTTGCCGGACAATCTGCCGACGTTGCGGCTGATCAATCTGGGTGGCGAAGCCTGTCCGGCCACCTTGGTGGAGCGAGTCGTGCGTCCGGAAAGGAGGGTGTTTAACACCTATGGCCCCACGGAAACTTCCGTTTCGGCCAGCCTCGCGGAGTTAAAGCGCGGCGAGCCAGTAACCATCGGCCTGCCGCTGCCCAATTACGGTTTGCTGGTGGTGGATGAACAGCGGCGCCCGGCGGAGGCGGGCGAAACGGGCGAACTATGCATTTTCGGCCCGGGACTGGCGCTGGGCTATTTGAAACGGCCGGAATTGACGGCGGAGAAATTTGTTTTGAATCCGCTGGCGGACGAGAATTCAGCCGGGTCCAGGATGTATCTCACCGGCGATCTGGCGCGGATGGAGCCGGGCGGACCGGTGTACTGTTTGGGGCGGGTGGACAGCCAGGTGAAGATTCGCGGATTTCGGGTGGAGTTGGATGAAATTGCAGCGGTGTTGGGTACGTTGCCGGGGGTGGCCGCCGCGGTGGTGACGCTGCGCAAGTTGGCGGACGTGGACCAATTGGTTGGTTTTGTGGTCCCCCAAGCGACTGGGGGGGGCGACGTGCCGCA
>CAYTJG010000325.1:0-6909 GCA_964437865.1 uncultured Bifidobacteriaceae bacterium | reverse complement strand
CCAGCTTTTCCTCCCTCCGGCGCAGGGCTTCTTCCATCTGCTTGCGCCGGGTGATGTCCACCACCACCACCAGATCATCGCAACTGCCGTCCGCATATCGCCGCCGCTCGAAGGAGAACAGCACCCAGACCAGTTGGCCATCGGACCGAAGATAACGCTTGTCGAGCGAGTAATGATCGCTCTTGCCCGCCAGCACTTCCTCGTCCAACCGCGCCTGCCTTTGGCGGTCTTCCGGGTCGGTGATCTTCCTGAAAATGCCCTCCTCCCCCACCTGTTCGCGAGTGAGACCGCAGATACGCAGGTGGGCGTCGTTGACCAGATGGGTTTCCCGCCCCACCGGCCTCCGACCGTCCGGTCGGAACAAATTCAGGGAAATGCCCACCGGCACCGCATCGAAAATAAACTGAAGTCGTGCCCGTTCCCGTTCCGTGGCTTCCTCAGCCCGACGCAACGCCGTCTCTGTCCGCTGATGCTCGCCAATCTCCACGCGAAGCGCGTAGAACACCGCCACCAGCAGCCCGATGGCCGCCCCCGCCCCCATCAACAAAGCCAGGATCGCATTGGCGGCCCGGGCATCCGCCACCGCCTGGCGCTGGCGCAGTAATTCGTTTTCCTCGCCGGTGATCTCAACCATGAGCGCACGAATGTCGTCCATGGTTTGCCGACCTTCACCCTCGGTCACCGCTTGAATCGCGGGGGTGATTCCCTGTTCCCGCCGGAGGTTGACATAAGCGTTCGCATCCTGGATTTTCCGGGCAATCAACGGCCCCAGTCGGTCCAAGCGCGCCTGCTGGCGCGGATTGTCAGCGGTTAACTGCCGCAACTCACTCAAGCCACCCGCCACGTTGCTTTCGGCGCGTTTGCAGGGTTCCAGAAAACGCTCATCGCCTGTGATCACAAACCCCCGCTCCCCGGTTTCGACGTCCTGCATGGTGGTGAGCACCGACGCCAGCTGCTCGATCACTTGATGCGTGTGGGTCACACGGCGATTGATTTCAGCGAGCCCCACCAGGTTACGATAGGCTCCAAGGGCGATGAGCAATAGAATCAACAGGGCGGCTCCAAAGCCGACGCTGGAAAACCGGCGCGCGGCCTGGGTCATCAGTCCATCTTTGACCCGGGCCAGAAGCACGCCCACCGACAGCACCACGAACAGCGCCGCCGTATGCACCGCGATGGTCGTGGATGACCCGACGGCATACAGCGGGTGCTCGTCGAAGAGGTAACCCACCAGCGCCAAGCTGGCCAGCAAACCGGCCACCAGCGCCAGCAGTTGTGCCAGCATGCGGCCACGGCGCATATCGATCACCAGCAGCGCGATTCCCAGCGCCAGAAAATCAAACGCCGTGGTCGGAGCCATCCGCCCCGGTTGCGAGGTAAACACGCTCCCCGGCGGTTCTTGAAAAAGGAGTTGGTCCAGTCCGAGATTCCAACCGAATACGAATTGGCACAAGGTCAATAACCCCAGCAAGGCGACAGCACCCGCCAGGACCCGCACGGTCGGCTTTTGGGCCGTTCCGAGCCGTTCGGTTACCAGGGCGAACAACGCCATGCCGGCCAGCACGAAACCCACCGCCGTGTTCGCCTTCATGGTCACCAGCCCCGGTAATACACTGGTCATCACCGGGACGTGAAATACCCAACCGCAAAGCACGAGTACCCCGGCGAGGAACACCACCCCGCTGGCCGCGTGGACCAAGCCTTTAGGCAGATGCGCCTGCCGATCAAGTGTTGGGTTGTCGTCCGGACTGTTTAACATCACCATGCGTAGCTGGCTTGAATGCTGCAAGCATTTTGTTCGAGTGAACGACCGCTCGACAAGCCATTTTACTTCGAAAATGCAAAAAAAGTCCCGAATTAAGAAAAAGGTGCGGTAATAGACAAAAAATGGAGTGGCCGAATCCCGCGCCTATAGTAAAAAGTCCGCCAAGGGTAAAATTTCGCTGTTCGTCAATAGTTGGCAGAGAGGTTTTTGCCTGTGGCACAGTCCGAACAGCGACCCCAAGTTGGCTGTGCCACCCTTCTGAGCGCCTTGGTGAAGACGCACAAGAACCTCATCACCAAAAGGAGCCGGGCGTAAGTCAGGCTCCTTTATACTCCCTGCAATGTCATGCTTTGTCGGTTCGCTTGCTGGCGCAGGTGGGTTAGATGAGCGTCTCGGTTCTCACCACGGCCTTTGGGTTCGGGGACAAAAGGAGTCCTGTAGCCGTCTTTGAACCTCAGGCTGTGGTGTTTCGGTTTCTCCTCGCGCCCTGGGAAAAGAGAGTGTCTTTTTCTGCTTTTTAAGCCATATTGAACGTGCTGTTTCGTTTAAACAGCGTCACCAAACCAAGAGGGGGCCGGGCGCAAGTCCGGTTCCCTTTTGTACCAGTTCGTGTCAATCGCTGAAATCTGGTTAGACCAGAGGCCCCCTTTCTCGTACCCTTAAACCCATGAATTACCTGTTATCGTTGACTACGGCACAATTGCGCCATGCCACGAGCCTCAAAGAAAAAATTGTCGACCTGAAACAGGAACTGGCCGCCACTCTCGCTTTCAATGCCCCCGTCGCGGCCAAGCGCGGCCCGGGCCGGCCGAAGCAAACACCCACCGCCGAGACGATTGCTGCACCGCAGGGGAAACGCCGCAGAATGTCCGCGGCCGCGCGCGCCCGGATGGCGACCACCACCAAGGCGCGCTGGGCAATGGCCAAAACGGCGGGCAGGACATTGTCTTAGCCACCGTCCGCATGTTCCCGGAGGCTAGAACTGAACACCCCGGAATCTTTCGATCACCTCTGAGAAACTCGCCCCGGAGCCGGGCTTTTGGATAAAGTCGTTGGCACCCAACCTGAGGGCTTTGAGCTTTTCCTCCGGCCGCGTGGACGAGGAAAAAACCATGGTGGGCAGCGTGAAAAAGCCTGGATGATTGCGCACCCATTGGAGCACTCCGAAACCCGAAAGCACCGGCAAATCCAAGTCCAGCATCAGTAACGCGGGCAGCGGATGTTTGTTGCGGTCGGCAAAGTCGCCGATGCCGGACAAATAGTCGATGGCTTCCTTTCCGTTCCGGACCACGTGCAGCTTATCGCCAAACCTCGCCTTGTCGAAGGCCCGTTGCATAAACAAGACGTCGTTGTCCTCGTCCTCGGCGTAGAGCACGGTCCCCATTTTGTATTGTTCCTCCATAATATCGTCGGTTCAAAACTATCACGATAAAAGCGCGGTACAACCTATATTGTCGATTGAGTGTCACCGATTGACCTCCCTCATAATAAATCCTTGAGGCATGTTATAACCACAGACCATCTGCCGGTAGTATCGGCTCTCCAGCCTCAGCCAAGTGGTGAAGTCACGACCAAAACCACGATCGCACCTTTCCCGCCTCCGGGGCCGCCCGAAATTAGTTTTCCGTAATCCCAGGCTGCACCGATTCTCGGGCCGCCATGAGTCGAATCGCCAACCTAACCGTGGGCGAAGATCGGATCGTTTTGGATCAGAACGCAGGGAAACTACTACGACCGGTTTTTGCTCCTGTGGATAACTAAAATTTGCCAACTGCGTAAATTGACCTAGCTTGCCAGCATTTGGTGGAGAAAACACTTGTGAAAAAAGGAATTCAAATCCTCGTGGTGGACGACGAACCGACCGTGTCCCGCGCTATAAAGCTGCTGTTGGAGCATGACGGACATGAGGTCCAACTCGTTGACAGTGGAGAAGCCGCTTTGACTCAGTTGGCCCAGCGCAAGTTTGACCTGATCATAACCGATTTTTCCATGCCCGGAATGCAGGGCGATCAATTGGTTACCCGCATTCGGCAGTTGTTGCCCAACCAACCCATCATCATGGCCACGGCGTTTGCAGAGGAATATAAAGTGTTCGCCCGACCGGACGGAGGCGTGGACGCTTTGCTCTTCAAGCCTTTTTCGTTCAGGGAGCTGCGGGAAACCATGGACCGGGTTCTGAGCCCACGGCCACCGTTGCAGCCCGGTCACGCGGCTTCTGGCTACCGGCGGCCGACACCGGAGGGCTTTTTGCCGCCTTCCGCACTGTAACTCGCACCGAAATATGCGGCTTCACTCGTTCCAGACATTGGCAGTCGCGCCGGCACATTGCCACCTGAGGTGACGTCGGCAATGTGATTGCTTCCCAAATACTCGTCGATGAATTGATTTTTGCCCTCAAAAGTGGCGGCGGGATCGGTCGTTGGACTGTTTCCTACGAACAATCGTATTCTGGCAGGCGGCAGACTCGCCAAAGCTTGTTTTAGTGTTGAAACCGCACCTTGGATTGGACCCCGAATTTCGGCACTCAAACCGTTGCGACCCGGGCTTCAGGTTCGATATAGATCGGTTGCCGAATCGGGCTAAATTTGGCGAAGTTGGCCAACCGCGCCAGCAGGACCGGGGTGATTCGACTGCGGGCCAGGACCAGGGTTTTCCCGTTTTCCGTTTGGATGTCAGTCAGAACTACTTGCCCGACTTGAAGATCGTCGAGGGCGATGGACTGGCCCTGGCTCTTGGCCGAGATGTCCGGCAGATAAATGTCGAAACACGCAAAGGTCGCGTCCAACACGCGTGGATCGTACCAGCCCATGCGCTGTTGCATGAGGCGTAAGGCGGTGTCCTTGGGCAGCTTCTGCGCTTCCAATTCGAGCAGGTCAATCAGCACCTTGAGAATCCGGGCTCCGATGGGGATGTCCTCCCCACGAACGACATCGGCTGGGAAACCAGAGCCATCATAATGCTTTTGCTGGTACAGAACCATCATAATGCTTTTGCTGGTACAGAACCATCCGGGCGACGGATTCCAAACGGGGGATATTGACGAGCAGATCAGCGCCGGTCTTGGGCGCGTGCTCGATGACTTCCTTTTCCGTCCGGGTCAGTTTCTGCCCCGCGCGGAATCTTTCAATGATGGCTGCCGGAACCGTCACCATGCCGATTGGCGAAAGCAGGGCGGCGATTTCAAACTCCCAAGGATTCTCCATGCTTCGGGCCTGGACATAGGCGCGCATATAATTGCATAACACTTCGCCGCGCCCGAACGAAACCGGATCGACTGCCGAGAGGACATCCGCCAGGACCTTGACACTGCCATTCAGGGTTTTTTCCAACAGCTCACGTTCGGCGGTAATGAGCCGGTATTGTTTAAGGCCGGCGTGAAGGGCCAAGGCGAGGGTTTCCGGTGGGCACGGTTTCGTCAGGAACTTGAGGATCTGGCCACTGTTGACAGCCTCGGCCGCAGTCAGCTGGTCGGCATTGCCGGTCAGCATGATCCGGACGGTTTCGGGGTATCGTCTCTGTGCCTCAGTCAGCAGTTGCACGCCGTTCATACCCGGCATCTGCATGTCCGCCACGATGACCGCAAACGGGCCAGCCGTGGTCATTTGGGCCAACCCGGCTTCGCCGCTGGCGGCGGTAACCAGGTTGAACTTGAGCCTTAGGTTTCTGACCACGCCGGCCAGCAACTTGGGGTCATCATCTACTAACAGGATTTTTTGGCTCATAATGGGCGCGATTTTTCAGTCGGGGTTTCTTGATTTGATGGCCGCTTCGCCGGCGGCGCGCCAGGCTTCGATCCGCTCGCCATAGCCCAGCAAGGCCAAATAGGCGAGGTCGAGTTTCGGCGAGGGCACCTCCGTATCCGTGGTCAAAAATTGATGGGTGAAAACATCGGCAGCGTGGGTCGCAGCGGTTGCCGAAAATCCGGGCGTGACACACCGCGCCGGGTCATGATGATGGGCGACCGCCTCGATGATGGGGTGTGGCAGGCCCCAAAGCGCCAGCAAATACGCACCGACATCCGCGTGCGCGGCCCCCAACATTTCCTGTTCCACCTGCCAGACCGGGAGGTTTTGCTGGCGCGCTTCAGCCAGCACGGCGGAGTATTCCTCAGACAAGCCGCTGGCCAGGACCAGTTGCCCCACATCATGCAAGAGGCCGGCGAGAAAACACTGTTCCACCATCGTCGTCTCCTGCCGCTCGACTTCCGCCAAACGCCGGGCTACGACGCCCACCCACCAGGAGTGTTCGGCCAGCGCTTCCAGGGAGAACAACTTACAGGTGTCCTGCTCATACTGCGAAAAGACTCCCACCGACAGCGCGAGCGAGCGGATCGTATTCAGCCCCAGATAATTCACGGCCTCCACCGGATTGCTCACCGGCTGGGCCAATCCGAAAAAGGCGGAATTGACGAGTTGCAGCACCTTGGCCGTCATGCCGATGTCGCGCGCAATGATCTCACCGACGCGGTCCAAAGCCGGAGTCTCGCGACGCAACTCCTCGGTGAGTTGTCGATACAGCGTGGGGAGGGTTGGCAGATTCTTGATGCGCGTGACGAGTTGCTTCAACTCCCCGTTGCCGAGCAAATCGCGCAATTCCAGGGCTTGGGCGATGGCCCGGCGCAATTCGTCGGGGGCGCACGGCTTGGACAGGTACTGGTGGGCCGGACCGACCAACCGGAAGACCGCCTCGTGCCCCGTCTGACCGGACAAGATGATGCGGACCGTCTCCGGATGGCGTTTGAGCACTTCCGCCAGTAGCTGCGAGCCATCCATCCCCGGCATCATCATATCGGAAATGATGATGTCCACCGGCTGCACCGCCATGAATGCCAGCGCTGCCGGACCGCTCTCGACAAAGTGCATGGCCCATTCCTGACGCAGGGAGTGCAACTGGCGTTGCAATCCCTGCAACACCTTCTGTTCGTCGTCCACAAACAAAAGCGTTTTCATGCGGGCGAACTCCCGGCCGGCGGGTCGGAAACCGTTTCGGGACTGGCCTTGGGGTTCACAGGCAGACGGATGCTGAAGGTGGTGCCTTTCCCCGATTCGGTTTCAAAAGTGACGGTGCCGCCTTGCTGTCTGACGATGCTGCCATAAACCATGGCCAACCCCTGCCCAGTTCCTTTGCCGATGGCCTTGGTCGTG
>CAYTJG010000324.1:0-6923 GCA_964437865.1 uncultured Bifidobacteriaceae bacterium | reverse complement strand
GTGCCGCGGCCCGGGCGGGACAGGATGCGGATCTGGCCGCGATGCGTGTCGACCACGCGTCCGACAATCGCCAGGCCGATGCCCGTGCCCTTGACCTTGGTGGTGGACAGCACCGTCTTGAAGGCGCGCTGCTGCTGCTCCGGGCTCATGCCCTCGCCGGTGTCCTTGAACGCCACCGACACCTGCTCCGACTGGAGCGCCCGCGTCTTCACGGTCAGGGTGCCGCCGTTGGGCATGGCTTCGGCGGCGTTGAGTATGAGGTTCAAGAACGCCTGCTCCAGTTGCGTGGCATCGCCCATCACCAGCGGCAGGTCCGGCTGCAAATCCCGCACCAGGCGCACGCCTTGGTTGCCCAGCTTGTGGCGCACCAGCAGGCTCAATTCGTCCACCAGGCTGTTCAGGTTCACCGGTGCAAAATTTGGCTCGGTGGTGCGCGCAAAGGCCAGGATCTGCTCCACAATCTTGTTCAACTGCTCGATCTTGGCCTCGATGATCTGCGCGTCCTTGGCCCGCGGATCCTTCGCCTCAAATTTCAGGTCCAGCGAATGATACAGCAGCTTCATCACCGTGAGCGGGTTGCGGATTTCGTGGGCCACCTCGGCCGCCAGCAATCCCAGCGCGGACAGCTTCTCGTTCTGGCGCAACTGTTCCTCCACGTCCACCACGCGTTCGTAGAGCCGGGCTTTTTCGATGGCGATGGCCGACAATTCAGCCAGCAAACACAGGATCTTGATTTCCTCGTTCGAGAAACTGTAGGCCTTGGCGGTATAGACGCTCAGGGCGCCGATCGCCTGGTCGGAGAAAATCAGCGGCACGCTGAGCAGGGAGACCAGGCCCTCGTGCCGGGCCAGTTCGACGTTTTGATAACGCGAATCCGTCTGCACGTTGGCCGCCTGCAGCGGCTTCTTGCGGCGCACCACCACGCCGATGAGGCTTTCCTCCACCGCCAGCCGCGGCTTTTTGATATAGGCGTCGCCGGCGCCGTAACTGGCGCGCAGGTCCAGCCATTCGCGGGTCTCATCCAGCAGCATGAGGGAACACATCCGCGCGCGCATGAGCTGGCAGGCCTGCCGGGTGATGGCGCGCAGGGCCTCATCCACGTTGAGCATGGAATTGATCGTGCGGCTCACGCTGGCCAGCGACTCAAAGAGCATCACTTTCAGCCGCAACTGCTCATACAGCCAGGTGTTTTGGATCACCCGGGCCGCCTGGTTCGCCAATTCCTGGAGCAGTTCCTGGTCGTCCGCGGAAAAGGCGTCCGGCCGGTCGGAATCCACGTTGATGACGCCGCGGACTTCACCATCCACTTCCAGCGGCACGGCCAGCTCGGCGCGCACATCCCGGCGCACGCTCACGTAGCGCCGGTCCAGCGTGACATCGCCCACCCGGAGGGGTTGGCCGTGCCGGGCCACCCAGCCGGTGACGCCCTCGCCCACGCGCAACCGCAGTTTGCGGGCGGTGGAGGAGAGGTTTTGCGCGGCGTGGATCTCCAGGATCTGCGTGGT
The DNA here is from genome assembly GCA_964437865.1 of uncultured Bifidobacteriaceae bacterium. Lineage (GTDB taxonomy): Bacteria > Verrucomicrobiota > Verrucomicrobiia > Limisphaerales > UBA11358 > UBA11358. Next base: position 5,418 of record CAYTJG010000324.1, on the reverse strand, counting down.
GGGGTTGATCAGTACGAGCGAGCCGGAGGAGGCGCGCATGATGCGCACGGCCTCGCCCACGATGAGCTGCAGGGCCTCCTGCGAATCGAGGGTGGAATGGATGACGTTGCTGACCTGATACAACAGGCCCAGCCGCTCATGGCGGGGATCGGATGGTGTGGTGTCTTGGCTCACGCTCGTAACTCCTGCAGACCGGCAAAGTTATCGCACGCGGCACGTGAGCACAATACCGACGGCGGCAAAAAGAAAGTTGGGCAGCCAGGCCGCCAGCCAGCCCGGCAGATGTCCGGACATGCCAAACGCCAGGCTGAAGCGCTGGAGGATGAAATACGCGAAGCCAATAAAGATGCTGCCCGCCACGCCAAAGAAGAGATTGCGCCGCCCGGATGGCGCGCCGAAGGGGATGGCCACCAGCACCACCACCAAACAGGTCCACGGGGTGGCCAGCCGGCCATAAAACTTGGTCTGCACGGCATTGGCGTCGTCCCGGGTCAGGTCCGCTTTGTCTTGCAGCAGCGTCCACAATTCGGTCAGCGGAATATCGGCCGAACCGGACGCGTGGAGCGTGCGCGTATCGGCAAACTTGATCAGCGTTTCCAGCTTTTGGGGGGTTTCGTTTAACTCCGGTTCCACCCGCACGCTGTTCGTGCCCACGCCCGATAAAGGACGACCGCTCTCGCCCACTTGCACCACCCAGACGTGGATGCCCTGAAAGGTCCAGACGCCGTTGGCGTAAAACGCCGAATCGGCCTGCACCACCCGCCAGTAACCATCCGGCGGCATCCACTGCACGGTGGGATTCAGCATCACCCCCGTGCGCGCATTAAATTCCGTGAACCGCCATTCCCGCCGTGCCCGGCTGTTGTAGGCGCCCAGCAGCGCTTTCGGCCGGCCGAGCCCCTCCTCCTCTTTTTGCACGTGCCGGTTCAGGATTTCCCCCGACCAGCGGGCGCAGGCCGGCACCAGGAATTCGTTGACGGTGAAATAAACCACCGTGGCCGCCAGGCCCACCGCAAAATAGGGCACGCAGACCCGCCACAGGCTCACGCCGGCCGCGCGCAACGCGGTGATTTCATGGTAGCGCGCGTGGCGCGTGAGGGCATACAGGAGCGCCAGCAACAACAGAATTGGCAGCACCAGGACGAAGAATTCGGGCAGGCTCGCGGCGCAGTAGCCCAGGGCCTCCAGCGCATCCAGCTTCCGCTCCTGGATCGTCTCCAGTTCCTTGGTGAAAAACACGCCCACTCCCAAAATCACAAACGCGCCGGTCAAAAAAATCAACGGCGTCATCAGCTCGCGGAATAAATATCGGTCATGCAACCGCATGGCGCAGGTTAAACTGCCCGCCCCCGTTCGCCAACCCAATTGAGTGCGGAATGCGGAGTGGCACTCGTCGTAGCGCAGACATTCTTGTCTGCGGGTTCAGGGGACCTCCCGGTCCCCTGTTCCCGGGCCTGCTTCGCGAGCATGAAACTGGCGACTGGAAAGTCGCCTTTACCCGCCGACAGGAATGTCGGCGCTACCCGCGTGCCTCACCAGCCCGGCGAACCGCTTCGCGGAAAGTGATGGATTAAATTCAGGGCTTTTACTTTCTTTGGCCGTCCATCAGTTCCCGCACGAGCGGCTTGGCGCCATAGACGTGGTCCAGCGCTTCCACAATAGCCGCCGATTCCACGGCGACGCCCCGGCCTTGCTCGTCGTTGAACGCGTAGTTCCACGGCAGGCCCTGCAGGTTGCCGTCGAAGATGATGCCCACAAATTCGCCGGCGCGGTTCACCACCGGGCTGCCGGAATTGCCGCCGATGATGTCGCAGGTGCTGACGAAATTATAGGGCGTGTCGAGCTGCAGGTGCGCTCGGCGTTTTTCCCAGGTGGCGGGGAGATCAAACGGCGGCCGGTTCTTCATTTCCCGGGCCCGTTCATACAAGCCGGCCAGGGTCGTAAAGGCGGGCACGGGCTGGCCTTCCTCGGCGTAGCCCTTCACCGTGCCGAAGGCCAGGCGCAGCGTGAACGTGGCGTCGGGATATCCGGCCGTGCCCAGCAGCGCGACCTTGGCGCGCGCTATCGCCGCATAGGACTGATGGATGATTTCATCCTGATCGTCGCGCACCTTGCGTTCCGCGCGGGATTCGGGGTCCACCAAGCGGGCCAGCTCGATCATCGGGTCGTTCGCGGCTGCCACGGCGCTGGCGCCGCCCGCGTAGAGGCGTTTGCGAAACGCCACGTCCCGCACCTGGGTGCCCTGGACCAATTCCGTGGCCCGCGCGCGCGGCGATTTGCCGGCCAGGACTTGCTGCACCAGCGGGTCCTCCACGCCCATGTGCCCGGCGAGGAAAGTCAGCGAGTTGGCGAGCTTGAGGATTTCGTAATCGGGGTACAGCGGCTGATCCGAGAACAGGGTCAATTCGAGCGATTGCCGTTTGGCCTCGGAATATTCCGTGAGTCGCTCGCCATTGGGTTTGGGCCGCTCGTCGCCGGCGCGGAGCAGCGTGCGGGCAAGGTCGAAGCTGGCACAATTGAAGCCCAGATCGATAAAGCGCTTGTTTTGGAATTGCGTCCACAGAACCTGGTCGGCGGCGGCGATCTTATCGTAAGCGGCCAGGGCCCCGGCAAATTCCGGTTTGCCTGCGAGTCGGGCCTTGAAATCCGCCTCCGCCCGGGTCTTGCCGGCCAACAATTTCGGGTCCAGCAGACCCGCGTAGAGGCCTTCCGACCGCTTGCGCGAATTTTGCAGGCGAAACAGATCCTCCTTGGCGCGCCGGGCATTTTCTTCGCTCCGCGCGCTCCAGGAGGTCAGCAGCACCTCGGTCTGCTTGGTACGGTCCAGGTTGAAAGGCAGCAGGTTGCGGCTGGCTGCCACATCGGCCACCGTGCGCGAGCGGTCCGTGTGTCCCGGATGGCCGGAGACAAATACCAAGTCGCCCTCCCGCGCGCCGGCCGGCGAGAATTTAAGGAAGTCTTTGACGTGGGCGGGCTGTCCGTTTTCGTAGGCGCGAAACAGGCAGATATCGAGATCGTAGCGGGGGTATTCAAAATTATCCGGGTCGCCGCCGTAGAAGGCAATCTGCTGCTCCGGCGCGAAGACGATGCGCACGTCCGTATAGCGTTGGTAGCGGTAGAGCTGATAGGCGCCGCCTTCCCACAGGCTCACCACGTCCGAGCGCAGGCCGGTGCGGTCGAGCGATTCCTTCTCGATGGCGGCGATAATTTTGCGCCGCGCCGCAAACGCGGCGCTGGCGGTGGCCTCCGGGGGCACCGCGGCATTCACGCGCGCCGTGACGTCTTCCACGGATTGCAGCACGTTCAATTCGAGGTCCAGGCACTTGATCTCCTCGGCCGGCGTGCGCGCATAAAATCCGTCGCGGAGATAATTTTTCTCGCGGGTGCCCAGTTTTTGCAAGGCGTCGGCGCCCACGTGATGATTGGAAATGAGCAAGCCATCCGCGCTCACAAAACTGCCGGAACCGCCGGAGTTGAAGCGCACGGAGGATTTTTGCAGGTGATCCAGCCAGGCCTCCGAGGCGTCGAACTGGTAGCGCTCGCGCAGCAGTTCGCGCGGCGGCTGGTTGAACAGCCACATGCCTTCATCGGCCCGGGCGGTGGCAGCGGCGAGGCCCGGCAGCAACAGGGCCAGCAGCGCCCGCCGGAGAGTCAGTTTAATCATCATGGATTTGATTTTGTTAAAAAAAAGGGGCAGCGCACGTAGCGTCCGGGCTCCACTTCCAGCAACTCCGGGGGGTTGGCGGAACATTCCGGCCGGGCGGCGGGACAACGCGGGGCGAAGCGGCAACCGGTGGGAAACTCGCCCGGGCGCGGCACGCTGCCGGGAATGGCGGCCAGCCGCGTGGCGTCGCCGCGCAGTTTCGGCACGGAGAGGATCAGCGCGCGGGTGTAGGGATGCAGCGGCCGGCGCAACAGCTCGCGCGCCGGCCCCACCTCCACCAGTTGCCCGGCGTACATCACCGCCACCCGGTCGGCCATGTCCCCCACAATGCCCAGGTTGTGGGTGATCAGCAAAATCGCCATGCCCGATCGCTGCCTGAGTTCGCGCAGCAGTTCCAAGATCTGCGCCTGGACCGTCACGTCCAGCGCGGTGGTGGGCTCGTCGGCCACGAGCAATTGGGGTTCGCTCGCCAACGCCATGGCCATCATCACGCGTTGTTGCATGCCGCCGGATAGCTCGAAGGGATAGTTTTTCAGGCGCGCTTCCGGGGCGGGCATGCCCACCAGTTTGAGCAGCCGGATTACCTCTGCCGGTTTCGCCCGCTCCGGGCGGTGCAACTTGAGCGATTCCTTGATTTGTGCGCCGATGTGGAAGACCGGATTCAGCGCCGCGCCCGGCTCTTGGAACACGTAACTTACCACCCCGCCGCGCACGGCGCACAGTTCGCGGGCGGACATCTTCAGCGTGTCGCGGCCGTTCAAGAGAATTTCCCCGCCGACATAATGCGCCGGCGGCGCGGGCACCAGGCGGGCGATGGAGAGGGCCGTCACGCTCTTGCCGCAGCCGCTTTCGCCCACCAAACAAACGGTTTCACCGGCCGCAAGCGTGAGGGATACCCCGTCAATCGCCCGTGCCGCGCCGGCCCCGGTGCCGAAATCCATCCGCAGGTTCTTGATTTCGAGCAGGTTCACGCCGTCAGCGGAAACCCGCCAGGATAGCCACCGCGTGGTAAACCACATCGGTGGTCCCCAGCACATAATCCTGCACCAGCGGAATTTGCCAGATGAGCACCACCGGGATGTAGCCCAGTTGGGCGAGCCTGGCATAATTCTCGTGGCTCATGCCCACCGCGGCGCGCACCACTTGCGATCCATCGAGTGGCGGAATGGGCAACAGCAGGTTGAAAAAACACAGGACCAGGCTCAGATGCGCCATTTGCAGCAACAGCCGGACCACCTCGAAGCTGGCAAACATCGCCACGATGCGCGCCAGACTCAGGATGATGACGGCCAGCAACAGGTTCATTCCCGGCCCCGCCAGGGTCACCAGGAGGTCATCGCGGGTGGGATGGCGCAGATTAAAGGGGTTCACCGGCACCGGTTTGGCCCCGCCAATCAGGAACCGGCCCACGCTGTAGGGCAAAATGAGCATCAGCAGCGGCATGAGCACCGTGCCGATGGGATCGATATGCACCAGTGGATTCAGTGAAACGCGTCCCAGATCCCGGGCCGTGTTGTCCCCGCATTTCATGGCGGTCCAGGCATGGCCGAATTCGTGGAACGTCAACAGTGCCACCAGCATCAGGTACTGGATCAGTGCGTCGGCAATATTAAAGTCCATTCGAGGCCAAGTTTATCGTTCCGCCGGGCGTGAGTCGAGGCTGGACGCCGGGCGGGTTCTTTTTTATAGTCTCAGGCTTATTTATGTCATTACTTGCAGGAAAAACTGGAATTGTCTTCGGCGTGGCCAACAAA
>CAYTJG010000323.1:0-6924 GCA_964437865.1 uncultured Bifidobacteriaceae bacterium | reverse complement strand
TGAACTGGTTCCGCAAGAACGCCGAAGGCAAGTTCATGTGGCCCGGCTACGGCGACAACTCGCGCGTGTTGAAGTGGATTTGCGAGCGCGTCGATGGCACCGGCCAAGCGCAAAAGACCGCCATTGGCAATGTTCCCACCGCCGACGCCCTGGACCTCTCCGGCTCGGACGTGACGGCGGAGCAACTGCAGCAGTTGCTCAAGGTGGACGTTGAAGGCTGGAAAAATGAAATCGCCGACGTCGCCACTAATTACGCGAAATTCGGCAGCCGGCTCCCGGCGGCCTTGAATGCCCAACTCGACAATCTGAAGCAACGCCTCGGCTGACCGCCGCTTTGCTCTGAATCATGGCCGGGATGGACTTCGAGTCCGTCCCGGCTTTTCGTTTGGCGGCCGGTCCCAGAGCGGGATTCCGATCTGGCGACGTTCGGCCTCAACGATTCAAAACCGCCTGGATTTCTGCCGCCACCTGCGCGGCTTGCAGGGCCACGCCCTGGTCGTTGAAATGCACATTGTCGCTGTGATATTCAGGATGGCCGCTCATGGGCGTGTTTAAGTCATCCACAGGTATCCCGCTGGCCTGCATGAGCTCGGCGGCGAGGTGGTTCCGCGCCGCGACACGTTCATCCGTGGCTTCGTCCGGATGGGCGGCAGCCGGCGCCGGCGACACCTTCAATGGTGTGGTGTTCGCCCAAATCAACCGGGCCTGAGGCGCATGCTGTTGAATCGTCCGCAGCAACCGGGGCAGTTCGCGGGCATACTCGGCTTCGCTGTGTTGCCATCCATGCATCCCATTGTTGAAATGGATCACATCAAAGTGGTATTCGTCCAGCACCATCGCGACCTCCTTAAGCAGGATCGGGTCGGAAACAAACGCCGAACTGGCGAGCCGCCCCACATACGCCTTGCCGGCTAGATTTTTCTCCACGTCGGAATAATATCCCCGGGTGATGGAATCTCCAATCAGCAGAACGCGCGGCAGATTGGTTTCATTGGCGTGCGAGATCCACAAGTCACACCATTCGATGGACTCCCGGCCGTAGCCGGTGGATTTGGGTTCAGCCGCGCGGCCAACCAAGGCGGCACCGGCGAGCAAGGTAATGGTCAGGATGGTTTTGATCATGGTCTTGACTGGAAAGTGTGTGCCCGATCTACGGCCGGCGCACCGGTAGCGCCACCGGTGTCAGACGGAAAAGTTTTGACTGCTTCTCTTCCAGCGCCACGCTCAGAGTGTTGGTCACCTCCCACGCCGAGCCATCCCACAGGTTGGTGACAACGCACGTGCCCGCCGGCAGACCCGCGCGAACCAGGCTGACCACCTTGTTGGTGACAACGGACGCATAGTTAAAGATTGCGATCAGCCAGTTTGTGCCGTCCGGCCGCAAAAAAACGTCTTCCGCGGCATTGCCCGAGTTTTCTTCCATCGGCAAGAACGTCTGCCCGGCTCGCGCCACCGCGTTGATGGCGGCATGGCCCAAACAGGCGCCCGCAGCGTCACGGCCAGTGGGCGAAGTCAAATCGTCGCCATCCAGGAAGATCCCGGTCACGGCGCCGCTAATCAACCGGCTTTGCTGCTCATAACCATCCGCCCCATGGCCGAATACCATCACATCCGGATCGTTGAACTGATAGAGTCCAGACAGCCACCAGCCGCCGGTCACCGAATTCATGGTGTACTCGGTGTTATCGATCCGCGACGCCTGTGCGTCGCAGGCAATGCGCCGGCTGTGGCCATATTGATACGGGAAAAGCGGCGCAATCGATTCACTGATGAACATGGTCCCATTGATTGTGCGCAGGAGATCCTGCATTCCCCGATTGTAGGCCTGAATCCCCGTGGTGACGTTCGTGTCGTAATGGACTCCTTCCAGCGCCCCATGGGAAAGAAAATCCACCTTCACATAATCGAAGCCCCAATTGGTGAACAAATTGATGTAATGCTGGATCCGCTGCCGCGTCCCCGGATGCGTCGGGTCCATCGCCAGTCCGCCGTCCACAGATTCGAAATGGCCGCTGTCATCCCGCAATAGCACGTCGCCGTACCGCCACGCATTGGAAGTTCCTTCCACGTACCGGTTGGTGTCCGTGGCGGAGCCGAAATAGGCGAAGGGGCAAAAATAGATGCCCGCGTGCTGTCCATTGGCATGGCAGTGGCGCACCACGTCCGCCAGTTGTGATTGATTCAGGTTCTCCCAAAAGGCATCCAGATTGATATAGACTGTGTCGGCACCGGCCAATCCGCCCGAGTTGACATTAGTCCGAAAGAAATCCGACACCGCCAGCACGCCGGCATGGCTCACCGCCTTTTGCAGGACGCCCCAACTGTTCCAGCCAAAGGGGACGCCGTTTGTCCACGACAAACGGGGGGCGAATTGCAGATTTTTCGCCGCGTAGTCCTGCATGGTTTGCCGCCAGTCGTCGCCAAACCCGACAAAGATGACCGGCGAAGAAATAACCTGGCCGGCCACGTATCCGTGAGGCATCACATCCCACGTGGATTTCGCGCCGCCATAGACATTCAGTTGGTTCAATTGGTTGCTGGCGCCGCAAAAATAGATGCCGGTCTTCCACGTGTCATGGGTCACCGCCCCGGCCACCAGCCCGTTTCGGCTGACGTTATCGTAGAAAGCCGCCACTTCATAGCCGATTCCCGTGCTATTGATGGGCATGGCGTTGTAGCGCTGGAAACCGTCATTGTCGAACGGCACCCACAGAGCGCGCAGATCATTGGTCACGCCGAGGTCCACGCCGCCGGCGGCATCCACCACAATCGGCCCCATCCAGTTGGCCCTCAAGTGAGCGCCCGTCGCCTCGACGCGCACGAGAAAACTGTTGCTCTCATCCAACGTAAAATATTCCCGCAGGTCGGGCAGTCCTGCCCCGGTGGCCGTAACCACCACCTGGTTACCTCCGGCCAACGCATAGCTCCGCTGTTGATAGGCCAGGCCTTTCACGTAACCGCTGTCCAAGCCGATGCCGCTATAAAACGCTGAAAGCTTCTTGGCGTTCTTCCAATAAAAATCGGTGGTCCCGGCGGATAGGTTATATTCAAGCCGGACATTGGCATTGGACATCACCAGAGTGTTTCCGAATTGCTCGAATGAGGGCGCGGCGACGGCGGTGCCCGACAGGACCAGCGTCATGAAGAGCGCGCCAAGGCGCCTGTCGCGGACGCCGTTGATCACAACGCGGCGGGGTCGGGTCCCGGAACCCAGGTGAAGTTCCAATAAAAAGCCCACAGGTTCTGCAATTTGGCGACCTCGACATGGCCGTCGGTTAAGCCCATGACAATGCTGCCCGGGAAGGTCTTGGCGCCAAAGGGAATCGATCTGGGGGCCGAGACGGAAGGCCGGTTGCCATGGCGGGCCAGGAAGATGCGCGTCATGCCGGAATTGCCGGTGCCTGGACTATCGATTGGGTCGTACAAGCTGGTGGGGGGGGTGTCATGAACATCCGGATAAAAATTGATCCAGGCGCAGTCCGTAAAAACGGGAGTTTGGGACGGGTGCTGGATGGCTGTCTCCTGGTTGAAATTGCGGGGATCATTTCCGTAAATCGCGCTGCTCTCCAGCCACTTATTATAACCATAACTGGAGGCATAGACCGGCGTGGACAAGGTCCAGTGCCAGGCGCAATCGGCGAAGCCGGGCGGGTTGCCTGCCCCCGGCGGATTGACGCCCTTATCGGGCGCCGCCGGACAAAGAATCATGTTGGTTGCCTTGCCATAATAGGAAAGCATGGTTCCCATCCAATCACCCTGGCTCAAATCCGGGTTGGCATTGATGGGACCAATGAACGCCTTGTTGTCATCGTAATACATCTGGGAGGCGAGCGTCAATTGTTTCAAATTGCTGACGCAATTCGCCTGGAGGGCGCGCAATTTGGCCCCCGCCAAGGCGGGCAGCAACATCGCCGCCAGGATGGCGATAATGGCGATGACCACCAATAACTCGATCAACGTAAATGCGCCACGCGCCGGGGACCGCAAGGTCACTATTTTACTCTTACTCATATGCCAACGGTTCGACGGCCGCCGCCCGCTTTGAGAGCGGCGGCCATTCATGCTTTGCTCAATCCTCATTATCCATTATGCCAAGGCCTGATGGGGTGGCAGGATTCCCTGGTTACTGTTCAAGGCGATAGAATTGCTGCGGAACTCCAGCCTGAATTGCATTCGTCACGTTGAAGTTGCCGCTGGCGTCGTACGCGTTCGTGGCAATAAACGTCCAAGGGCTGGTCAGATTGGTGGTCGTCAACACATAGAACGTGCCGGACGCCGTGCCGCCGGTGCCGCTGAAGATCAGGTTGCCGCCCGACACAGCCGTGCTACCGATCACTGGTTTCGCCACGCTGGCGACCACGTTGATGACACCCGTATTAAGTTGGGTCGTGTCCCAAGCCAGACCGGCTCCCGGCGTGGCAGGGGTGATGCTGGAGAAAGCGCCCGTATAATTCGCGGCACTGAACACTTGGAAGCTGTTGCCGGCAGCCAGAGGCGCACCGCTGATATTGACCAGGTTCAACGAGCCGCCATACACCAAGTCGCCTCCGGCTTGGATGACGTCGTTGGTGCCGGCACCATCCAGTTTGATGACCGTGGTGCCATCCAACGTAACATTATCGGATGCCGTAAGGCCGCCGACGGCATTGGTCGACGTGTCGTCGTTGACGGAGTTGGTGCCGGAAGGCGACACGGTGGCGCCCGGCGAAACCACGAGGCTGCCGTTGATGGCTCCGACGCCCGCCAGCGTCTGGCCGCTAGCCAGGGTCAAAGTCTGGTCGGACCGGCCGGTCACATCCAGGTGCGTCACCTTGGGAGCGTTTCCCTGGAAGAAGATCACCGAGCTGTGCGAGATGGAACCGCTGCCCACCAGGGCCACTTCGACGGAGTTGCCGTCGCCGCCGATGGAGGTTGGACCGCTGTAGGTATTGGAAGCGGAGAGCACCATGGCATGATTGTAGTAATCCAGTACAAAGCCACCGGTCCCGCTGATCACGTTGGTAAAATTCTCGGTGTGGTCACCGAGAACAAAGTGAACCATCCCGTTCAAGGTGACCGCATTGTCAACTGGGTTGGCGCCGCCGTTGTAATAGGTTTGCAGCGCGCTGCCATTGTCCATGATCAGGCTGCTGCCGCCGAGTGTGACGTTAGCCGAATAGACGTACAAGGTCGAGCCGCTGGCCAGATGAACGCTGCCGTTGAAGCCACCGGAATAGAGGACCAATTGACTATTGGCCCCAATGTCAAAGAGCGTGCCGGGATTCTGGCAACTGGTGTCCATCGCGGTCAGACCGAGGTCACTTCCGTTTGTCAACGTCACCCCCGCAATATTCGCGCCGATGGTCACGCCGTTCCATTGGCCGTAGTTGCCCGCCGCCGACCAGTCCAGGATCAGGTTGTATGCCCCGCTAATCTGGGAGCCGGTGGCGAGGTCCCAACGGGCGGTGCCGCTAAAGAGCGTATCGCCCGCCAGGGTGACGTTCAACTTCTCGCCGGGGTAATCCGCGTAACTGTTGATGAGGGCGCCCTGGCCGTTGTACCCGGTCCCGGAAACCGTGACCGGCGTGACGTTGTTAAACTGGCCGCCGCCGAAATCCAGGGAGGAGTTGTTGGAGACGACCATGGAACCGACACTGCTAAAACAGTTGTTGCCGGCGTAAATCGTGCCGCCACCAACCGTGACCGCGCCCGCGAAGCCGGACGGCGTGTCGATGGTCAGCAAGCTGGTGCCCTCCTTGACCAAGGCGCCCATGCCGCCAATGCTGCCGGGACCGGAGAAACTATAAGCGTTGTCGCTGGAGTTCACGGTGACCAAGCTGGGATAAACCGTGTTGCTGACGGTTACCGAAAGCGGGACACCAGGGGTATCATCAAACAAAGCCTGGTCGCCGGCACCAAATATGGTTTGCGCGCTGTTGGCCAGGTTGATCCAGTTCGTGGAAAGGCCTTGATCCCAGACGCCCGTATTGGAATTGGGGCTCCATTGAAGATCCCGCGGGGTGTTCACCGTGAGCACGGCGATGGCGCTGCTGGTGGTGCCGTTGGCATTGCCGACGACCACACTATAGTTCCCCGCGTTGGTCAATTGCAGATTCTTCAGCGTGAGACTGGAGTTGGTCTGACCAATCAAGGGCGTGCTGCCTTCAAACCATTGATTGGTAACCGGCAAGGCGCTGGTGGCGCTGACGCTGAAGATCACCGTGCCGCCAATGTAACTGGGAGTTGACTGAGGCTGGCTGGAGATAATCGGCGCGGACAAAGCGGCCGGAGTATTCAAAAGCCCCTCAAAATAATGGTTCAACACCTGGGCGGCCGTGAGACCGTGGTTGTAAATTGCCACCTCGCTGATGTTGCCATTGAACAACCGCCCGTTGCCGGCGCTGCTGCCGTTGCCAATCACCCAGTCGTCGGCAAAATTGACTGAACCGTTGGCGTCCGCGCTTTGGGCCACCGGCACGCCATTTTCATAAAGGGTGCAGTTGGTGCCGTCGCTGGACAAAACGATATAGGTCCAATTGGTGGATTGCACGCCGCCGGTGACACCTACGCTGCCGGAACTACCATAGTAGTTCGCGCCATAAGGGCCGTTGACGCGGATCACAATTTCCTGATAGGTGGACGAATCGTAGCCTTTGGCGACGATATCCGCGAACAGGGATGAACTATTGGGTTGCGCCCACGCCTCCAAGGTGATGGGGCCGGTGAAATTCAACAAATCCGAATTACCGCCCTGGCTCAAGTCGATGGCGGCCGTGCCATCAAAACTCGCGGCGTTCGTAAGGTAGGCCGAAGGACCCGTGGCGGCGGCAATATCGACGGCGGTTCCGTCGTTGCCGTTGCCGGTGAGGTCCGGCGCGGTGCTCGTGCCATCCACCGCCGGATTCAGGGCATAAAACGCCAGCGGGTTATCCGCCAACACGGTAC
>CAYTJG010000322.1:1719-6967 GCA_964437865.1 uncultured Bifidobacteriaceae bacterium | reverse complement strand
GAGCGGCCGCTCCGCTCACTGCGGCGCCGGCAACACGTGACTTGGAATGGAACATTGCGGCTGCTCACCGACGGCATTGATCGTATAAATGCCGCCGTCGGGGCAAACCGGGAAGTTTCCGTCCTTAAAATACGGGGCCAGATCCCGGGCCGCGGGCACATCCGTGGCGCTCCTACCCTTGTCCGCCGCCCAGAGCTGTTTGGCGGCGTCGATCTGCCGGAGATTGTTGATGCAGGCGACGGCGTTGGCCAACATCACGGCGTGCTGTTGCTCCGCCTGAAGTTGGTCCAAGTGGGCCTGTTGCAAGGCGAGGGCATCCCGGGCGGTGGTCAAGTGCTGCGCCGTCTGCTGGCTCTCCAGCTGTAGCTGGTCCACGTTCTTCTGCAGGGCACTCGCCTTGGCGGTCAGCAGCTCGTTTTGTTTGCGGAGGCTGGCAATGGTCGCCGCCTGCTCGCCCGCGCTGGAACTTTTGAGCGTCGCCAGTTCCTTTTGCGCCGCCTGCAATTGCTGCTGCGCATCGCGCAAATCGGCCTGCGCCTTGTCACGCTCTTGACTGGCCCGGTACAGGAAGATCTCCGCGACCAGCATCAGGGCCAGACAGGCCCAGGCAAACCAGCGTTTGGCGTTCATGTGCTGCCGCTGTTGTCGCCGTTTTGTCCCGCCAGGTCAAACCCGAAATCGCCACCGGGCCGGAAATTCTGCAGGCCCGGCCAATAATGGCACCCGGCCGCCGCCGGCCCCTGTTATCCTCCGGGCATGCCCCAGAGCGCGATAGGCTGTTTGGCCATGCCCGGACCGGAATACTCCAAGGTCAGGCGCTGCGGGCCGACGCCATGCCGGTAAAAGAGACGGAGCGGGTGCCAGCCCGCCTGCAAATACACCCGGGCGGAAACTGCGGCGCCATCATGTTTAAAATCGTCGTCGATCAGATGCACTTCATGCAGCCAGAGCTGGGCGCCGGAATCATCTTCAAGCGAAAAAGTGTATTGTCCATCCGCCGGTACGGAAATATAACCCGTGAAACGGATCCCAAAGTCATTGGTCAGTCCCGCCACCTGGGGATTGAGGCCGGCCGTGCGGCCCGTTGACACCGGGTTCAAAGCGTCGAAATCCGGCACCCATGGCCAGGCGCCGCGATAAACGGCATATGCCAACCAACCAGAGCGGAGCCCGTTGACCCTGGCCGCCGGCACCAGTTCGCGGTCATACGGTCGCGGCGCCTCGGGACTTGGCTGGCGGACTTCCTGGGCGAGCGTTTGGAGGCGCGTCAGCAAGGCTGCGTTCGTGAGATTGGCGGATAAATCATGATCTTCATGCGGGTCTTCGACGACGTTATACAATCGGAACGGGATCTGACTATTCGTGACCGAATACCGCACGGCGACAAAATCACCCACCCGGATGGACTGCAATTGCCCCCGGGATTGGACGCCTTTCCGGGCGAACAATCCGTTCGTCTGGCCTTTGGCTTTGCCGTCCACCGGGAAGCGGCCGTTGAAAAAATACTCAAAATAAAGAAAGCCCCGGCTGCGCTGGAACCCCGCACCAGTCAATGTGGGGAGGAGCGAGACCCCGTCGGCCTGCGCCGGCGGCGCCTGGCCACTGACCTCAGCGAACGTGGGCAGCCAGTCCCAGAAGGCGGAGACCACGTCCGTGGTCCGCTGGGCGGCCACCGTGCCGGGCCACCAAGCGATGGTCGGCTCGCGGACGCCCGCCTCCCACAGGTCCCGCTTGATGCCATCCATGCGGCCCCACGAATCAAAGTAGCGTGGATCGGCGGTGTAGGGACCGCCGTCGCTCTCATTGGCGGGGCCATTATCGGAGCTGAAGATGACCAGCGTGTTGGTGGCCAGGTTCAGATCGCGGAGCAATTGCAACAAGTCACCCACGCCGTCATCCAGCCGCCGCACCATGGTGGCGTAGCGCTGCATGGCAGGCGACCACTGGTGCCCGGTGATGACCTCATTGGTATAAGCCGTGGTGGCCCGGGCGTATTCCGGGTAAATCCAGGTATCGGCCGTCGCGGGCGTCGGCGCGAGCGGCCATTGCAATCCGCCGTTCGTTCCGGCCCCCGCCGGAAACGGCCCGCCGGGAACTTGCAATTGCACATGGACTGCCGTTGGGGCCAGGTAGAGGAAAAAGGGCTGGGCGGGGTGGGTCCGCGCCTGCTCGCTGATGAATTTCTTGGCGCGCGCAAAGAAGAGGTCGGTGGAATAGAGGTTCGAATAACCCGCCGTGACGTTGGTGTAATCCTGGTACAACGGGTGTGCGGCATCGTGATAATAAACGTGCCCGGAATTATGATCCACGAAACCGAAAAACTCGTCGAACCCGTGCTGCAAGGGGTTGGCCGGGGACGGCGGCCGGATCATACACCGCCGGGAAATCGGTCTGCCCGGCGAGGCCCCATTTGCCGATCGCGGCGCAATAATAACCGGCGGGTTTGAGCACCGTGGCCAGGGTGTGGTTGGCCGGCAAAGCCCGGTCAAATTGGTTGTCGCGAATGGGACAGTTGCCCTGGTGCTGCCCCAGCAACAAGGAGGCGCGCGCCGGGGCGCAGACGGGGGAACTGGAATAATGCTGCCGGAACATCAGACCCTGCGCCGCCATGCGGTCAAGTTGCGGCGTGAGGATCCGGGGCTTCGCAGCGGGCCGGCTGTTTTGATAAAACACGCCCACGTCGCCATAACCCAGATCATCCGCCAGAATGAAAATGATGTTGGGCCGCGCTCCCGCCGCCGGGACGGCGGTGACACCCTCGGCCGGTGAAAGGAACCCGGACCAGGCTAAAACAAGGCTGGTGATGATTCTTCGCATGGGAGAATCGGTCTGCATCGGTTTGCTGGACAACCCGCCATTGCTCCTATTATCAATGGACTACAGGTTTTCATGGCATTGTCTCCGTTCACCAATTGCCCAACGTGATAACCAGAAGCGGCCGGTTCGGATCTTGAAACCGACGTCCCGGCCAACTTAAAATTGGGACCCCGTTCAAAAACCACAGCTCTCTGCCCGCTCCAACCCCGGTTGGTGGGTTGATGGCGCCGATGCTAATCAACGGTCCCCGACAACGCAAGCGGCCCAGCAGGCCCGTCGTGGCGCCATCCGGGCTGGAAGTTCGCCCCATCGTTAATCCCCCCAGCACGCAAGGCCTCACCCCCAAAGAACCCCCCTTGACAAATTGCTACGACTGTAGCATTATTTTGCTACATCTGTAATCCCCCTATGAAGACGGTCAAAATCTCCGATGCCGAGTGGCAGGTCATGAATGTGGTTTGGGCGCGCTCGCCCCAAACGGGCGGCGAAATCATCGCCACGCTCGGCAGTCAGTGCGCCTGGCGGCCACGCACCATCCGCACACTGCTGGACCGGTTGGTGGCCAAGGGCGCCCTCCAAGTGCTGGCCGACGGCAAGCGGCGCTTTGTGCCGGGTGTCAGCCAGGAGGCCTGTGTGCGCAGCGAAAGCCGCTCGTTCATGGATCGGGTCTTTGGCGGACAGCCGGCTTCCATGCTCCTGCATATGATCCAGGAGGCCAAGCTCACCGACGACGAAATTGACCGGCTGAAGAAAATCCTCTCGGAGAAACAAAAATGAATGCCCCCTTCCCTGCTTTCTTTGACTGGCTCCTGCGCTCGTCCTGGCAGGCGGCTGTGCTCACCGTCCTCGTCCTATTGGCGCAGCTCGCGCTGGGCAAACGCCTGGATGGACGCTGGCGGCATCTGCTCTGGTGCCTCGTCGTGGCGCGACTGCTGTTGCCGTGGTCCCCACCTTCCCCGGCCAGCTTGTACAACTACCTCCATTTCGCGCATCAACCGGCGAGCCCGCCGGCCGCCATCCTCCCGGCGGCACCCGTAGCCGCCAGGTCGCCCACACCATTGCTTTCGCCCGCGCCAAACTCTCCTCCGCCTGCTCCGGTAACCATCGCCCCCAGACCCGCTTCCACCCTTTCCTCACCTTTGATTGCACCACCGCACCGGATTCTGCCGCGATGGTCGGTTCTGCTGGCCGCCGCATGGGCTGCCGGTGTGGGGATACTCTTGGCGCGGCTCATCGTCCAAAATTATCGGTTCCGGCGGCGGCTGCGTTCCGCCACGGAACCGGCGGACCAGGAACTGGTTCGCCTCTTTGAGGATTGCCGCGCCGCCATGGGCGTTTCCTCAGGGCTGCGCCTGATCCAAACGCGGCGGGTGGCCACTCCGGCGCTGTATGGCTTGTTTCGGCTCCGGTTGCTGTTGCCGCCGGACTTGGCGGCCCGATTCAGCCCGACCGAACTGCGCCACATTTTTCTTCATGAATTGAGCCACGTCCGGCGGCACGACATGGCAATGCAATGGCTCATCACCGTTTTGCGCATTGTCCATTGGTTCAATCCGGTGCTGTGGTTTGGGTTCCGGCGGATGGTGGCGGACCGCGAACTGGCGTGCGACGAACTCGCCCTGTCCGCCGTGGCCGAGGGCGAGAGCCCGGCTTATGGGCGGACCATTGTGAAGTTGCTGGAATACTACGCCGGCGCCTCCCCGCAGCCCGGCTTGGTGGGCATCCTCGAGGACAAGGACCAGATCTTCCGGCGGGTATCGATGATCGCCGCGTTCAAGCGACATTCCCGGTGGTCGATCATCGGCGCGGCGTCCGCCGCCGTGCTGGGTTTGGCCACGCTCACGGGAGCGCAAACGCAAGCGGTCTCCCGAACCAACGCGCCAAGTTCGCTGCCGTCCCGCGAGACCACCACCGCCACCAACGCAGTTGATCTACGAGTGGCCGCCATCGTCCGCGACTGGGAGAACCTGCCCAATGTCTTCCAGGACGTGGACAGTTATTCCGGCCAAATCCGGGAATTGGTGCGCCTCGGCAAGCCCGCCGTGCCGGCGCTCTGCGCGGCCTTGGATCACACGGACCACGACGCTTCACAGCGGCTGCTGGGCTTCACCTTGCGGGCCATTGGCGATCCGCACGCCGTGCCGGCCCTGATCCGCGCCATTCCCAAAACGCTGCGCCCGCCGGGCAGCGACTGCGGAATGTCCGTAAGTGACCCTGCCTTGTTGGCTTTCATGCGGGCTAATGACCTTGATGTTGGCCAGCCATTTCGCGCCGGGACCGGGTTCGCCATGGGCCGCCCCGTCCGCGAAATCGGCGGCGCGCTGGCCAAGCTCACGGGCACCCATGTGGACGAAGACGCAATTTACTCTCTTTTCCTCGAGGGCGGAGAAACGCAAAGGGCCGCGGCTCGCAATGCCTACTATCAAGTGGC
>CAYTJG010000322.1:0-1619 GCA_964437865.1 uncultured Bifidobacteriaceae bacterium | reverse complement strand
CGCAATTGATTTCCACGAATGGCAGTCCTTCGTTGGAAAACATCAGTGTGTGGGCGGCCAAGGCCGGTGTCGATTTGCTGGGGGCCCAATACCGGGAGCCGCAATCCGGCAAGAACTACTACACCTTGCGCGGTGTGGGCCTGCAGGCCTGGGAGATTCCCAATGACCGCTGGTCCACCATCGCAACCAATCTCCAACACGGCGATTTGCCCGCCTTGGACAGCCCGGCGGGAGATCTCCTCATTCATTATGATTTGGCGTCCGCCAGCTATTCCCCCGAACGCAAGGCCACGTTCCTGTTCATTACCCGGGAGGGGCTCCAAGGCATTCTGCGGGTCACGGGCCAAGTCACCCGCAAGTACACCCAATCCGACCTGGGCATCCCGTACTCTCCGCCGGACGAAAGCGATCCCGATCAAACTTCTGATGCCGGTCCGTTTCTAGGCGTGAAATTCGACTACAAATTTTTCTATGAAGAGACCGCCCAAATGAAAGCGGAAAGCAAAGCGCGTGAAGCCTCGGCCGCGGCTACGACTGAGGCCCATCAACAGAACAAAATCACCGCGCTACTCGATGAATATCCGCACGTCGAGGGGACGGTTTTCTCACCCGCCGGACAGCCCGTTGCCAACGCCGCCATCCTGATCGGCATCAACGGCGAACCCGCGGTTCTTTACCACCGCAGGTTTTCTAATGAGTCGGAGGCCACCGTCATGGCCACGCGCGCCGATGGCCGGTTCACGATTCCCCTCATGCCCCACGCCACAGCCTATGTGGCACATGACGAAGGATTTTCTCAACTGAATTTGGACGGCGTAGAGTCGCCGCTTGCCATCCACCTGGCACCCTGGGGACGCATCGAAGGGACGGTCACGCTCGAGGGAAAACTGGCGCCCCACCAGACCATGGCGCTGCTTGATGCCGCCCCGAATTACGCCGTAGCCGGCGTTCATCTGAGTTTTTCTGCCCAAACGGAGTCTGACGACCAGGGCCGCTTCGTTTTCGAAGGCATACCGCCTGGCGAAGTGAAGGTTTGTCGGATGGTGAGCAATTATTTTTCCGATGAGCAAGTGGTGGACGTGATTGCCGGGCAAACCACGGTTTGCCGGCACGGCTTCAACGGGCGAATTGTCCGGGGACATCTCCGTACTTCCGATGCCTCTGCCGTTAAGAATTGGAAGCAGGGCTTGACCCTTACGTTCATGTCAAAATCATTTTATCCTGACCCGCCGGCCAATGAAGAGGCGAACGCCTGGCGGCTGCACTATTGGCAAACAGCCGAAGGCAAGGCGGCCTTCCGGGCCAGTCATCATTTTACTCCTCTGATCGAGCCCAACGGGGATTTTCACATCGATGACGTTCCGCCCGGAACCTATCGAATGGAGGTTTTCCTGCACGATGGTCCCCAAATGGTTCCAGGTGTCTTCGGAGGCAAAATGCTAGGCCAACTGAAACAGGATGTGGTAATTCCCGAGCACTCCGACGGCCCGGCCGATAGTCCGCTGGACTTGGGAAACTTTGTGTTGCCGATTCTCAGGTCAACCGCATCGGCATTACCACGTACAGGAACGGACCTTTGATCTTGAGCACGCCCGGGCTCAATTCATCGATCAATTCCA
>CAYTJG010000321.1:5732-6988 GCA_964437865.1 uncultured Bifidobacteriaceae bacterium | reverse complement strand
GCAGAGATTCTGCACGCCCGGGACGTGCAAATACCACTCATAGAGCGGCTTCTTGTCCACCGCGCGGATATTCGTAAAGCCCTTCTTCTTCATATAAAGGGCGAGGTTGCCAGCAATAAAACCGCCCGCGCCGGTGATGACAATCAGGTCATCCTTATTCAGCGGCGTGTCCTTTTCCACAATGCGTTTCTTCTCTTGCATAAAATAGTTCCATCGATGTTCTTGTTGAGGCTGACACGGTATTGCCAGCTCAGTGTGAACAATGACAGAATACCTTCGACAGCGCGGAGCGGGAATAGCTATAGTTGGCCAGTGCATGGATATTGTTGACTTATTTGCATGAAACCCCAACTACAGCCAGCCACGCCAGCCGGAAGCGCCCCTGATTTCTTTTCTCCGGACGTGGCCACCGCGCGACGCTTTTACCTGGATTTGAATCCTTCCAAACGGCGGCCGCTGGTGGTGGTCTGCGGCGGGTTGGAGTATTGCACACCGGATTACGCGATCCACCGCCAAACTTTTCCATTTTATTCACTCGAGTACGTTGTGCGCGGAAACGGCCAGGTTAAGCTCCAGGCGCGTGCTTATCCGCTTCGCCCGGGACGGTTGTTCGCCTATGGTCCCGGAATTCCGCATCACATCACCGGCGACGCCGCCAATCCCCTGGTGAAATACTTTGTGGATTTTACCGGGACACGGGGATTGGCATTGCTCCGCTCCTGCGGCCTCGCGCCAGGGGGTGTTTCTGAGGTTTTCCCGGCTAACACGCTGCAACCGCTGTTGGATGAGCTCATTCAAGCCGGGCTGACAGCACACCCTAAAAACCACCGGTTGTGTGCAAAACTGCTGGAATGCCTCGCATTGCGGATGGACGGAGCGCGCACCCCGCTCGAAGGTGCGGACACGCTCGCCTTTACAACTTATCAGCAATGCCGCCGTCACATTGAACACCGTTGCCTGCAATTGCGGACGCTGGAACAAATCTCCCGCGAATGCCACGTCAATAACGCCTATCTTTGCCGATTGTTTCGCCGTTACGATCAACAGACGCCCTATCAATTCTTGCTGCGCCTGAAAATGAACCACGCCGCCGAGCGTCTGCAACAATCATCTGTGCTGGTAAAGCAGGTGGCGGAGGAAATTGGCTTTCCCGATCCGTTTCACTTCTCGCGTGTTTTCAAGAGCATTCTCGGGCTTTCTCCAGATGCCTTTCGCCGCATCAGATGATTCATTCACCGGTATTGGATCATGATGCT
>CAYTJG010000321.1:0-5632 GCA_964437865.1 uncultured Bifidobacteriaceae bacterium | reverse complement strand
GGTCGGCGACACCATTAATTCACAGGTTGCACCGACAGTCTCCACCGGGTTGGTCACAGCCATCCACACCGCATTTGGGCCAAGCGAAGGGCTGCATTGCATCGTGAATCCCGCCGCCGCCAACGGCCATGTTAAGATCAACGAGCCGCTGCCTTGCGACACGGAGAGTGAAACATTCGTCGCAAGCAAAGCATTTGGCCCGATGGCTTGCGCGGCAACAATGTCGGCTGGCAGCAACTGGCCGGCATAAATGCGGAATTCATCAATGGCACCGGACAGCCAAGGATCGTTGTTCCAAGGTGAGCGGCCCAACGCAGCGGCGATCAAACTGACATTCGTCAACGAGTAGGAAACAGCCTGACTGGCTTCCCAGACGCCGTTGGTATACATCAAGGCCACACCGGCAGATGGATTAAAGATACAAACCACATGCACTGCTTGGCCGCCCAAACCGGGATACCCAGGGATCAATGAACTTCGGCCGCTGCTGGCCAGTTCCATGAAGTTGCGGCCGTTGCCCTGGTCATGCAGCACATAACGCAAATAACCTTCGCCGAAACCATCTTGCAGACCGTCATCGAAAGAAAACAATGCGACGTTGTCGGGCGAAACCGCATTTGTAACCCAGGCTTCAATCGTCACGTTGGTCAGGCCAGCAAGCAAACCGCCCGGCAGGCTGACATAGGTGCCACTCGTGCCATTCAAAACCACTTGGCCGTGGCCATTGAAAGTGGCGCTGCCGTTAAGTGTTCCGTTGGCTCCGCCCACCGAGTCATGCACGATTGTACCGTTGGTTTCATTGAAGCTATAACGGTGAATCAACGCCGGCAACGGTGAAGAGACGACAACGGCAGAGGCGGAAAATGAAACGTTGTCAAATTGCGCCTGGCACAAGGTCCCGTTGTCCACACTGCATACTGCCAGGCCGACATAAACATTGGCGTTCAAGGCCACACTCGTGGTGCCTGTCTGCGTCCAGTTAATGCCATCAGGCGCGACGTAAGCCGTGAAGGTGTTTCCGGTTCGCACCAGCCGGATCCAGTACGGAGCGGCCAAGCCAGAATCGACCGTGACACCGGAGGCGGAAGCTCCCGTGCCGACGCGCTGTTGAAACGCGGTGCCATTTACCGGTGATATGAAATTGATCACAAATTGTGAGGCTGGATCAAGCGTTTCCCGAATCATCACGCCCGCTTTGGCCCAGGGGGCGGTGCCTTGCATGTTCACCACGCGCGCGGTGATGGAGCAGTCGCCGGTCAGAGCCTGAAACACATAGCGGAATGCGTCCGCCTGATTCCAGATGTCCGCGCCCGAACCTTGGACCGTAAACACGTCGCCAGCGAGGTTAAACGAGCCGGCCGCGCCGATCGCGCCAACATCTTCACTAAGCCACTGGCTCGAGGGCGAGCCGGCCAGCGACGCCGAGGCTTCGGTGGAATTGACAGATGAGCCGCCAGTATCCACAGCCGACACGGTGTAGAAATAGAGCGCACCCGGTGAAACGTTGGTATCCGCAAACACCGTGTTGGCAATGTTTGTCGCGATTGTGGCAAAAGGCCCACCCTGATTCGCGGAGCGGTGCACTTCGAACGTCGCGGTCGTCGTCGGATAAGTCCACGACAAGCTGATTTGATTGGTTCCCGGCAGGGCGATGACATTGTCTGGCACAGCACTGCCGATGGCCGAGGCCGGTCCAATTTTGAAACCGATGGCGGTGCCCGACGGGAGGCTGGGCATGGGCGTGGGACAGGTGATGTTCAAGCCGGTTGTGGTTTGCGACCAGGTGAGCACTTTGGCGCTGCCCAACAGTGAAACCAAGCCAACCGCACTCACCAACAAATTGGAACTGGTGGCCAGCGAAGGAATACTGAGTTTCGTGCCCGCCGCCGGCAGGCCCACGTAATACGCATAGAGAAAGCCATTGGTGCCGACGGTGAAGCGGAACGAACCGTCGCGATATTTCACCCATGCCCGGCTGCCGTAAATGCCTTCATTGTTGCTGGCCATCCATTGCCCAAATCCGGCCAGCATGTTGGTGGCACCGCTATCCAGTGAACCATCCGGCCGGGGCGGAATGTTGATCAACGCGGATCCGTCGCGCGCAACACATTCAAGCAGGTAATCCACCATGGCGCCGCCGGAGTCATACGCAATGCCGGGATGCCAAAACCAGTCGCCAACGGTCATTTCACCAATCCATGCCTGACCGGTAATGATACCCGAAGGAATGCTGCTTTCCGACGTGGTCACAATTTTATCGCCGGAATGGAATTTAACGATGGCAAACGTGTTCAGTTGCCCGATGCGCTCCAAGGTGCGGTTGAAGTAATGCGCGATGACCCGCTCCATGGCGTCGCACTTGTAGCCCGTCCCAGTGGCGTAACCACTGAAGGGCTGCGTTGAATTGCCGTCGGTATATATGAAATCAGGATTGTAATTTTCAATCACGTCCAGGATGCGCAGCGCCCATTGAGTGGCATACCAATTGCAATAGGCCAAATCGTTGGTGAAAACTCCCTGCGTGGGGTTCCAATAACCCGTTGTCGGCGTGGCAATGCCCTGATACTTGTGCAGGTCCTGGTTGTAAAGCCTGCGCGTGTCGTAGTTGGTCCACCATTCGCCCGCGCCGTTGGTAGCGGTCACCGCGTCATAGGGAACGCCGGCAAAAGGTCCGGCGGTGTCGCTTAAAAAATCGGGTTGCGTGAACCACCAGCTATATTCGTGGTGAAACGCCACCCCGAAATGCATGCCCAGTGAGCGGACCGCGTTGCTCCATTGCAGCAGGGTGTCGTGTTTAGGCCCAAAGTTCATTTCGTTCCAAGGATTATAAAGCGAGTTCCAATTGTCGAAATTGTCGTGATGCACGCCCTGCACCAACACGAACCGCGCGCCCGCGTTGTAATAAAGCTGCGCCAGGGCGGCGGGATTGTAATTCGCCGGATTCCAAGCGCGAACCACGTCCTTGTAACCGTTCGTGGTAGGGTACCCAAAATAATTGGTGTGAAAAGTGTAGGCAGCAGCCCCCTGTTGATACATGTGTTGGGCAGACCAGTCGCCGCTCTGGAGATTCGCCTGCGGCCCGTAGTGGACCCACATGCCGAATTTTGCCTGCCGCAGCCACGCGGGAGCCCCGTTGTCACTGTTCGTGTTGTGATTGGCAATGGACTTCCATGTCGGTTGAAAAGGTCCGTTCGTCTCAATCGCAAAATCCATATTTGTCTCCGGGAAATTCGCCGGGTCGCCTAAGGGCATGGAACTCGCGGTACCCGGCGCGACAAGCGGCAACGGCGGCAAGGCCGGCAGCGTGTAGGCTGCTCCTGAAAGTGCCGCCGCGAAAAACAATATGGCCACCAGGAGATCCAGAGCTGGCCAGTCGGGGAAATGAAGACGCCGCCGTATAGTCATGGGTTACTTTCCGAACAAGGTGATTTTGAAAACATTGGCAAAGGCATTCGGCATTTTCCCTGGTTGGGCAATTTGCAGTGCGTCATCAGTCTGTTGCCAGTGGATCTTTTCCCGGCTGCCCAGCAACCGAATCGTTTTGATGGATCGATCCAGGAGCCAGGCCGGATGGCCGAAGGCGTGGATGCTCACCGCATTAGTGGGGGCGCCCAGCACGATGGCATAAATCGTTTTTCCGTCCGTGGACTGCGTGAACCGCACGTCTTGCGCAGTGAACGGCTTGCCCTTGCCTTCGTTGAAGCCTTGAGCCGTCAACTTCGCGCCTGCCGAGGCCGGTCCTTCGCCAAACACAATCCACGGGCGTGTCCCGAAGATGCATTCCTTGTTCACCGCCATCCAATCGGCGATGCCTTCCACGACCTTCAATTCCTTCTCGTCAATCGTACCGTCACCGCGGACCGGTATGTTCAGCAGCAGATTGCCGTTCTTGCTGACGATGTCGCAAAGCATCTGGATGACGGTCTGGGCGCTCTTGTAACCGTTGCGCTGATACAGCGCCCGGTCATAGTGCCACGCACCGATACAAGTATCTGTCTGCCACGGATATGGCTCAATCTCGTTGGCCTGGCCGCGCTCAATATCCCAAACCATGCATTGCCGCTGCTCCGGCGTGAGAATTTTGCCGAACAGCACGCCGTCGTCATCGAGGCCGTGCAACTTTATGTTGGTGTTGTAAAAATCAGCGGCAATTTTCAGGCCGGCATCGCTCATTGGCCACAACGGTAGTGCAGTGTCGTCGAAATAAATCAGGTCGGGATGGTACTTTCTGATGAGGTCGGCGGTGCGGTTGTAAAACTTGTCGCAATAGGCTTGGTCCGGAAGGCTCGCGCCGTTGCCCCAGTCCCATTGCGAATGGATGGCATCGGGATTGTTCCAGTCCCGACTGTGCGGATGCTTTTGTGCATACAGATCCTGGGGGTCAAATCCCTCCCACCATATGCCTTTGCCTTCGACCCTCGTCAAATTTCCGTCATAATTCTGTGACGGCTCATACCATGTCCAGGCATGCGCTGCGTGGACACTGACGCCAAAACGTAAGCCGCTTTCCCGCGCCGCCTTCGCCCAACCGCCGATCAGGTCCTTGCGCGGCCCAACCTTCATCGAGTTCCATGGCTGATATTGGGAATCCCAGTTGTCGAAGTTGTCATGATGGTTGGCGAGGGCGAAGAAGTACTGGGCTCCGGCGCGCTTGTAGAGCTTTATCAGCTTTTCGGGGTCCCAGTTTTCGGCATGCCATTTGTGTATTACCTCCTTGAACCCGAATTCGGCGGGCGAGCCGTAATGGTTGGTGTGAAATTGATACTGCCAGCTTCCGGTCTGATACATACCCCGCGCATACCAATCGCCGTCCTCCGGTTCGCACTGCGCCCCCCAATGGGCCCAAATACCGAACTTCGCGTCCCGAAACCACTGCGGGCAGTGGTATTGTTTCAACGATTCCCATGTGGGTTCAAATTTGCCGGCGATCACCGGCTCGGCATTGGTGTGGACGATTACTTGAGCATAGCCGGCTTTGGCAGCCAAAGCGTTGACAAAGAACACAGTGACGGACAAAGCCAAACGCGAGACAGTTCTGCCAATCAAAGACAACCACCGGTTCGCGTGGGCAATCTGTCTCGGAAAATCGCCTTTGAGGTCCTTGGCCAACGCCGTTGCCGCCGCGATGAGCGGATTCAAATTATGCCCAATACAAGACCGGCTCTTATTGACCATCTCAGCTTTGCAATTTTCCATAAATACAGACTTTTCCTCAATTTTATAGTCAGGGCGGGACCGCCCCTTGGCAATCCCGCCCATCTCGCCGCCAGCCGGACCCCAGCCGACGGCTAGGGCAGTTGCTACATTTCGGCTTTAAGGCAATCGCACCCGATAGAACATCTGCGGTCCGGTCGGAACGAACGTGTAGGGTGATGTGGTCGCGTTGGTGGTCCACGGTCCGGTTAAGGCCGGTGCCTGGAGCAGCGTGCCGGCCGGCCAAATCAGCTGAAGGCCGGTCCCAACCCGTTGAAGAGTGACGGTGGGCACTTGGCGCACCACTAGCGCGTTGATATTGCCGGAGTTTCCAGTGGGCAGGTTCATCTGGATTTTCGCCACCGTGTTGGAGGCCCAGAAGGTTCCCACCACGTACACGTCGTCGTTAGGATCCAGCGCCACGCCATATGCTTCCGTG